>JADJXH010000004.1:326108-652217 GCA_016715895.1 Flavobacteriales bacterium | reverse complement strand
CTTCCTGCAGAGCGGTCTGCTGAGCGTGGACCCGGGCACCGGTTTCGTGAAGGCCTGGGTGGGCGGCATCGACTTCAAGCACTTCCAGTACGACCACGTGGAGCAGGCCCGCCGACAAGTGGGGTCCACCTTCAAGCCCTTCGTGTACGCGACCGCCATCCGCGAGGGCCTCGACCCCTGCAAGGAGCTGCCCAACCAGCTGGTATGCTTCGACATGCCCGAGGGTCAGCCGGACTGGTGCCCCAAGAACAGCGACGCCAAGTACGGCGGCCTGGTCACCCTGAAGTTTGCGCTGGCCAATTCCATCAACACCATCACCGCCTGGCTGATGAAGCAGTACAGCCCGGAGGCGGTGACCGTGCTGGCGCGGCACATGGGCGTCAACAGCCCGTTGGAGCCCGTGCCCAGCCTCTGCCTGGGCGTGGCCGACCTCACCCTGATGGAGATGACCAGCGCCTTTGCGGCCTTCGCCAACAAGGGCGTGTACATCGAGCCGGTGCTCTTCACGCGCGTGGAGGACAAGAACGGCAACACCATCTTCGACCTGGTGCCGCGCACCGAGGAGGCCCTCGACGAGCAGACCTCCTACATCATGCTCAATCTGTTGAAGGGCGTGGTGGACGGGGCCTACAACCGGGGCACCGGCAAGGTGGTGGGCACCGGCATGCGCATCCGCAGCAGCGGTGGAGCCCGCGCCAAGTACGCCAACATCAAGGCGCCGATGGCCGGAAAGACCGGCACCACACAGAACAACAGCGACGGCTGGTTCATCGGCATCACGCCCGACCTGGTGACCGGCGTGTGGACCGGCGCGGAGGACCGCAGCGTGCGCTTCAGCAGCACCGACAAGGGTCAGGGCGCCAACATGGCGCTGCCGATCTATGGCTACTTCATGAACAAGGTGTACGCCGACAGCACCATCGGCCTGTCCACCGCCGACTTCGAGCGGCCCGCCGGGTTCGACACCGAGCTGCTCGACTGCCGCGGACGGCTGCAACAGGGCCCCATCGAGCATGATGGCCCCACGTGGGAGTGAGCCCGACAGGCCGGGGCGTCCGGCTATCTTCGCCGCATTCCCTGCGCCATGAGCATGAACAAGGTGGTGGCCGATGCCGATGCGGCCCTCGAAGGCATCCGTGATGACATGACCCTGATGGTGGGCGGCTTCGGGCTGTGCGGCATCCCCGAGAACTGCATCGCCGCCCTGGTACGCAGCGGCGTCAAGGGGCTCACCTGCATCAGCAACAACGCGGGCGTGGACGACTTCGGCCTCGGCCTGCTGCTGCGGACCAAGCAGATCCGGAAGATGATCAGCAGCTATGTGGGCGAGAACGACGAGTTCGAGCGCCAGATGCTGAGCGGCGAGCTCGAGGTGGAACTGATCCCGCAAGGCACCCTGGCCGAACGCTGCCGCGCCGGAGGGGCGGGCATCCCGGCCTTCTTCACCCCGGCCGGCTACGGCACCGAGGTGGCACAGGGCAAGGAGACCCGGGAGTTCGATGGCCGCATGTACGTGATGGAGCGCTGGCTGCGCGCCGACTTCGCCCTGGTGAAGGCCTGGAAAGGCGACCGCCTCGGCAACCTCGTGTACCGCCACACGGCCCGCAACTTCAACCCCATGATGGCCATGGCCGGCACCATCACCGTGGCCGAGGTGGAGGAACTGGTGGAGCCCGGCGAGCTGGAGCCCGACCACGTGCACACTCCGGGCATCTTCGTGCACCGCATCTTCCAAGGCGAACGGTACGAGAAGCGCATCGAACAGCGCACCGTGCGCAAGCGCGGCTGACCGGCCAACCCCGCCGCATGGCGAACGTTCGGCGCGACGAACGGCTTTACCAGCTCGCCACGCTCGCGCTGTGGGCGGTCCTGATGGTGCGCGCAGCCACCGTGCCCTTCGTGCACGACGAGTGCGCCTCGCTCTACTGGTATGCGGAACCCGGCATCTTCCTGCCTCCACAGGCCCACCCCGATGCCAACAACCACCTCCTGAGCTCGGCCATCGGCACGCTGGTCGTGCAGCTCTTCGGCACCACCGTGTTCACCGCACGGCTGGGGAGCCTGCTGGCCTTTCCGCTCTACGCCTGGTGCGTGTGGCGCCTGGGCCGGGGCCTGCGCGACCGCACCGTGCGCTGGTGCACCTGGACCGCGTTACTGGCCTGCCCGTTCGCCTTCGAGTTCTTCGCCCTGTTCCGCGGCTATGCGCTGGAGCTGGCCTTCCTCGCCGTGGCCCTCGATGGCCTGCTGCGGTGGATGCCCGAGCGCAGCTTGAGCGCGCTGACGCAAGCCCTGGCGGGTCTGTTGCTGGCCAACGCGGCGGTGCTGGCCCTGATCCCCCTATGGGGCGTGGTGCTCGCTGCGTTGGGCCTCATCCTGCTCTGCGGTGTACCGCAACGCCGCGCTCAGCTGGCCCTTTGGATGCTCCTGGGCCTGCTGCCGTTCCTGTTCGCTGTGCGGCATGCCTTCGACCTGCGGGCGCAGGGACTGCTGTACCATGGCAGCACGGAGGGCTTCGTGGCCGTCACCGTGGGCTCCCTCTGCCGTTGGGTGCTCGGGGCTGACGGATGGTCCTGGCGCGCTGCGGTGATGCTCGTCGTGTTGGTCGCCGCGGTGGTCGTGGTGCGCCGCCGCACCTGGGCGACCCCCTTGGCCGTGCTCACCGGCCTGCTGCTGGCCGACGCCTTGATGCGTGTGGGCATGGCCGAGCTGCTCGATGTCAACCATGCGGAGGACAGGGCCGGGCTGCATCTGGTGCCGCTGTGGCTGCTTGTCGCCGGACATGGGGCCGACGTGTGGTCCGCACAACGACCCCGGGCACGCTACGCGGCGATCATGCTGCTGTGGTTCCCGCTGCGCACGCTGGCCGGGCTCAACTTCGACCACACGGCGCTGTGGGCCGAGCAGAGCGTGCCCGACCGTTTCCTGACGCGCATCGCGGCCCTCGAACGGCGGCTGGGCCGCACGCCGGTGGTGGGCGCCTATCACCAGCTCGGCTTCTCCGTACCGCTGAACGGACGGCCGTTCGGGTCGCCGGTCCCGCACACTACCGACTTCCCGGAAGGCCTTCACGATGTCCGCATCGCGGATGGCCGGCATGTCGAGGCCGCGCGACAGGGCTTTGTCGTGGAGGACGTGCATGAGGGGACCGGCCTGCATCTGATGCGTCGTGCGCGGCCACTGATGCTCACGCCCGTCGACAGCCTGATGGTGGATCCGCCGCTGCGTCCGAAGGCCTACTTCGACCTGCTGTCGACGCCGGTCGGAACGGAACCCCGCGCCGTGGAGGTGTCGTGCACGCTGAGCGCAGAAGGACCGGTGCAGGACCTCGTGCTGGCCATCGTGGCCCTGGACAGCCTGGGCCGCGAGCTGGCGCATGAGGAGGTGCGCCCCGCGCTGCAGCGACCGCGTTGGCGGGGCGAGCACTTCACGGCGTGGCGTGTGTTGCGGCCCGTGCCCGGTGCGGTGCGGCATGTGCTCTACTTTTGGAACGCACCGCGAAGGCCCGTTCAGTTCGGCCGCGTGCAGGTGCACATCCACCGCATACAGCCCTGACCCCATGGCGCTCACCAAGGAACAGATGGCCCAGCGCATCGCCCGCGAGCTGCGCGACGGCTTCTACGTGAACCTCGGCATCGGCATCCCCACCCTCGTGGCCAACTACATCCCGCCCGGCATCCACGTGGAGCTGCAGAGCGAGAACGGCATCCTGGGCATGGGGCCCTTCCCCGTCGAGGGCGAGGAGGATGCCGACCTGATCAACGCGGGCAAGCAGACGGTGACGCTCAAGGCGGGCGCGGCCATCTTCGACAGCGCCACCAGCTTCGCCATGATCCGCGCGCAGAAGGTGCAGCTCACCGTGCTGGGCGCCATGGAGGTGGCCGACAACGGCGACATCGCCAACTGGAAGATCCCTGGCAAGATGGTGAAGGGCATGGGCGGGGCCATGGACCTGGTGGCCAGCGCGCAGAACATCATCGTGGTGATGCTGCACACCAACAAGGCCGGCGAAAGCAAGCTGCTCCAGCGCTGCACGCTGCCGCTCACCGGCGTGGGCTGCGTGAGGAAGGTGGTGACCGACCTGGGCGTGTTCGACATCACCACCGAGGGGTTCGTGCTGCGTGAGCGGGCCCCGGGGGTGAGCGTGGAGGAGATCCGCGCCAAGACGGAGGGCCGGCTGGTGGCCACGGGGAACGAGCCGGAGATGGCGGTGTGAGGAGCGGCGCGATGCGGGTCCCGTTCGCCAGCGGTCCGCGACCCGGTCCGGGGTGGTTGCTGGCGTTGGGTTTTCTGCTCATGTTCTCCGTGTATGAAGGAGGACGCGTGCTGCACACCCGTCCCGCACCCTGCCACCTGTGGCGGCAGACGGACTGCCTGTCCATCACGGAGAACTACCGGAGAGGGCGGCCGTTCCTCGAACCGGAGATCCATGCGCGCATTGCGGATGACGGGTACTCCGGGAACAGCGCGGGGGAGTTCCCGCTGCTGTACTGGGTCGTGGGTCAGGTGTGGAAGGTCACCGGACCCAACGAATTCGTGTACCGCCTCTTCGGCATCCTGCTGCATTTCGCCGCCACGTGGGCCCTGTACCTGGCCTTGCGCCGCGTGCTTGACGATGCGTTCTGGGCCGTGGCCTCGGCGCTCCTGCTGTTCGCCTCGCCCATCATCGTGTACTACAGCATGGGGTTCCTCACCGATGTGCCCGCCCTCGACCTGGTGTTGATCGGGTGGTATTTCGTGGTGCGGCACGCCCAGGAACGACGCGTGCGGTGGTGGGCCCTGGCGATGTGCGCCTTCGCCCTGGCCGCCCTGCTGAAGGTGAGCGCCGGCATCAGCCTGGTGGCCATCCTGGCCATCCTGCTGGCGGCCACCCTGATGCCCTCCCGGTTCGCCGAACACCGAAAGCTGTTTCCCGCCGCCTGGCCAGCGTGGACGTGGGCGGTCCTGTCGGTGGTCGCCGTCCTTGCCTGGTACGCCTATGCCGAAAGCTACAATGACGGACACAACGGGCGGTACACGTTCAACAGCATCTGGCCCATTTGGGACATGACACCGGAGGAGGTGCATCGCGCCTGGACCTTCGGCACGCGGATCCTGGTGTTCCAGGTGTTCGACACCACGGTCTGGCTGGTGCTCGGTGCGGCCCTTGTGGCGCTGGCCGTTCAGGTGCGCCGCCTGCCCGGCCCCGTGGCCCTGCTGAACATCCTGATGCTCGCCGGCGTGCTCGCCTACACCCTCCTTTGGTTCCATGCCGTGGACGGCCACGACTACTACTTCATCAACCCGCTGATCCTGCCGCTGGTGCTCTGGACCACCTTTCTCTGGTGGCTGCGCCGTGATCATGCGGCCCTGTTCGGGTCCATCCGGACCAAGTCCGTGTTCGCCTTGCTGCTCGTGTACAACGTGGCTTATGCGGCCAACAACATGCGGATGCGCTATGCGGAGCGGATGCCCATCGACCCGTCCGAGGTCCTGCCCATCCACCACAGGCACGAGCTGCCGTTCTGGAGCGCGATGGACCACTACGATCTACGGGGCACACTGGACCTTGGGCCGGTCCTCGATTCCCTGCACATCCCCAAGGACGCCTTGGTGATCTTCCTGGATGACCACACCATCAATGGCTCCCTGTATCTGATGGGGCGCAAAGGGTTCACCAACTACGGCCATGACTGGAGCGACCCGGGCACCTTCGAGCGCCTCCATGAACGCGGGGCCCGTTACCTGCTGTTCGCCCAGGACCGCTGGCTGGACGACCCGGTGGTGAAGCCCTACCTCACCCGACCGTTGGGGCGGCACAAGGGCATCCACATCCATGCGCTCAGCTCCATGGCGCGAGCGGAGCGCATGTGATGCGGTCCTCTACATTTGGTACGCACCGTGGTTCATTGCGCGATCATGTTCGTGCAGGAGGACCCTCGGGATCCACACAGCCCTCATGAGAACCGCCAAGGCTGCGCCGAAGCCGCGCACATCGCTTCGATCGGCCGGTGGAGGTGGCCGGGGCGGGGTCGCCATCCTGGACGCGCACCACTGGATCCCGCGTGGTCAGGACCTTGCAAGCACAACAATTTCGCACAGCTTTGGCCTTGTGATGATCACCAAGGCCCAACCCCTCCGACCTTCAGCGTCCCGCTCATCCGTGAACGGTCCTGTTCTTGTACAGCAGGGCTGTTCCGTGGTCACAGCATTCACGGAGAGCTGGCTGAACAGGGTTGATTGATGGGTCAGCGCCTCGCTCTCGTTCGGCCGACCCTCCGGCATCTGGCATGGGGTGCGGTGCTCTCCACACTGGCGTTCGTGAACGGATACCCACTTGTGTATGCCGATTCCGGTGCTTACGTCCGAGCCTCGATCACCTTGGAACAACTGGATGACCGTCCGCTTGGTTACTCGTTGTTCCTTCGGGCCATTACCTGGCAGGAGACCTTGTGGACCGTTCCGTTCGTCCAAGGGGCTTTGGTCAGCTGGCTCGTTCTTTTGGTGCTCCGCAGCAGCATGGCTGAACCACGGGACCTTCTTCGGAAGCACGACCTGCTCATGGTGCTCCTCGCCGTCGGAACCTCCCTTTCCTGGTATACGGTGCAGATCATGGCCGACTTCCTCACGCCGGTCCTTTTCCTCGCTTCGTACTTGATCTTTTCCGAAACTCCCTTACGGACCCCCGCCTTGGTCTTTCTCCATATTATTGTTCTTTTATCCCTGATCAGTCACAACTCGCATATTTTTATTCTGTTGGCTTCATGGTGCGCATGGCTCCTTATCGTCTTCGTTCAACCGAAGGAGCGTCGACAATGGCGTTCTTGGAGGATCTACTCGCCACCGCTGCTTGCATTGATCGCTCCGATCTTTATTGCTGCATTGTACATGAAGGATGGAAAACCTCCCGCATTATCGCGTGCAGGCAATGTCTTCCTGGCGGGACGGCTGTGCGAGGATGGTGTGATGGAGCGATTCCTCAGGAAAAATTGCGGGGATAGGCCATACCGGCTCTGTCCCTATGTGGATGACCTTCCATCCGACGCCGGCTCCATGCTTTGGTCGGACAAGGGCATCCTTGCGAGGGAAGGCCTATCCTTGTCCCAGGGCGATTCAGTTCTTGCACCGCTGATGCAGGATATCCTCAGGGATCACCAGGCCATGAAAGGATATGCGCGATCGGCCCTGATCGCCACGCTCGTGCAGTTGTTCCAGTATGATGCGGGTGTAGGGCTGCACAGCTATGGACCGGGCACCAGCCCGTTCTTCCATATCGGGAACCATTTTAAACGGGAATTCTCCAGATATCGGATGAGCAGGCAGCAACGGGAGGACTTCAAGGATCTTGACTGGGCGAACCGGCTTGTTGGTTTCGTCCTCCTGGTCTCATTGGTTTATCTGTACTTCCGCCGCGACCAATGGCTGCATCACCGCAGTCTTAGTATGCTCTTCAAGGCGATCATCGCGTGGGCGGTCGCGAACGCAGCTGTCACATCGTCCCTTGCTGTGGTGGACCCGCGGTTGCAGTCACGAGTGCTGTGGTTGATCCCCATGTTCGCGTTCATCGTACTGATCGAGGACGCGCCGTGGGCGCGTAACGAGAACGGACCGCAGCTGAGGCCTTCCGGTGGAAGAAGGGAACCATGAACACCGGTATCATGGCACCTGCGTTCTCTGATCCCCGGTGCGGCGCGACGCCGGTCGTGCTCTCCATCATCATTCCTGCCTACAACGAGGAGCGCACCATCCACCGCATCCTCGACAAGGTGCGCGCAGTGGAGCTGGATCACGGCATTGGCAAAGAGGTGATCGTGGTGAACGACGGCAGCAGCGACGGAACGGCCGCCGCCGTGCGGGCCTACATGGACGAACATCCGTCCCTGGGGATCAGGTTCTACGAGCAGCCGCGCAACATGGGCAAGGGTGCCGCCATCCACCGGGGCATCCGCGAGGCCACCGGGGATCACCTCATCGTGCAGGACGCCGACCTGGAGTACGACCCGCGCGAGTACAACCTGATGCTCCGCCCCGTGGTGGAGGGCTTCGCCGATGTGGTGTTCGGCTCGCGCTTCATGGGCCACCATCCCCACCGCATCCTGTTCTTCTGGCACAGCATCGGCAACAAGGTGCTCACCTTCCTGTCCAACGCGTTCAACAATTTGAACCTGACGGACATGGAGACCTGCTACAAGCTGATCCGCAGCGACATCGCCAAGGGGCTTGATCTGCGTGAGCAGCGTTTCGGCTTCGAGCCGGAGGTGACCGCGAAGCTGGCCCGGGTGAAGGGCATCCGCATCTACGAGGTGGGCATCAGCTACTACGGCCGCACCTACGCCGAGGGCAAGAAGATCGGCTGGAAGGACGGCTTCCGCGCCATCTGGTGCATCATCAAGTATGGCCTCTGAGCGCACCTTGGACCCGCCCACGCCGGGGTTCGGCCCGGTGGCCCTGGTCCTTCTGCTCGCACTGGGCGCTGTACTGCTCCGTGTGTTCCTGCCTGCAACGCCGGAGCCCGGGGATGGTGTGTTCCATTACCTGTTCGCCCGGTACGCTCCGGAGCATCCACACGTGTTGCTCGACCTGTGGGCCAAGCCGCTCTACACCTTCCTGGCCATGCCCTTCGCGCAGCTCGGTGCATGGGGCATGGCCCTCCTGAACGCCCTGCTCTTTGCGCTCACGGCCTGGCCGTTGATGCGGATCACGGTCGAGCGATCTCCAGGCGCCTCCTGGCTCGTACCCGTCCTGCTGTTGCCGGCCCCGATGTACCTGCAGGTGACCGTGGCGGGGATGACCGAGGTCCTGTTCGGAGCGGTGGCGGCCTGGACGCTCTGGCTCACCTGGAAGGACCGATGGAGGTCGGCGGCCCTGGTGGCCTCGTTGCTGCCCTTCGCCCGACCCGAATGGGTTGGCTTTCTTCCTTTTCTGGTGCTTTGGTTCGTCCGGTGCGGTGCTTGGCGCGCTCTTCCCTGGCTGGCCGCGGGCACGGTGGTGATGAGCCTTCTGGGTGGCCTTGTGAAGCATGATGTGTTCTGGTTGTTGAAGGAGCATCCCTACCAACACAGTGTTGACTTCTATGGGAAGGGGTCGTTCTGGCATTACGTGGCGCATGCGCGGGACATCGCCGGTGTGCCACTGCTGGTGGCGGCGGCGATCGGTTCGATCGCCCTGGCCCTGACCCTTCGCGAACGATCGGATGAGCACCGCCGAAGCATCTTCATCCTCTCCCTGGCCTTGGCGCCCGTGCTCGCGATCACCTTCATCCACTCGTGGATCTGGTGGCGTGGCACGAACGGCTCCTTCGGCCTGCTGCGGGTGATGGCCACCGTGCTCCCTTTCCTGGTCCTTGTGGCCGTGGATGGCTCCGCACCGGTGCTTCGCGCGCTTTCGCCCCGCGCGCGGTCCCTGGCCGTGTTGCTGCTGGGCGTGTCCGCCTTGGCCGAGGCCTACCATCGCACCGATCTGCCGGTCAGGAAGACCGTGCCCGAACTGGTGATGGATGAGGCCGCCGCGTTCCTTCGTTCGGATGTGCTCACGGCCCGGCGTCTTGCTCTGGCGCAGCCCTACCTGGCCTTCGCCCTGGACCGCGACCTGTTCGACAGCACGCGGACGCCCACCTTCTGGCGGCTGGACGATGAGCGCAAGGACCTTGGACTGGCCGAAGGGGAGTTGATCTGCTGGGATTCCCGGATGGGCCCGAACGAGGGCGGAATACAGCTTGACCAGTTGATGGGCGACACGGGCTTCACGGTGCTGCGCGGGTGGAGCCGGCAGGAGCCCGAGCACTTCCATGCCGGTGGTCAGCCCTTCGAGGTGTACCTCTTCGAGCGCCGACCCAGCGCACGATGGCCCGTTCCGGATACGCTCATCGACCTCGACCGTTCGGAGGAACTTCCCCAGCGGCTGCGCGATGCGCTCAACGCCTGCCCGGATGGTCGCATGCGTTGCCTCCACGGCGAGTATCCACTTGCCCTGGACGACCTGGTGCCGGAGGATGGCGCTGTGCTTCATGAGCTGCGCATCGCCGGGGAGCTCGTGATCCCCGATGGAACGACAGCACATCTGGTGTTCACCGAGACCGATGCGGAAGGGGTGAGACTGCGCTACCACCAGGCCGATCTGGGGAGCGGTCCGTTCAACACATCGGTCCGCGTGCCCCGTCGCGGCGACGGCATCGTGGACCAGCTGTACTGGTGGGTCCCCGGCGGCGCTGTGGTGGAGCTGAAGGAATTCACCGTCATCGTTCAAGCCCGCCCATGAACAGGAAGCTCGCGCTGGTCGGAAGCCCGGTCGTGTTGGTCGGGCATGGCCTGTTCCTGTTCCTGCTTCTGCTTTCCTGGTGGCACTGGGACCTGCGCATCGCCCATGTCGATTCGGCCTATCAGGTCTTCAGCTGGCTGAACGACCCGGCGTTCAAGATCGAAGCCTACCGCTACTCCGCGATCATTCCCCAGGCGCTGGTCAAGGCAGGAGCCGGCCTTGGTCTGGGAACCCGAACCCTGCTGATCGTCGCATCCGTCGCCCATGTCCTTGTTCCGTACCTCATTTTCGTGACGGGCGTGCATGTCCTTCGGTCACTGGTGGTGGCCATGGCCATGCCTTTGGCCACCGTGCTCTGCATGCACACGTCCTTCTATGGCATGGTGCTGGAGGCCCACTACCTGCTTTCCTATCCGTTCCTGGTGTTGGCGTTCTGGGAGTGGGCGTTCAACAAGGGCGTCGGCAGGAGACCGTGGACCCTGGCTGTGGGCCTTGTCCTGCTCATCCCCACGCTGATGGTGCATCCCACGGCGTTCGCCTTCGTGTTGTTCATGGCGCTCTTCGCCTTCCTGTTGCCCGGGCGCTCGTGGCCCCTTCCTGTTTCGGCCATGCTGGTCTGCCTGCTCTGGGCCATGAACTACAGGACATGGTTCCCGCCCAGTGCGTATGAGCTGGAGTTCAGCACCAACCTGCGCAACGGCCTGACGGACCTGGGTCGGATCCCGGAGCTCGCGTCCACTGGTTACTTCCTGGATGGGTTGCTGCTTCCGGGCAAGTTCTACATCCTTCCGGTCGTGCTCCTGCTCCTGGGGGTCATGGCACTGCTGCGTTCCCGCCACTACCTGCATGCCGCTGTCGCGGCCGCGGCCTTCCCGGCGTATCTCGTGGTGACCTTCCTTTCATCCCCGTATGGCCAGCAGGAGATCATGATGGACAAGAGCATCATGCCCTCCGCGCTGCTGGTGGTGCTCCCCTGGGTGCTTGGCCATGCCGGAAAAGCACATGGCGATCGTTCCGCAGCGCTGATGACGGCCATCCTGGTGATCGTGCTGGTCGTCAAGTCGGGTGCGATCGCCACCGCCGCCGCACGCTATGAGGATCGCCTTGCCCGGCTGCAACAGGTGGTGGAGGATGGCCGGTCCTCCGGAGGGGGCGTGCGGTACTTCACCGCACCGGACCAGGCCGCTTATGGGCTTGTGGGCGATTGGGGTGTGCCGTTCGAAACGCTGTTGATCAGCGCCTCCGACGGTGGAGCTCCGGTCATGATGCTCCCGTGCGAACCCATCCCCGAGGGAACCGCGTGGGAGCAATTGCCTTTCTGGCTGCAGGATATGCACTACCCCATGGATAGGGACCGGTTCGGGGTCGACATCGACCCCGCTTCGCTGCATGCGATCCCGGCCTTCCGGGCGTCAAGCGAGGCACCCGCCCTCAATCAATGATCACCTCCTGCACCTCGCCCACCAGGTCCCTGGCGGGGAAGGGGATGTAGCCCTGGTCGAAGGGCGTGCCCGGCCACCAGCGGGTGTTGTGCCACTCCTGCGTCACGATCAGGTGCATCTGCACGTTGCTCACCTCGGTGACCGTGTTGTTCATGTAGGCCACCGTACGCAGCTTCTCCAGGTCGGGGCCGATGCGCCAGAAGATCTCCTGCGGCCGCCAGTCGATCTCGAACCAGTAGTGGTCGCCCCCGAAGAGCTCGCTGTCCAGCGCCTCGGTCTTCTGGGTCAGCGCCCGGTAGTTGTGGTCCCAGCGGTGGTTCACGTAGGTGCGGCCGTCCTTCTCGATGGCGTGGCAGCCCACATCGAAGTCCTCCGCATCGTGGCAGGCCATGTCCCAGTTGGTGCAGGCCACGGTGATCATGCCGCGGCCGTCGGTGCGCGTGTCGCTGGTGCTGTAGGTCCAGGCGTTGCGGTCGTCCGGCAGGGCCAGCTGCTGCGGGTAGGTGGGCGGGAAGGCGCGGTCGGGGCAGTAGGAGGGGGTCTTGAGGATCTCGAAATCGATCTCCGAATAGGCCACACGGGGCACGCGCTGGTCGTTGTCGCCGCCGTAGTAGTTGGCCATGTAGCCGTCCTTCAGGCAGGGCCGTCGCAGGCCGCCCGGTGCCCCGTCGTAGATGAGCCAGATGGCGTTGGTGAGGCCCACCCACATGTCCGAGTCGTTGAGCAGCCGCGTGAGCTTGCACTTCACCCGGTAGCGTCCATAGGCCAGGCCGTGCCGCGACCGGATGCCCACGTTCTCCTTGCGCCAGTCGCCATCGGTGCTCGCCGGGTTGCGCAGCTCGATCACGTGGCGCTCCGGGTCGCTGCGCACTGTGCTGCACGGGGTGCGGGCCACCATCGGACGCAGGCCCACCAGCTGGTCCGTGGGGAAGAAGCACCGGTAGCGGTCGTGGTCCGCCGGCGTGTATTCGTTGTTGAGCACGTCCGCGATCAGCGGGATGTTGGCGAAGCGCGTGCTCGCGTCCACGTAGTGGATGAACTGCTCGAAGGGTGCCTGGGCCGCGAGCGCCGGGTCGTCGCCGCAGGTGGCCGAGAAGGCTGAACGGTCGGCGGCATGCTCGGGCCGCACATGCACACCGGCACCCAGCGGCGGGCGGGCCTCCACCTTCAACCGCTGGGCCGCGATGCGCACCTCGGCCCCCTTCAAGCGCGCCCCCGGCCCGCTGATCCAGTACCAGAACGGGTCCATGTGCCGGCCCTCGGCCGTGCGGCGGATGTCCTGCACCTCGGCGGCCGGTGCGGTGCGGGCGAAGTCGTCCTCGGGCATCACCACGAGCATGAACACGTACTCGCCCACACGCGGATTGCGGGACCAGCGTGCCGGCCGGCCCCGGTCGTCGCGGTGCTCGGGCTGGTCGCGCGGGTCGCCGCGGATGCGGAACGCGTCGGTGACCGTGATGCCCTCGGCGGTCGCCGGTGGGCTCAGGCGGAAGCCCTCGCCCGCATCCTCCCAGCTGCCGTAGAAGTTCTCGTGCGCCAAGGGATGCTGCCTGCCGTCCGGCGCGGTGTGCGCGAACTTGTAGCTGTCGTTCAGGTAATAGAGCTTGTAGTGGAACCGCGTGCCACGGCCGGTGGTGTCGCGAAGGGTGAAGCGGAAGGTGAACCGACCTTCGGGCACTTGACGCGGACTGGGGACCACGAAACCGCTGTCGAGGGCATCGGTGTAGTCGAGCGTGATCACACCCACACCGGTGTCGTTCACCGGCCAGTTGGTGAGGGCCGCGAACTCCTGCAGCGCGCCGGGCGCGTGCGCGGTCCGCACGCCACAGGCCCCGAACAGCAGGAGCATCCCGGCGCCGATGGCCACGGCGATGCGATGCGGAACGGGGAGCGTGCGGTTCATGGGGTGGTGATGCGCAGCAGGGCGCCGCGCGGGGCGGGTGTGCTGGCGATGCGCTCGCTTCCGTCCTCGAGGATGTCCACGTCGTACCCGATGATGCGCAAGGCGCCCGCCTCGGTGCCCACGTGCACCCGCTCGTAACCGAGCAGGTCGCCGGTGGCGGCGCACCAGGGGCGCACCAGATAGCGGGCCTGTTCCGTGCCGTCCACCAGGCGGGCCACGCCGTCACCGGGCCGGTAGCGCCACCGCAAGGTCCCGGTCGGCAGGTCGACGATGTCGGTCGCGGACGGAGGCGCGGCCCCTCCACGAAGGCCCGCCTGCGCGGGATCCACCGGGCCCAGGCATTCCACGCCGGCGAAGGGCAGGGGGCGTGTGGTGCGCGCGCTGTCCTCCAGGTCGTGGGCGCGGATGCTGTCGCGCCCCAGCACATCGCCGCTGCGGAACACCACGTCCATGTCGTCGATCCAGGTGTCGTGGCGGTGCTTGTTCCAGAGGTAGATGGTGATCACGTCGTCATCGGCCACCTCCAGGTCGCGCAGCAACAATTCGCCCTGCACGCGCTGCCACACGCCGGGGGTGTGTTCGTGGGCCCGCAGCTCCTTGCCGTACCAGGCGAGCTGTTCGTCGCCCCGGTGCACGGTGGTGACGATCACCAGGCCGGGGTCGTCCGTGCGGCACCACAGCCCCGCCGCGATGGAGGTCACCGGAGCGCCCACGTCTCCGGCGCGGCGGCGGATGGCGGGTCCGTACTCCTCGGAGGCCTTCAACAGCATCGACCGCCGGCCGCTCCGTGCGAACGTGCTCACCAGCATGGTGCTGTCCGCGGACGTCTCCATGTCGAAGTACAGGTTGGGCCTCAGGGTGCGGCCGCCGAGGGTGATGGACGCACCGGAGCGCGCGGCCAGCGGCCGGTCGAACGGCGCCGGGTCGTTGGTCGTGAGCGTGCGGCCATCGGATGTGACGGGGGCGGTGCGTTCGGTGGACAGGTCCGTGGCGGCGGGGCCTGCGGGCCTGCGCACGGCCTCGCGCAGGTCGCGGAGCTCGTGCTTCACGGCCTCGGGCCGCAGCAGGGCCAGCGCGGCGGCGAGGGCCACGAGCAGCAGCGTGAACAGGAGCAGCAGGCGGCGGCGTGGCATCGGTGCGGTGCTCACTCGATCATCACCCCGCGCACCTTCATCAGGGGAAGCGGGGTGAAGTTGGCCTCCTGGATGCTCTCCGGCAGGAAGATGTACTTCTTGTCGTGCAGCTGCCCGTTGGCGTAGAAGCTCAGCCAGTACTGATTGTTGAGGCCGAAAAGCTCCTCCATGATGGGCTCGATGCGTGCCCAGCTTCGCGGGCCGAGCTTGTCCAGGAAGTGACGCATCTCACTGGTGCGCCGCGCCTCACCCGCCAGCTCCCCATAACCACGCGAACTGATCAGCACGTTCTCCAGGGCGTAGTCGTTCCGGTTCACCAGGTACACGTACCAGCCCTCCACGCCTTCGGGGTCGGGCTCGCGCACCACGGCCATGGCCACGCCTTCGACCTTGGGGGGATGGATGTCCTTGCGCATCGCCCGTCAGCCCTTGCGCCCGGCCAGCTCCCGGGCGATGGCGATCCAGTGGAACACGTCCTGCGGGTGGCCCTCCTCGTTCACCTCCTCGCGCTTCATGCCGGTGCGCACCAGCACCAGGTCCTCGTGCGGGATCACCACCACGTACTCGCCGTGGAAGCCGCGGCAGTAGTGGATGGGCTTCCCTTCCAGTTCGGCGAGCCACCAGAAGTAGCCGTAGCGCGCGTTGGGCCGGCCCTTGTCCATCACCTTGGCGGGGGTCACCGAGGCCAGGAAGAAGTCGCGTGGCACGATCTCGCGGCCCTTCCACATGCCGCTGTCCAGGTACAGTTGCCCGATGCGGCCGAAGTCGCGCGCCGTGGCGTAGAGGCAGCAGAAAGCCTTGAAGTCCCCGTCCTCCCTGTCCTTGCCCCAGTACGCCGGATGCTCGCAGCCCAGCGGGCCCCAGAGCTTCTCGGCCACCAGCTCGTCGAGGGGCCGCTTCCAGGCGGCCTCCAGCACCTCGGCCATGATCTGTGTGGCGCCACTGATGTAGTCGAACTCCCGGCCCGGAGGGATGCGGCAGGGCTGGTCGAGGCTCAGTGCGCGTACGTCGGTGCCGTAGTAGCCCTTGGCATTGTCGCTGAAGGGGTCGGCGCCGCTCTCGCCCCAGTCCAGCCCGGTGCTCATGGTCAGCACGTGCTCGATCGTGATCGCGCCGTGGCAGGGGTCCATCGCCGTGAACTCGGGCAGGAAGTCGCCCACCGGCTGCTGCACGCTCCTGATCACCCCCTCCTTGAGGGCGATGCCGGTGAGGACGCTCACGTAGCTCTTGGCCACGCTGAAGCTGTTGCTCACGCTGTCCGCGTCCCAGCCGTTCCAGTACTGCTCGAAGATGAGGCTGTCGTGCTGGAACACGGCGAAGCCCACGCTGTACAGGTCCTTGAGCTGTTGCTCCTGTTCGGGCTTGAGCGAAAGATGTCCGTAGCGTGCGCCTTGGGGCCAGGGTTGTGGCGCGGTGGCCGGGATGGTGCTGTAGGGGAAGAAGTCGCGGTCGTCGATCTCCGGAGCGGTGCGACCGATGAGGTAGGTGTAGCGCACACCGCGGGGGATGTGCCCGTTGCCGGTGGCGTAGGCCAGGACGATGAGCAGCACGACAAGACCGGCGGTCCAGAGCAGGATCTTCTTCAACAGGCGCATGGCGGACAGGGATGGCCGAAGGTAGGGCCCTCGGGCGAGGCCGGCGCGAACGCGGAGCAGCTCACCCCACCAGCTCCACGTCGAACAGGTCGGCCAGCTCCAGCTTCATCCGCTGCTTCACCTGGTCCATGTCCACCGGCCCGCCCAGTTCCTGCGCCAGGCTGGTGACACCCTTGTCGGCGATGCCGCAGGGCACGATGTTCTGGAAGTAGCTGAGGTCCGTGTTCACGTTGAAGGCGAAGCCGTGCATGGTGACCCAGCGGCTGGCGCGGATGCCGAAGGCGCAGATCTTCCGGGCCTTGAAGGGGTCCTGCGCATCGAGCCACACGCCGGTGAGGCCCTCGAGGCGGCCGGCCTTGATGCCATAGGCCTCCAGCGTGCCGATCACGGCCTCCTCCAGCGTGCGCAGGAAGCGGTGGATGTCCGTGAAATGATGGTCGAGGTCGAAGAGGGGGTAGCCCACCAGCTGCCCCGGCCCGTGGTAGGTGATGTCGCCGCCGCGGTCGATGGGGAAGAACTGCACGCCCTTGTCGCGCAAGCCCTGTTCGTTCAGTAAGAGGTGGCTCTGCTTGCCGCTCTTGCCCAGGGTGTATACGTGGTTGTGCTCGCAGAAGAGCAGGTGGTCCTCGGTCGGCCGCTGTTCATCCGCAGGCAGCGCGCGGTTGGCCAGCTTGATGTCGATGGTCTCCTGGAAGAGCCGCTTCTGCAGGTCCCACGCCGTGGCGTAGTCGATGACGCCGAAGTCGTGGAAGTGGACGTGTCTCACAGGGGCAAAGGTCGGGGTGAGAGTGGCGAGTAGCGAGTGACGAGTAGCGAGTGACGAGTAGCGAGTGAAACCGGGTCTGTTAGATAAAGTGTGTCATCATCGTTATTGCTGATGATGTTGATGTTGTTGGGTTTTGAACGAGGGGGTCCGGGGGAGACTCAGAACCTGTTGATCGGTGTTGATCGCCTGTGGATCGAAGCGTGGGCCGAAGAGCAGGCGTAGCTCGGCGGCTATCTCCCTCCAAGCGAAGATGGGCTTGGCGGCCATTTTCTCCACGATGCGCTGCTGGGCCAGATAGAGCAGCTTGAGCAGGGCCATGTCGTTGTCGAAGACGCGCTTGGTCTTGGTGTACTTGCGCAGCTGAGCGTGGAAGCCCTCGATGGGATTGGTGGTGTAGATGAGCCGCCGGATGCGCTCGCTGTAGCGGTACTGGCTGGCCAGCAGCGGCCAGTTGGTGTGCCAGGAGCTCACCGCCTGCGGGTAGCGTTCCCCCATTTGTCGCTGAAGACCTCCAGGGCATGCAGCGCTTGCTGCTCACCAGGGGCCCGGTAGATGGCCCGCATGTCCTTGACCACCTCCTTGTAGTGCTTGTAGCTGATGTACTTCAGGGTATTGCGCACCTGGTGCACGATGCAGAGCTGGATATCGCTCTGTGGGTACACCAAGGAGATCGCGTCGGAGAAGCCGCTCAGGTTGTCGATGCATGCGATCAGCATGTCCTCCACGCCGCGTTGGCGCAGGTCGCCCAGCACGCCCAGCCAGAACTTGGCCCCTTCGCTCTGCCCCACGTACAGGCCCAGCAGGTCCTTGTGGCCATCGGGGCCAACGCCCAAGGCGGTGTATACGGCCTTGTTCACCACGCGCCCTTCCTGCTTCACCTTGAAGTGGATGGCATCGAGCCACACGATCGCGTAGCGCGCCTCCAAGGGCCGCTGCCGCCAGGTCTGTACATCGGCGATCACCTGGTCGGTCACCGCGCTGATCGTGGCCTCGCTCACCTCGATGCCGTACAGGTCCCGCACATGGTCGCTTATGTCGCGCTGGCTCATCCCAAGCCCGTAGAGCTTGATGATCTTCATGTCCAGCTCGGCGTTCAGCACGCGCTCGCGCTTGGGCAGCAGCACCGGGTCGAAGGTTCCCTCACGGTCGCGCGGCGTGGCGATCTCCACCTCTCCGTGGGCGGTCTTCACCCGCTTGCGCCCATGTCCGTTGCGCCGGTTACCTCCAGGCGGCTCCTCGGCCAGGTGAGCGCTCAGCTCGCCCCGTAGCGAGGCCTCCATCAGTCGCTTCACCAGCGGGGTCAGCACCCCATCGCTGCCGCTCAAGGGCTTGCCCAGTAGCAATTGCTTCATGGCCTCCTTCTCGAAGGCTTCGTAATCGAACTTGTCCGTCTTGTCCTCCATGGGTCAGGTGTTGAAGTTCGCAATCCGGCCTGACACACTTTACTGAACAGTCTCGTGAAACCCGGGAGGGATCCACTCGCCACTCGGTGCGTCAGCCTGTGGGCCGCCACTCGCCACTCGCTACTCGGTGCGTCAGCCTGTGGGCCGCCGCTCGCCACTCACTTCACCTCCGCCAGCTTCCCCTTCAGCATGTTGATCACCGCGATCTCGGTGGGGTCCACGCCCTTCTTCTCCGCCCAGTAATAGCTCACCCAGTCGCCCAGGTTGATGAGGTACAGCTGCCGTGCGAAGGCCGTGTCGCCCCGGCTCCACACGTCGTGGATGTGCGGGGTGTATCGGCGGAACACCTCCTTGTTGATCTCCATGCGGATCTGGCTGCGCTCGTGGTCCTCCTTGTGCCGGAAGATCACCACCGCGATGTCGTCTGTGCCGCCGGCCCAGCCCACCAGTTCGTTGTGGTTCATCTCGGGGATGGCGTGGTGCCAGCACAGTTCCTTGCTGTTCTCGTTCACCTGCTGCCGGAAGCGGATGCTCACCGCCTCGGTGGAGGCCTCGCTGTAGATCACCAGGCGCTTGCCGAAGAGCTGTTCGGTGAGGGCCTGTGCGGCCTTCTTGATGGCCTCCTTCTCATCCTCGAGCATGCTCGCTGCACTGCGTATCGCGCCCTCGAAGCCGTCGCCGATGATGCCGAAGTGATGCAGCACGAAGAACTGCTGCACCAGCGAGTAGGCCAGCATGGTGCGGGGCGGATTGCCGCCGGGGATCACGATGTGGTCCAGCCCCTTGGCCTTGGCGGTCTCCAGCATGGTGCCGCCGCTGGTGATCACCACCACGCGCGCGCCCTTGCCCAGGGCCTGCTCCATGGCGGCGAGGGTCTCCTCGGTGTTGCCGCTGTAGCTGCAGGCGATCACCAGGCTCTTGTGGTCCACATAGCCCGGCAGGTAGTAGTTGTTGTACACCTCGATGGGGCACCGGGCCTCCTTGTGCACCAGTTGCGCGGCGATGCGTCCGCCGATGCCGCTGCCGCCCAGGCCGGTGACCACCACGTTGCCGTACGGGTCGCCCGGGGTTCTCAGCTGGGCCTTGCGCCCGATCTCCAGGGCTTCCTTCAGTTGCTTCGGAAAAGCGTCGATGAGCGTGTGCATGCGTGGAATGCCGGTCCCCGGCAGGGATGATGTGGCGTTGGCGGGTCGAAATTAGGCCGCTCATACGCTTCCCAGGGTCCTCGGGTTGTTCCCTGGATACCGCGTACGTACATTGGATCATCCGTACGTGCCATGAAGACCAAGCTCACCCTGCTCGTCGATGAACGCATCAAGCGCAAGGCGCGGGCATTGAGCAAACGGCGGAAGACGAGCATCTCCGCGATGATATCCGAGTTCATTGATCGGGAGGACAAGGTGAAGAAGGATGCACTGAACGAGTTCTGGGGCATTTGGGCTGACCGGGACATCGACCTGGAGAAGATCAGGGAGCGCGCATGGCGGCGGTATTGATCGACACCGGCATCATCGTCGGCCTGGCACGCAAGGAGAAACCGGAAAGAGTTCCGGATGGTCAGAGGCTTGCGGCTCCTCTGAACCGTCCGGCCGCACCCGGTAACTTCGCGGCCCTTTCCTTCCGATCATGTCCCACGCCCTCTCCGATCAGGAGCTCGTGCGCCGCGAGGCGCTGCAGAAGCTCCGCGCCCTCGGCATCGAGCCCTTCCCCGCCGCCGAATTCCCGGTGACCGCCACGGCCCTGCAGGTCAAGGGCCTGTTCACCGAGGAGGGGGAACCCGCCCAGGTGACCATCGCCGGCCGCCTGATGAGCGTGCGCGTGATGGGCAAGGCCAGTTTCGCCGTGCTGCGCGACCACACCGGCGACCAGCAGATCTACGTGGCCCGCGATGAGGTGTCGCCCGGCGAGGACAAGACGCTATACGACGAGGTGTGGAAGCACCTGCTCCATCTGGGCGACTTCATCGGGGTGCAGGGGCATGTGTTCAGGACGCGCACCGGAGAGATCACCGTGCACGTGAAGCAGCTCACTGTGCTGAGCAAGGCGCTGCGGCCCCTGCCGGTGGTGAAGACCGACGAGCAGGGCCAGGTGCACGACGCCTTCACCGACCCCGAGCAGCGCTACCGCATGCGCTACGTGGACCTGGTGGTGAACCACCACGTGAAGAACACCTTCCTGAAGCGCGCGCGGATCTTCGACGCCATGCGCAGCGCCTTTCAGGAGGCCGGCTACATCGAGGTGGACACCCCGGTGCTGCAGGCCATCCCCGGTGGCGCCGCGGCCCGCCCCTTCGTCACGCACCACAACGCGCTCGATGTGCCCTTCTTCCTGCGCATCGCCAACGAGCTCTACCTCAAGCGCCTCATCGTGGGCGGCTTCGACGGGGTGTTCGAGTTCAGCCGCAACTTCCGCAACGAAGGCATGGACCGCACCCACAACCCGGAGTTCACGGTGATGGAGCTGTACGTGGCCTACAAGGACTACCGGTGGATGATGGACTTCATCGAAGGCGTGTTCAGCCGTGCCGCCATCGCCGCGAACGGCGCGCCCGCCGCCACCTTCCAGGGCAGGGAGATCAGCTTCGCCGGACCCTTCAAGCGGATCACCATGTGCGGCAGCATCCAGGAGAAGACCGGTGCCGATGTGCTGGCGATGGACGAGGAGGACGTGCGCCGGCTGTGCGTGCAGCACGGCATCGAGGTGGCGCCCATGATGGGCAAGGGCAAGCTGATCGACGAGCTGTTCAGCGCGCTGGTGCAGCCGGAGCTCATCCAGCCCACCTTCGTCACCGACTTCCCCGTGGAGATGAGCCCGCTGTGCAAGAAGCACCGCACGGACCCCCGCCTCACCGAGCGCTTCGAGCTCTTCGTGGCCGGCTTCGAGGTGGCCAACGCCTACAGCGAGCTCAACGACCCCATCGACCAGCGCGAGCGCTTCGAGGAGCAGTTGAAGCTGCAGCAGCGCGGTGATGACGAGGCCATGTACATCGACCAGGATTTTCTGCGCGCTTTGGAGTACGGCATGCCGCCCACGAGCGGCATCGGCATCGGCATGGACCGCCTGGTGATGCTGCTCACGGACAACCCTGCGATCCAGGAGGTGCTGCTCTTTCCGCAGATGCGGCCGGAGAAGTTCGAGTAAGGTCGCACAGGCATCCTGCCTGTGTTCGTTCCGTGTCCTCCCAGGAGCATCCCCTCCTCGTGTTGACACCACGGCCGTGGAAATGGCTGCGCGTGTTGTTCATCTGCCTGCTGTTCGTTGTGGCCGGCTGGTGGATGGCGCATCACGCGGATGAGCCGTTCAAGCGCGGTGTCGGCTGGTTCAGCGTGATCTTCTTCGGGCTTGGCGCGGTGGTGTCCTTGATCCAGCTGATCCCGGGCTCGGCACGCTTGGTCGCGACCTCAAGGGGCATTTACGTGAAGACCTTCCTGCGCAGCCACCACTACGCTTGGTCGGAGATCGAACGCTTCGGGGTGGCCGAATGGACCCAGTGGCACGGCCCGTTCCGGCAGCGGCACCGCATGGTGGGCATCCTGTTCATGGAGGGATCGAAGCACCGGTCGAAGCACACGCGCATGCAGGCCTGGACCACCGCCATCACCGGCTACCACGCTGCGCTACCGGACAATTACGGCCTCAGGCACCAGCAGCTCGCCGATCGCCTGAACCAGCTGTTGGTGGAGCATCGGCCATGATCGCCCGCTGGTCAACTGCCCGGACCAGGTGCGGCAGATGGAGCCACGTTCCCTGATATCGTCCGTACTGCGCCTACCGCACCCGCTCCACCTTCGTCATCACATCCCCCACCTCGAGCCGCCGGGCCACCTCCAAGCCGCTGATCACCCGCGCGAACCGCGTGTAGCGGCCGTCCAGGTGCGGGGCCGCGGAGAGCATGATGAAGAACTGGCAGCTCTCCGTGTCGCGTCCCGCGGAGGCCAGGCCCACCGCGCCCTCCACGAAGCCCCGCGGCCCCACCTCGGTGCGCAGGGTCCACCGCATGCCGCCGAAGCCGTCGCCGCGCGGGCAGCCGCCCTGTGCCACGAAGTTGGGCACGATGCGGTGGAAGGCCTTGCCATCGTAATAGCCCGCGGTGACCAGCGAGTCGAAGGCCACGCAACTGCCCGGTGCGGTGGCCGGCTCGATCGCCAGCACGATGGTGCCCTTGGCCGTGACGATGCGGTAGCGCTGGCCATCGCGCAGCAGGCCCAGCCGCGCCCGATCGATCGGGTGGTTGAACGGGGGCGCGGCGTGCACGGGTGGCTCGCGGCCGTCCCGCCGGGCCAGGGCCTGGTCCAGCAGCTGCAGCGTCTCCAGGTCGCGCACCGGATGCAGCGCCTCGCGCACACGGGCCACCACGGACCCCGTGAGCAGCTGCCGCAGGAATTCAGGCCGTTCCTCGGCCAGCCGGTCGCACACGGCGGCGATGAGCCCGGCATCCCCGCTGGCCAGCACCTGCCGCAGCTGCCCCACCAGCCACTTGTCCCGGCCCGCCTGGTCGATCTCGCCGGCCTTGAGCTTCTCCTGGAACTGCGCCATGGACGCGGTGAGCGCCGCCTGGCGTTCCACGGCGGGCCGGTCTCCCAGCACCACCGCCAGCAGGGTGTCCTGCGGCAGCGTGGGGCCCACCGCCGTGATCAAGGCCGCGTTGAGGTAGGGCCCCAGGTCCTGCCGGCGCATGCTCTCCATCAGCATGCGGCAGATCACGCGCGTCTCCGGACCGGCGTGCTTCATCACCAGCCCGTACAGCGGCAGCTTCACCCGGTAGTCGCTGCTCTCCTGCGCCGCCTTCCAGATGGCATCGCCGTCCAGGTGCACGTGATAGCGCTGCAGCTGCTCCACGGCCACCTGCCTTACACCGGGATCCGGGTCGGTGGTGGCGCGCTCCAGCAGCAGCGGTGCCAGCAGCGTGTCCTCCTTGGCCCCGAGCGCCCGCACGGCCGCGATGCGGATCTGCGGCATGCTGTCGTGCTCCGCCAGGCGGCGCAAGGTGTCGGTGACCCCGCGCGTGGCGTGGTGCTTCAGGGAGGCCACGAGGAACTGCCGCACGGCCGGGTCGCGCTCCACCTGCACGGCGTGCAGCACGCTGGCGGCCGTGGGGGCCAGCACTTCGCGGGGCAGGCGCGACAGGGTCTGTGCGGCGCGCCTGCGGATGCTGCGGTGGTCGCTTTCCAGGTAGCTGATGTACCAGTCGGGATCATGCTTCCGCAGGCGCAGCTCCGCGGCGAACCCGACGCCGAACAGCCCGGCCCGCACCATCGAATCCTGCTCCTGTTCCGCCACCGCCAGCAGGGCGGCCAGCGCCATGCTGTCCGCCACTCCGCTCAGGGCGAGGCCCACCGCTCCGCGCACCGTCGCATCCGCATCGCGCAGGGCGGCCAGCAGGCAGGGGCGCGCCGCGCTGTCCTGCACGCTCGCCAGGGCCAGCGCCGCCGCCTCGCGCACACCGGCCACGCTGTCCTGCAGCAGCGCGCAGAGGTCCGCCGTGCGCCGATGGTCCTGGGCCTCCAGCACGGCCTGCAGGCGCGCGTCGGTCCAGCGGCCGCCCGGCGTGGGCACCGTGCGGTCCTCCGGCGTGGTCTCCGCACAGCCCCCCATCAGGGCGGCCAACAACAGGGGCAGGATCGGGAGGCGCATGGCGCAAAGGTGCGCACCCCTGGCCGTGCCAGTACCTTTGCGGCCCCATTCCCCACCCATGCGCCTCGCGATCGCCGCCACGCTCCTCCTCACCGCTCCCGCGCTGCACGCCCAGCTGCTCAGCGACCAGGAGGCGCGCGACCAGATGAAGTACGACGTCCAGTACCTGGCGAGCGACCTGCTGGAAGGGCGTGAGGCCGGCACCAAGGGCGAACGCCTGGCCGGCGACTACATCGCGCAGAAGATGGCCTCCATCGGCCTGATGCCCTACGGCGACAGCGCCACCTACCGCCAGGCCTTCACCTTCGCCGCACAGCCCGTGCTCGGCGACAAGCAGGTGTTCCAGCTGGGCCGCGAACGGCTCGCGATCAACGAGCAGTATCACCCGCTGTCCTTCTCGGGCAGCGGCGCCGTGCTGTCCACCGTGGTGCGCTGCGGCTACGGCATCCACGCGCCCGAACTGGAGCGCAACGATTTCGCCGACCTCGACCTCACGGGCAAGTGCGCCGCCATCGCCGTGGGTTCGCCCGATGGCATCCATCCGCACTCGAAGTTCCTGGCCTACCACGACCTGGAGCTCCGCGCCGCCAAGGCCGTGGAACTGGGCGCCAGCTGCGTGCTCTTCTACAACGACGACAAGGCCGTGGAGGACCCTTCGGCCGCGCTGCGCGCCAAGGCCCGGCCGCTGCCCGTGCCGGTCGTGTTCCTGAAGGGCGACCGCCACACCGAGCTGGTGCGCGACGGCAACCCGGTCTCGCTCACCGTCACCATCGAGCGCCCCACCAGCACCGGGCACAACGTGCTGGGGATGCTCGACAACGGCAAACCCACCGTGGTGGTGATCGGGGCGCACTACGACCACCTGGGCTTCGGTGACGAGGGCAGCCTGCACCGCGGCGAGCCCGCCATCCACAACGGCGCAGACGACAACGCCAGCGGCGTGGCCGTGATGCTGCAGCTGGCCCGCGACCTCGCCGAGCTGGACGAGGCGCGCGCCAACGACTACCTCTTCATCGCCTTCAGCGGCGAGGAGAAGGGCCTGTTCGGATCCAACTACTGGACCAAGCACCCCACCGTGCCCCTGGCCGAGCTCAACTACATGATCAACCTGGACATGGTGGGCCGGTTGGAGGCCGACAGCAGCATCGGCATCAACGGCGTGGGCACCTCGCCCGCCTGGGATGAGGTGGACCGCGTGCAGGCCGGCGCGCTCAAGATGAAGACCACCACGAGCGGCATCGGCCCCAGCGACCACACCAGCTTCTACCTGCAGGGCATCCCCGCCATCCACTTCTTCACCGGCACGCACGGTGACTACCACAAGCCCGGCGACGATGAGGCGAAGATCAACTACGACGGCATGCTGCGCGTCACCCGCTACATCGAAAGCCTCATCACCACGCTGAACGATGACGGCCGGCTGGCCTTCACCAAGACCCAGGACGCCGACAGCGCCAGCACACCGCGCTTCAAGGTGACGCTGGGCGTGGTGCCGGACTACATGTACGACGGCAAGGGCATGCGCATCGATGGTGTGAGCGAGGGCAAGCCCGCCGCCGCCGCCGGGCTGAAGGCCGGTGACGTGGTGGTGCGCATGGGCGCCGTGGAGGTCGCCGACATGATGGGCTACATGAAGGCCCTGGGCCAGTTCAAGAAGGGCGACACCGCGCCGGTGGCCGTGCTGCGCGAGGGGCAGGAGGTGGTGGTGGACGTGACCTTCTGAACGGAGCCCGCTGCCGGGGCATCGCCCTTGCGGGTGCCGGACAAGACCGATCTTCGCCGCGCATGAGCACCGCGCAACGCATCGCCGTCATCGGCGCCGGCAGCTGGGGCACCGCCCTGGTGAAGCTGCTCTCGGCCAACGCCGACCGCGTGGGCTGGTGGGTGCGCCGCCCGGAGACCATCGCGCACATCGCCAAATACGGCCACAACCCCGACTACATCAGCGCCGCCCAGTTCGAGGTGGACCGCCTGGCCATGGACAGCGACATCCATGCGGTGGTGCGCGATGCCGGGGTGCTCGTGCTCGCGGTGCCCAGCGCCTTCCTGAAGGCCACCCTCGATCAACTGGACCCCGCCGAGCTCAAGGGGAAGACCCTCTTCAGCGCGGTGAAGGGCATCGTGCCGGAGACCAACCAGATCGTGGGCGAATACCTGTTCCGGCACTGGGGCGTGGCCGAGCACGACTTCGGCGTCATCTGCGGTCCGTGCCACGCCGAGGAGGTGGCCATGGAACGCCTCAGCTACCTCACCATCGCCTGTCCGGACCCGGAGCGGGCGAAGGCCATGGGCGCCGCCCTCAACGGGCGCTACATGAAGACCACGCTCAGCGACGACATCTACGGCACCGAGTACGCGGCCATCCTCAAGAACGTGATCGCCGTGTGCGCCGGCATCAGCGTGGGCCTGGGCTACGGCGACAACTTCCGCGCGGTGCTCGTGAGCCGCGCCATCCAGGAGATCGAGCGCTTCGTGGCCGCCGTGCACCCCATCGCCCGCGACATCAACGAGCCCGCCTACCTGGGCGACCTGCTGGTGACGGCCTACAGCACCTTCAGCCGCAACCGCGAGTTCGGCACCATGGTGGGCAAGGGCTACAGCGTGCGCGCCGCCCAGCTCGAGATGAACATGGTGGCCGAGGGCTACTACGCCGTCAAGTGCGTGCACGAGATCAACCAGCGCGTGAAGGTGGACATGCCCATCACCGAGGCCACCTACCGCATGCTGTACGAGAAGATGGCGCCGCTGATGGAGATGCGGCTGCTGAGCGACCGGCTCGCGTAACTTTGAACGATGGTAAAAGATCATGGGGCCTTGTTGATCAGGCCGAAGAACGCTGAAGAGGCGGACCTGCTCCAACGGTTGGTGCTTCGCATGGGCATGAAAAGCCATCGGCTTTCCGAAGAAGATGTGCTCGACATGGGGCTTGCCATCCTTATGCGGAAGGCCGATCGGACGAAGAAAGTTTCGGAGGAAGCCGTGATGAAGCTGCTTCGTCGCTGATGGAGGTGGAGTACCTCAAGAGTTTCGCCAATGACCTGAAGCGCATTCAGGACCCGATGCTCCTTAGACGCATTGCTCGTGTCATCCAGGAAGTGAAGGATGCCCGTACACCGCAGGTGATCAGGCATGTGAAGAAGCTTGAACAGGAGCCGAACGCCTTTCGGATCCGGGTTGGTGATCATCGCATCGGGTTTTATTTGACCGGTGGCCGGATCGTTCTCGCGCGGATCGCGGACCGCAGAGATATCTACAAGGTTTTTCCCTGAACCCGCGTCCTGGTAAGTATGGCGCCGCTGATGGAGATGCGGCTGCTGAGCGACCGGCTGGCGTAGCGCCTCACGGCACCCAGCCTCCCGCCCGCATCAGGCCATAGCAGCCGCTGGCCAGCAAGAACGCGCCGATGCTGCGGAAGAGCACGCGCAGCCCCTTCGGCGAGAGCCTCTCCTGGGCCTTCACCCCCAGCCGCACCAGGATCAGGAGCAGGATGATGGCGCCCGTGAAGGCCCCCAGCGCGAAGGCCAGCAGGTCCAGCACCCCTTCGCCGGTCATTCCCCAGGCGATCACCATCAGCCGCACCCCGCACCAGAAGAGCAGCAACTGCGGGTTGGCCAGGCCCAGCAGCACGCCCCGCCGCAGGTCGCCCGTCAGCTTGTCCTCGCCCGGCGCTGCGGGCCGCGGGTGGAAGAGGAACACGAAGTACAGCCCCAGCACCAGCAGGATGGTCGAGATCACCAGGGTGATGCCGCGCGCACCCAGGCCCAGCGCCTCCACCAGGCGCCCCGCGCCCCAGAAGGCCACGGCCGCGTACACGAACTCGGGGATGGATCCGCCCACGGCCATGCGCCGGCCCGCTGTACGCCCCCACTTCACGGTATGGGCCAGCACCGCGGTGTTCACCACACCGGCCTGCACCGAGCCGATGAAGCTGGCCACCGCGGCCACCAGGAAGTAGAGCACCGTGTCCACCTTTGCGCAAAGTAGCCGACCCGCCTCAATGCCCCTGCTCCGCTTCCACTGGGATTTCTTCGGGCCCGACGCGCCCGCCACCGCGGAGCACTTCCTGCATCATGTGGACGAGTTCTGCGCGCGCGAGGGCATCACCGGCCACCGGCACTGGGTCACCCGCCTGCCCGTGCGCGTCACCGCCACGCTGGAGTGCGACCAGGCCCACCTGCGGCTGGTGCGCGACCGCCTGCGGCCCAAGCGCGCCGAACAGGTGCTGGGCTGAGTCAGCGCACGAAGCGGGCGCTCCACCGACCGTCCGTGGTGCGCACCTCCACGGTGTACGCCCCCGGGGCCAGGTCGCGCAGGTCCACCGCCAACTCGTGACGGCCCTTGGGCAGCTGGGCTTCCGCGATCCGCTTCACCCGCCGCCCGGCGCTGTCCAGCAGGTCCACCACGGTGCGCGCCCCGGTAGGCATCGTCAGCACCGCGATCAGGCGGTCCGCTTCGGCCCGGCGAAGCAGCAACACCTGCTCCTCCTGCGCGTTCGGCGCCACCACCGTGGAGGCCACCGGCAGCAGCCACACGCGGAAGAGCCGCGTGCTGGCCTCGCTCTCCGCGCCGGTGTTGATGAAGAAGATGTTCTCCCCCGTGCTTTCGATGCCGCCCACGATGTGCCCCAGCAGCACGCTGTCCGGCGGCAGTTGGTCCAGGTGCACCACGTCATGCCCCGTCATCGGCAGGCCCGGCGCCGGGATCAGTTCCCCGCTGGCGCCCAGCAGGCCCGGCATGGTGCCGATGGCCTCCTCGGTCATGGTGCCGTCCGCCGCGCGCGTCACCAGGCTGATGGTGTTCACGAAGGGCACATCGGGGTCGTCCACCAGCACGCCGTTCACGTAGTGGTAGCGGCCGATGCCGCCGAAGAACACCGTGCGCATGCTGTTGTCCGTGGCGTCGTGCATCGGCAGGTGGGCCGTGTGGTACTGGTTCAGCCATTGCTCGAAGCCGGGCACCACCGTGTACGCGCTGTCGGTGATGTCCACGGTGTTCAGCCAGGGCACATCGTCCACGTACTGGAACACACCGCTGAAGGCGGTGAAGCCGTGCGTGCCGTCCGGGAACACCTGCGGCACCAGGTTGTAGTCCCTGCGGTGCAGGTTCACCGTGTCCACCGTCTCGCTGAAGTCGGTGATGGCCAAGCCCACCCCATCGTCCGCGATGCGGAAGCGGCGAATGGCGTTGGTGTATTCCTGCACGAAGCCCGGTCCATGGTCCGGACCGATCGGGTTGTAGCGGCCGATGAAGCGCTGGCCGCCCACCAGCAGGAAGAGGTCGTTGTGCCGCCCCAGATAGCCGCCGGTGACGGCCATGCGCGCATCGGTGAGCTGACGGAAGTGCGGCGCGATCGGCGCCCCGGCCTTGATGGCGGCGATGGCGTTGGGCACATGCACCGCGGCCAGGCGGTCGTGCGTGATGTGATCCCCCGCCGTGGCGCTGTACGCATAGCCGCCCACGATGTAGAGCATGCTGTCGCGTTGCACGTATTCCATGTTGGTGCTCTGCAGCTGCTCGAACAGGCCGGTGGGCAGGGTGCTGAGCGAGGCCGACCACACCTGGCCCGTGGCCGGCGCCACCACCCACGCGCTGGTGTTGTTGTCCGACGCCAGGAAGGCGACCGGCGGCTGGCGACGATGCAGGCCGTCCGTGCGGCCGCCGATCAGCAACCATTCCCCGTTGTGCGTGCCCCACGCGAAGGACTGCAGGCCGGGCATTCCGGCCAGCGTCACTTCCTCCAGGGCGAGCATGCGGTCTCCGATCATCTGTGCATCGGTGGCGGGGATCAGGGTCCCGGTGAGGAACAGCACGAACAGGCGGATGGAGGCGGAGCGGTGGAGCATGCCGCAAAGCTCCCGACGCGTGTTGGGTCCGGCTGGTGACGGATGTCACCGGAACAGCCGGCGCAGCACCTTCAGCTGCCAGGGCCGGTAGGGCGCGTAGCGCACGCCGGGATCCAGCCGGTCGTTGCTGTGCATCACGCCCTTCAGGTTGCTGAAGCGGTCGAAGCCCGCGCGCCCGTGGTAGCGCCCCAAGCCGCTGCGCCCCACCCCGCCGAAGGGCAGGTGCGCATTGCCGAAGTGCACCATGGTGTCGTTGATGCAGCCACCGCCGAAGGGCAGCTCCTGCGTGAACCAGCGCTCCAGCCCCGCATCGCGGGCGAAGAGGTAGGCGCTCAGCGGCTCGGGGTTGCGCGCGGTCAGCGCCGCCAGCTCGTCGCGGTCGCGCCAGGGCAGCACCGGCAGGAGGGGGCCGAAGATCTCCTCGCGCATCGGCGGGCTGTCCAGCGGCACGTCGGTGAGCACCGTGGGCGCGATGTAGCGCGCGCTGCGGTCGTGGCCGCCGCCCAGGTGCACCGTCCCGTGGTCCAGGTGCCCGCGCAGCACCTGCCAGCGCCGGTCGTTCACGATGCGGGCCAGGTGGGGGCTGCGCTGCGGGTCGGCACCGAACATGCGCTCCACCTCCGCGCGGAAGGCCTGGAGGAAGGCGTCGTATCGATCGGCGTGCACCAGCACATGGTCGGCGCTCACGCAGGTCTGTCCCGCGTTGAAGAACTTGCTCCAGGCGATGCGGCGCACCGCGCCCGGCAAGTGCGCGCTGCGGTCCACGATGGCGGGGCTCTTGCCGCCCAGCTCCAGGGTGACGGGCACCAGCTTCGGCGCGCATTGGGCCGCGATGCGCGCGCCCACGGCGGCGCTGCCGGTGAAGAACACGTGGTCGAAGCGCACGGCGTCCAGCAGCGGGGGCAGCACTTCGCGGCCCGCGCCCTGCACCACATGCACCAGCTCCTGCAGGCCGGCCTCGCGCACCAGGCGCTCCACCAGCATCGCCGTGCGCGGGGCGTCCTCGCTGGGTTTGAGCACCGCGCAGTTGCCCGCGGCCAGCGCCGCCGCCAGCGGACCCAGCACCAGCAGCAGCGGGTAGTTCCAGGGCGCCACCACCAGCACCACGCCCAGGGGACAGGGGTGCACGGTGCTGCTGCTCACCTGCAGCTTCAACGGCGTGGGCACCGGGCGCGGCGCGGCCCACCGGGCCACCTCATGGGCCGCGTTCCGCAGCTCCTCGCCCAGCACCCCCACTTCGGCGATGTACGCCTCCATCACCGGCTTGCCCATGTCCGCCCGCATGGCCTCCAGCACGGCGTCCTCGTGGCGGTGAAGCGCGCCGGCCAGCCGCAGCAGGTGCTTCGCGCGCACCGCCGGATCGCGCAGCACGCCCCGCTCGAACGCCGTGCGCAGCGCGGCGATGCGGTCCAGGCTGTGCGTGTGCGGGGTGGCCTCCATGCCGCAAAGGAACAGCGTGCGGCGCGCGGGCCGTCAGGCCGCCAGCACGAAGTCCGTGCCCTCCACCAGGCCGCGTGAGCCGAGGTACGCCGCGATGCGATCGCCGGCCCCGCGCTGGCTGATGAAGCTCACCACGAAGGCCTCCCCCGCGGGCGGCAGCGCATCGCTGGGCACGAAGGCGTGGCCCGGCACCGCACGCGCCTTCACGTCGGTGAAGGCCGCGATGGCGATGCCCTCGGCGGCGAGCAGCTGCGCGCGCTGCCGGCACAAGGCGCTTGTGCCCGCGACGATCACCGCACGGCCGTTCAGGGTGCGCTTCAGCCAGCGCGCCAACCACCGCACCTTGGTACCGAAGAAGGCGTCGATGCCGTAGTTGCTGTGGGTGCGGCTGAGCCGTTCGGCATGGTCGTTCCACGTCAGCAGTTCCTCCGGTAGTTTGGCCATCCGCACACCCGCGTCCATCCAGCGCAGCCACAGTTCGTGGTCCTCGGGCAGCGGACCGGTGTCGTACGCGCCGTGGCGTTCCACCAGCTGCCTGCGGAACAGCACCGTGGGGTGCGCGAGCGGGGCGTCCACGAAGCGCTTCACGGAGTGGTCGTGCGGGGTCAGCAGGGCGTTCTGCCACTGCACGAAGGCCTGCATGCCGCGGTGCTCGGGCATGGTGCTGACGAAGCGCGTGGCCGTGCCCAGCACGCCGATCTCCGGGTGCGCCTCCAGATGGGCCCGCTGCTTTGCCAGGCGTTCGGGGTGGCTGATGTCGTCCGCGTCCATGCGGGCGATGTACCGGCCCCGGGCCTGCTCCAGGCCGGTGTTGAGCGCGTAGGCGATGCCGAGGCGGGGCTCCTGCAGCAGCGTGATGCGCGGATCGCGATCGGCCCATCGGCGGGCGATGGCGGGGCCTTCATCCGTGCTCGCGTTGTCGATCAGCAGCAGCTCCTGGTCGGCGAAGGTCTGCGCGGCCATGCTGGCGATGGCGGCGTCGAGCGTGGCGGCGGCGTTGTGGTAGGGGAGGAGCGTGGAGATGGACGGCACGGGGGCAAAGCTCGCGTGTGGTCTCGGTCCCCTCGATCCGCCGGTATGGTGGTGCCTGTCCAACCCGTGGGCAGCGCGCGGTCAAGACAGGTTCTTGGAGCCACGGCCCATCACGGAGCGGTCTCACGGACCGTAGGGTGGCCGCTCGACCAACTCCTCCATGTGTTCTTTGCCCGCGAAGTTGTGCGCGTGCCAGCGCAAGTGCCATATGCTTCCGTCCAACACAGTGACGTCCTTGTGACCACGCGCGTGCAGCGCATTGGCCGCTTTGTAGGTGTCAGCACCCATCCGCCCCATCACGAGAACCGGGGTTTCCTTGTTCAAGTCCGCAGGCGCGCGACCGGCCAGGATCTCATCCAGTGGAGCGTTGATCGGCCCGCGTAGTCGACCCAAGTTCAGCCGGACCCGTTCGTGCCTGCCCTCGAACTCCTCGGCCGAACGGATATCCAAGACAACACCACCGCTGGCTGTTACCGCGGCCATGTCCAGGCCCTCGATCGGGATGACCTTGTATGGAACCTGTCGCAACAGGATCTTGTCCGCGCACGGAAAATAGTCGTGGCCTGTGTTGCGGAACACGTCGAACCCGCCGAACAGTGCGTGCGTCAGGGGGTGCCCCCTTTCGCGCATTCGCCTGGCGGCCAAAGGTGCGTGGTCACCGTTCGCATCGATGAAGATCAGTGGCCGGTCCTGCGGCAGCTCAACAGCACGCGCTTCGAGCATCTCGAACGGGATATGCAGCGCCCCTCGGACACGACCCCGAGCCCGTTGAACCTCGTACGGACCAAGACCGTGGAACACCGAGTCTGGTCGTATGTCCACCACGAGCGCACCTTCCTGGAGCTTGGCGCATAGCTCGGTGGTGCTGATGAGCATGTCCGGATGCTCGCGCTCGACCAGGGACCGGACCGCGCTCATGTGGTGATGTTCGTGCCAGAACCGGCTCAGACCGGCGTTGACGTTCTTGAGCTTCGTGAAGCCGCTATCCGCCAGCTGGTTGCTCACGTGACGGCTACGCTGACCGTGTGAGCAGTACACGTAGATGGTCCGGTGGCGGTAAGGGATGAGCCGCTCATAGTTGGACGCGAACGAATCGGTCGGGATGTTCACCGCGCCGCGAAAGCGGCCGATCTTCAGACCGGCATTCGGGCATGTGTCCCCGAACTCGGCCACGGACCGCACATCGAGGAGCAGGCTGCCCGGGTCCTTTCTGAGCGCGTCAGGCAGTTCTTCCAGCGCGATGTTCATGTAGCGCACATTGTCGCCACTGTATTGGCCCTGAAGGGTCAGCGCCGCTATCAGGGCCAGTGAGAGGACGGGGATCCTCATGGCTCAGGGGATGTCGATGACCAGCCGGCGGATGTCGATCGCGCCGTGGTGCCGCTTGTTGTAGATCAGGGTCTTCCCATCCCGGCCGATGAAGGCGCGCCCATCCTCCTCGCCTGGTGCGGCGTGTGTGAGGGTCTCGTCCCCCGTACCGTCCGGATGCACGCGGTGGATGCTGTGCCGGCCGCCCGCCATGGTGCTGTAGTAGATCCACCGGCCGTCCGCACTGTACATCGGCCAGCCATCGGTCACCGTCGGCGTGCGCGTCAGGTTGTCCACCAGCCCGGTCGTGAGGTCGAGGATCACCACGTCGTCGCTGGTCGCGTCGTTGCGCAGGAGCACGATGTGCTTCATGTCCGGTGCGTACCGCGCACAGGTCTCCTCCATCGGCGTGTCGGTGAGGCGCAACACCTCGCGCGAGCCGAGGTCGAGGCGGTACACGTCCAGCGAGCCGTTCCCTCGCGTGCTGTTGAACAGCAGGTACCGCCCATCGGGGCTGAAGTAGGGGTGGATGTCGCGCGCGGCGTGGTCCGTGAGCCGCTCCAGCGCGCTGCCATCGGTGCGCATGCGGTAGATCTCCTCGTTGCCGTCGCGGTCGCTCACGAAGGCCACCCATTCGTTGTCCGCGCTCCAATCGACGAAGTTGTTGTTGTGGGCATCGTGCGTGATGCGCTGCTGCGCGCCGGTGGCCAGGTCCATGATGAACAGTTGCCAGGTGCCCGTGCGGTCGCTCTGGTACAGGATGCGCCGGCCGTCCGCCGAGAGCCGGGGATAGGCGTTCTCCACGCCGGCCTCGTGCAGCAGCACGGTATCGGCCGGGTGCGCCACCGGCGCATCGGAGGCGGCCGGCCCGCGGTCAGGGAACACGCAGGCGGCGAACGGGATCAGCACGAGCAGGGGCTTCACGGTCCTCATGGTCATGGGCTCAGGGTCCTGGTCAGGTGCGTCTCGGCGACGGGCAGCGGCACCATGCCCAGGTCCAGGAAGGTGCGGTGGAAGCGGGCCGCATCGAAGCGCGGACCCAGCGCTTCCGCAAGGCGGTCGCGCAGGCGCTGGATCGCGTCGGCGCCCACCTTGTAGCTCAGGGCCTGCGCCGCCCAGTGCGTCACGCGGGTCACCTCCCGTTCCGCCAGATCAGGCCGGCCCGGGATGTGCCGCTCCCAATACGCCATCGCTTCCGCACGGGACCACCCAAGGCCGTGGATGCCCGCATCGAGCACCACACGCACGGAACGCACCAGGTCCCATTCCCATTTGCCGAGCTCCTGCACGGGATCCGCGTACGCACCCAGCTCCTTCCCGGCGTATTCCACATAGCAGGCCCAGCCCTCGAAGTTGCCGGGGTACAGCAGGTGGACGCGCAGGTCGTCAGCCGCGGTGGCCTGGCGCAGGCTCCATTGCAGGTGGTGGCCGGGGATGGACTCGTGCAGGTAGATCCAGTCCAGGGCCCGGGCATCGAAGCGGCCGAGGTGGAAGTTGAACTGGAACACGTCCGCGCCATAGGCATTGTCGTCGCGGGAGAGGTAGATGCCCGGCGGGGTGTGCGCATCGGCCCCGGGCCATTCCATGGCGGCCACGGGCGGCACCTCCACCGGCCCGACGAGGTGGGCGAGGTGCGCGCGCACGGTGCTGTCCAGCCGGGCGAAGCGCCACAGCATCTCCGCCTTGTCGGTGATCCACGCGGGCCCGGGTGCGCCGCCGAGCTGCGCGTGCAGCCGTTCGATCGCGCGGTGGCAGCGTTCCACCTCCGCTTCGCCGAACGCGATCAGCTCCTGCGGCGTGCGCGCATAGCCGGTGAAGCGCCGCACGAGCAGGCGGTACCAGTCCGCCGCGTCCGGCAGGTCGTGCACGCCGTTCACGGGCATCGGGCGACCGGCCGCGGTCCAGCGCCGCTCCAGCGCGATGCGCTCCAGCTGGTGCGCGGTCTCGAACCGGGCGAGGTCCAGCAGCAGGCCTTCCTCCTGCGTCGCCCCGTGCGCTTCCACCGTGCTCAAGCGGTGCTGCTGTTCGCGGAAGAAGCGCTCCTGCGCCGCCAGCACGCTGTCACTCGGCACCAGGGCCAGGCGTTCGCGCAGGTCCAGCGCGAAGGGTTCCGGGGCCAGCGCGAGGTGGCCGGTGGTGAAGTCGTCCAGCACGGCACGCGGTCCCGCCTGGGCGTGCACGATGGTCGTGAACCCCACCAGCACCGCGATGCCCGCCGCGGTCCTCATGGCGTGCTGCGCATCCAGTCGGCGATCACCCGGCCCACACCGGGCTGGTAGGGCCCTTCGCCGGCCACGGCGGCGCGGAAGTCGTCCGCCTGGTTCATGCCATGGTCGGCATCGGGCACCACCTGGAAGGTGACGCTGCCGGGGTTCTTCGCGTCGATCAGGTCGCGCAGCAGCTCGTGGTCGTGCTTCGCGGCGATGTGGTCGGCCTCGCCCCAGAGCAGGAGCGTGCGCCCGGTGAAGCCCTTCCATGCGGAGGGGATGTTCACCGCATAGAGCTCGTCGTTGTAGGCGCGGGAGCGGGCATCGAAGATGCCGACCAGCTCGCCGCAGCCGGGCTTCTTCGCTTCCACGGCCTCGGTGCTGAGGCCATCGGCGAAGTACCAGGTGGCGCATTCGCCATAGGCCTTGATGAAGTCGTCCGTGCGTTCGGCCTCCCAGCCGTAGGCCTCGCCGATGGTGCGCCGCGTCTTCAGCAGGTACTCCAGGAAGGGGCTGCCGATGGTGCCGTAGGCCACGATGCGCTGCACGGCGGTGCGCTGCGCCACCAGCGGTGCGAAGAGCCCACCCATGCTGTGGCCGATGATGGTCACATCGGTGCTGTCGATGTCCGCGCGGCGCTTCAACTGGGCGATCATCCCGGCATAGCCCGTCATCTCGTCCATGAAGCTCACCGCGCTGCAGGCGGTGCTGCTGCGCGCGGCGTCGCCGATGCCGGGCTTCTCCAGCCGGGCGCAGGCGTAGCCCATGCGGCTCAGGCGGTTCAGCAGCTGCACCTCGCTGCGTGCGGTGTCCAGGGGTGCGTCCAGCGAGTAGCAGCCGATGCCGCCGATGAAGACCACGAGCGGCGCGCGGTCCAGCTGGCGCGTGCGCGGCCGGGTGAGGATGGCGCGCTGCGTGCCGTTCACCGTGGGGTGCGCCGTGTACTCCACGCGCAGGTCGGCATAGCGCTCCTCCGGCCAGCCCATCAGCTTCAGCGTGCCGGTCACCGGCTTGGTGTCGCGCAGCAGGCGGTAGGCCACCGAGGCGCCGGTGCTGTGTTTCGCCAGTTCGGCGAAGACCGCGTCGGTGAGACTGTTCAGTAAAGTGTGTCAGGCCGGATTGCGAACTTCAACACCTGACCCATGGAGGACAAGACGGACAAGTTCGATTACGAAGCCTTCGAGAAGGAGGCCATGAAGCAATTGCTACTGGGCAAGCCCTTGAGCGGCAGCGATGGGGTGCTGACCCCGCTGGTGAAGCGACTGATGGAGGCCTCGCTACGGGGCGAGCTGAGCGCTCACCTGGCCGAGGAGCCGCCTGGAGGTAACCGGCGCAACGGACATGGGCGCAAGCGGGTGAAGACCGCCCACGGAGAGGTGGAGATCGCCACGCCGCGCGACCGTGAGGGAACCTTCGACCCGGTGCTGCTGCCCAAGCGCGAGCGCGTGCTGAACGCCGAGCTGGACATGAAGATCATCAAGCTCTACGGGCTTGGGATGAGCCAGCGCGACATAAGCGACCATGTGCGGGACCTGTACGGCATCGAGGTGAGCGAGGCCACGATCAGCGCGGTGACCGACCAGGTGATCGCCGATGTACAGACCTGGCGGCAGCGGCCCTGGAGGCGCGCTACGCGATCGTGTGGCTCGATGCCATCCACTTCAAGGTGAAGCAGGAAGGGCGCGTGGTGAACAAGGCCGTATACACCGCCTTGGGCGTTGGCCCCGATGGCCACAAGGACCTGCTGGGCCTGTACGTGGGGCAGAGCGAAGGGGCCAAGTTCTGGCTGGGCGTGCTGGGCGACCTGCGCCAACGCGGCGTGGAGGACATGCTGATCGCATGCATCGACAACCTGAGCGGCTTCTCCGACGCGATCTCCTTGGTGTACCCACAGAGCGATATCCAGCTCTGCATCGTGCACCAGGTGCGCAATACCCTGAAGTACATCAGCTACAAGCACTACAAGGAGGTGGTCAAGGACATGCGGGCCATCTACCGGGCCCCTGGTGAGCAGCAAGCGCTGCATGCCCTGGAGGTCTTCAGCGACAAATGGGGGGAACGCTACCCGCAGGCGGTGAGCTCCTGGCACACCAACTGGCCGCTGCTGGCCAGCCAGTACCGCTACAGCGAGCGCATCCGGCGGCTCATCTACACCACCAATCCCATCGAGGGCTTCCACGCTCAGCTGCGCAAGTACACCAAGACCAAGCGCGTCTTCGACAACGACATGGCCCTGCTCAAGCTGCTCTATCTGGCCCAGCAGCGCATCGTGGAGAAAATGGCCGCCAAGCCCATCTTCGCTTGGAGGGAGATAGCCGCCGAGCTACGCCTGCTCTTCGGCCCACGCTTCGATCCACAGGCGATCAACACCGATCAACAGGTTCTGAGTCTCCCCCGGACCCCCTCGTTCAAAACCCAACAACATCAACATCATCAGCAATAACGATGATGACACACTTTATCTAACAGACCCGCGTCGGTGGCGCCCACGCCCACGCCCCCCAGCTCCGCCAGCAGGTCGCCCCGCTTCCACCCCGCCGCCTCGCCGGAGCCCCCGGGCAGCACCTCGCTCACCAGCACCGCGCGCGTGTCGCCCACGCCCATGATGCGCCGCAGGTCGTCCGTGAGGTTCTCCATGCGGATGCCGAGGAAGACGCGGCGGGGCAGGTCGGTGGCGGGCTGTGCGGTGCAGGCCGGGGCCAGCGCCAGCGCAACGAGGAGCAGGGGGGTGCGGAACAGGGGCATCAGCGGTGGTGGATCAGGGGCAGGGCGAAGGTGCGGTGGGGCGTGGTGATGTGCACCAGCAGCAGGCCGCCGGGCAGGGCGGTGCCGTCCAGCTCCAGCGCATCGGCGCCGGCGGGCCAGGGCTCGCGGTGCACCGCGCGGCCGTCCGGTGTGCGCACGGTGAGCAGCGCGCCCGTGCCGGCGGGGGCGGGCAGCCGCACGCGCACCCGGTGCGCAAAGGGGTTCGGCGCGGCCAGCGCGGCAGCACCCGGTCGTTCCACCAGGCCCACGGCATCCATCCCGTTGAGGGCGTTCACGGTGACCGAGGTGCTGCCGTTGGTCGCTGTAAAGGTGCTGTGGCGCAGCAGCGGCCAGCGCACCCCGGGCACCCACCACCGGTAGGTGTCCACCCAGCTGGTGTCCGGACCGTTGTAGGCCACGCTGTAGCCCCAGGTGTGCACGCGCAGGGCGCCGGGGAAGCTGCCGTAGGGCATCACCAGGGTGCCCTCGCCATCCACCGTGTGCCGGCGCATGCCGCAGAAGTGGTAGGCCACGCCCAGGCCGCTGGAGGTGTAGCAGAAGGGGTCGGCCACGGTGTCGCCCAGGGGCAGCGGGGCGGGGATGTTCAGCTCCGGATCGTCGTGCACGTAGGTGAGCACCGGGCCGTGCGCGGCCAGGTCCACCAGGCCGCTGTCCGTGGTGGCGCGGTACTCGAACACCTCATAGCCGGGGTCCTGGCTCAGGGTCCACCGCATCACATGGTCGCACGCCGGGTAGGCGGCGATCAGCGGGGCGTCCTGCGGGTCGATGCAGGCCTGCACCGCGTAGGCCGTGGGCACCAGCTGCAGGGCGCTCTGGTCCCACAGCACCCCCATGCCCGCCGCACCCGGCATCACGTTCTGGTCGTCGTCCACGCTGTGCCAGCGGAAGGTGTCGCCCACCACGGGAATGGCCTGCTGGGGCAGCAGCGTCTGCGCCGGACCGCGGTAGGGCCAGGCCAGGGCCAGCAGCAGCGCGGGCAGCAGGGGGGTGAGGTGCGGATGCGAAGGGGTGGTGGGTCGGGTGCGGGTTCCGTACATGCGCGTGTGGGGCCGGGGTTCAGGACCGGCGTGGGGCCAAGGTGCCGCATCGGCGGCCGGCGGGCATGTGCGGGGTGTGCTATTCCCGGGTGCGGTCTGGGCAGCGGTCGGGGTCGTTCAGGCAGCGGAGCGCCGCTCGGCCCCCGGGGTGCGCCCGTGGTGCAGGCGGTAGCTGCGCACAAAGGAGCTGGCGTCCGCCAGGCCCACCGCCGTGGCCACGGCGTGCACCGGCAGGTCGGTGCCGCGCAGCAGCTGGCGCGCCCGCTCCAGCCGCAGCTGTTGCAGGTAGGCGTGCGGCGGCCGCCCGAAGGCCTGCCGGAACAGCCGCTTGAAGTGGTGCTCGCTGAGGCAGGCCACGCGGGCCAGCTGGGCCACGGTGAGCGGCTCGTGGAGGTGCGCGTGCGCATGGTCGCGTGCGGTGGTGAGCCGTCGCCACAGCTCGCGGCGCGTGGCGGCCCGCAGCGCCGGCAGCCGGTCGGCCGCCGCCCGCTGGCCCGTGCGCAGGTCCAGCAGATGCTCCAGCAGCCGCTCGTGCAGGGGATCCACCCCGGCGGGGTCCACCGTGCCGGCGGGCGCCCGCACCAGCCCGTGCAGCTGCGCGAACAGCGCGTGCACCGTGGCGTCCATCGGGTGCAGCGCGTCGCCGAACAGCGGGTCCGGTCCGTGGTGCCACGGGTCGTCCAGCAGCTGTTCGGCGGTGGCCGTCCGCGCGCGCAGCGCCTCGGCCGCCAGCCCGGGCCTGAAGCCCACCATCAGCATCTCCTGCTCCTGGTCGCCGCCGAAGGCCGTGCGGTAGTGCTGCCCCTGGTCCACCACCAGGTAGTTCTCCGCGTGCACCACCCGGTCCGCCCCGCCCACCCGGTACCATTGGCGCCCGTTCAGCATCAGCCGCACGCTGAGGCGCGACACGTGGTCGGCGCATTCCTCCAGCCGGCGGGTGCGGATGTACAGCGTGCCGCTCTCCAGCGCTCGCATGTCGATGCCCGCATGCCGCGAGCAGAACACCTGCCCCATCAGCAGGCTGCGCGTGCTTTCGCAGTACGGGCAGCGCTCGGCACCGGCCATGCCCAAAGCTACCCGGGGGGGGCGTGCGGCGGTGGCGCCGCCGTCACCGCGATCACCGTTCGTCACCACCCCCCCAACGCCAAGGACCCCGACCGAAGCCGGGGCCCTTGTGCCTGACGCGTGGGTGGCCCCCCGCTCGCGGGGCCACGCGGGGGTCCGCTTATGCGGCGCGGCCCATGGCCGGGTCGCACTGCAGGCCTTCGCCCGCGGCACCGATGGCGCTCACGCAGAACCAGTAGGCCTTGTAGCTCTCCAGGTCCGTCACCAGGTGGCTGGCCCTGGTGGTGTAGCCGATGGCTTCCCAGTTGGCCTCCACGTTGGGGTCGCTGGCCGTCATCCACACCTGGTAGCCGCGGGCCCCGTGCACCGTGCGCCAGCGCAGTTCCAAGGCGCCCTTGCTGTTGGTCATGCGCACCCGCATGTCCCGCGCCGTGCCGGGCACGCCCACCGGTTCGGGCCGCTTGGCCAGCTCGAAGCCGCTGGTGGTGAGCTTCGCCGCATCGCCCTGGGCCACCATCCGCACATAGTCCGCCACGCTGCGCAGGATGCCCCGCACCTCCATCACCCGGGCATCGCGGGCCGCACGTGCCGCCTGGCTGCCATTGATGGCCTCCAGGATGGCCGCCTCCAGCGTGTCCGCCTTCGCCGCCAGGTCCGCCGCCGACGTCGGCGGGCTGGGGAAGTTCGCGTTCCCGTCCAACTTCTCCGCCACGTTGCGCAGCAGGGCTTGCGCTCGCAGGGGGGTCAGATCGAACAGGTTCAACTTGATGTTCGCCTTCATGGGTTCCGCTCCGTGGACCCGGTGGAGCGACGCCGTTGTTGTGAGCGATCCGGGCCGTGTTACGCCAGGGGATCGGTACAGGGGGCATGTTCGTGCGGGTTATGCGGAATGGCATGGAACGCACATTCGGGAGCTGGCGTCGATGGCAGGCCTGCGCACGCCGTATGCCCGAAAGAATAAGTGGCGCCGGGCGTAACCCGATGCGCGCCCGGGTGGCCTCACCCGCCCGGCGGGTCGCTCTTCCGCGGGGTCCAAGGTGGTGGTCCCGGTGGTCCACTGGTGTCGTGGTGGAGGGCGAAGGCGATCGTCCTGGAGGTGCACCGTTGTCGTGGTGAAGGGCGAAGGCGATCGCCTTGGAGGTGCACCGGTGTCGTGGTGGAGGGCGAAGGCGATCGCCCTGGAGGTGCACCGTTGTCGTGGTGAAGGGCGAAGGCGATCGCCTTGGAGGTGCACCGGTGTCGTGGTGGAGGGCGAAGGCGATCGCCCTGGAGGTGCACCGGTGTCGTGGTGGAGGGCGAAGGCGATCGTCCTGGAGGTGCACCGTTGTCGTGGTGAAGGGCGAAGGCGATCGCCTTGGAGGTGCACCGGTGTCGTGGTGGAGGGCGAAGGCGATCGCCCTGGAGGTGCACCCGTGTCGTGGTGGAGGGCGAAGGCGATCGTCCTGGAGGTTCACCCGTGTCGTGGTGGAGGGCGAAGGCGATCGACCTGGAGGTTCACCCGTGTCGTGGTGGAGGGCCAGGGCTGTGGTCCGGGTGGCCCCCACCTGTCGCGGTGGAGCTCGCCGGCGGGTGGTGCAGTGCACCGGTGCGGAGGAGCCGGAAGGCCCCCGCCCCCGGCATCGGGTCTGTTAGATAAAGTGTGTCATCATCGTTATTGCTGATGATGTTGATGTTGTTGGGTTTTGAACGAGGGGGTCCGGGGGAGACTCAGAACCTGTTGATCGGTGTTGATCGCCTGTGGATCGAAGCGTGGGCCGAAGAGCAGGCGTAGCTCGGCGGCTATCTCCCTCCAAGCGAAGATGGGCTTGGCGGCCATTTTCTCCACGATGCGCTGCTGGGCCAGATAGAGCAGCTTGAGCAGGGCCATGTCGTTGTCGAAGACGCGCTTGGTCTTGGTGTACTTGCGCAGCTGAGCGTGGAAGCCCTCGATGGGATTGGTGGTGTAGATGAGCCGCCGGATGCGCTCGCTGTAGCGGTACTGGCTGGCCAGCAGCGGCCAGTTGGTGTGCCAGGAGCTCACCGCCTGCGGGTAGCGTTCCCCCCATTTGTCGCTGAAGACCTCCAGGGCATGCAGCGCTTGCTGCTCACCAGGGGCCCGGTAGATGGCCCGCATGTCCTTGACCACCTCCTTGTAGTGCTTGTAGCTGATGTACTTCAGGGTATTGCGCACCTGGTGCACGATGCAGAGCTGGATATCGCTCTGTGGGTACACCAAGGAGATCGCGTCGGAGAAGCCGCTCAGGTTGTCGATGCATGCGATCAGCATGTCCTCCACGCCGCGTTGGCGCAGGTCGCCCAGCACGCCCAGCCAGAACTTGGCCCCTTCGCTCTGCCCCACGTACAGGCCCAGCAGGTCCTTGTGGCCATCGGGGCCAACGCCCAAGGCGGTGTATACGGCCTTGTTCACCACGCGCCCTTCCTGCTTCACCTTGAAGTGGATGGCATCGAGCCACACGATCGCGTAGCGCGCCTCCAAGGGCCGCTGCCGCCAGGTCTGTACATCGGCGATCACCTGGTCGGTCACCGCGCTGATCGTGGCCTCGCTCACCTCGATGCCGTACAGGTCCCGCACATGGTCGCTTATGTCGCGCTGGCTCATCCCAAGCCCGTAGAGCTTGATGATCTTCATGTCCAGCTCGGCGTTCAGCACGCGCTCGCGCTTGGGCAGCAGCACCGGGTCAAAGGTTCCCTCACGGTCGCGCGGCGTGGCGATCTCCACCTCTCCGTGGGCGGTCTTCACCCGCTTGCGCCCATGTCCGTTGCGCCGGTTACCTCCAGGCGGCTCCTCGGCCAGGTGAGCGCTCAGCTCGCCCCGTAGCGAGGCCTCCATCAGTCGCTTCACCAGCGGGGTCAGCACCCCATCGCTGCCGCTCAAGGGCTTGCCCAGTAGCAATTGCTTCATGGCCTCCTTCTCGAAGGCTTCGTAATCGAACTTGTCCGTCTTGTCCTCCATGGGTCAGGTGTTGAAGTTCGCAATCCGGCCTGACACACTTTACTGAACAGTCTCTGGAACGCCCCTTGGCGAAACGCGCCGGAAGAGGGGGCATTCCACTCGTCACTCGCCACTCGCCACTCACCACTCGTTCCTCCCGATCTTCGCCCTGCATGTCCATCGACATCCGCGAGAAGGTCCGCCTGCTGCCGCACACCCCCGGCGTGTACCAGTTCTTCGATGCCGACGGCAAGATCCTCTACGTGGGCAAGGCCAAGAGCCTCCGCCACCGCGTGGGCAGCTACTTCGCCAAGGACCACCCCGATGGCAAGACGCGCCTGCTGGTCAAGCGCATCGCTGACCTGCGCGTGATCCACGTGCCCACCGAGTTCGAGGCGCTGCTGCTGGAGAACAGCCTCATCAAGGAGCTGCAGCCGCGCTTCAACATCAACCTGCGCGACGACAAGAGCTTCCCCTTCATCCGCATCCGCAACGAGCGCTTCCCCCGCGTGGAGGGCATGCGCAACCCCGAGGACGACGGCAGCGCCTACTTCGGCCCCTACGCCGGTGTGCGCACCATGAAGACCATGCTCGGCCTGGTGCACAAGCTCTACAAGCTCCGCACCTGCAGCTACGACCTCACCCCGAGGAACATCGAACAGAAGAAGTTCAAGCGCTGCCTGGAGTACCACATCGGCAACTGCAAGGCGCCCTGCGAAGGGCTGCAATCACAGGCCGAGTACGACGCCAACATGGAACAGGTGCTGCAGATCGTGAAGGGGCGCGTGAGCGGGCTCATCAAGGTGTTGAAGGAGCAGATGCAGCATCACGCCGAGCGGCTCGAGTTCGAGGCCGCCGAGGACTACCGCCAGAAGCTGGAGCGTCTGGAGCAGTACCGCGCCAAGAGCATCGTGGTGAACCCCGACATCGGCGACGTGGATTGCTACGGGCTGGTGAGCGATACCGCCAGCACCTACGTCAACTACATGCGCGTGATCGACGGCGCGGTGGTGCACGGCATCACCATCGAACTCAAGCGCAAGCTCGATGAGAGCGACGTGGAGATGCTGCAGGCCGCCATCGCCGAACTGCGCCAGCGCTACAAGAGCCTGGCCCCCGAGGCCATCGCGCCCTTCGAGCCGGAGATCGAGGTGCCCGGTGTGCGCTTCACGGTGCCGCAGCGCGGCGACAAGAAGCAGCTGCTGGAGCTCTGCGAGCGCAACGCCCGCTACTTCATGCTGGACAAGCAGAAGCAGGAGAAGCTCACCGACCCCGAGGGGGCCACCACCCGCATCCTGGAGCAGCTGCAGCAGGACCTGCGCCTCACCGAGCTGCCGCGCCACATCGAGTGCTTCGACAACAGCAACACCCAGGGCACCGACCCCGTCAGCGCCTGCGTGGTCTTCAAGGACGCCAAGCCCAGCAAGAAGGACTACCGCCACTTCAACATCCGCACGGTGGAGGGGCCGGACGACTTCGCCAGCATGGAGGAGGCCGTGGAGCGCCGCTACAGCCGGCTGATCACCGAGGGCGAACCGCTGCCCCAGCTCATCGTCATCGATGGCGGCAAGGGCCAGCTGGGCGCCGCGCTCAACGCCTTGGAACGGCTGGGCCTGCGCGGCAAGGTGGCCATCATCGGCATCGCCAAGAAACTGGAGGAGATCGTTTTCCCCGGCGACCCCGTCCCGCTGCACATCGACAAGCGCAGCTCCTCGCTGAAGGTGATCCAGCACATGCGCAACGAGGCGCACCGCTTCGGCATCACGCACCACCGGGGCAAGCGCAGCAAGCGCATCATCCGCACCGGCCTGGAGGAGATCCCCGGCATCGGCCCCGGCACCGCCCAGAAGCTCCTCACCCGCTTCGGCAGCATCAAAGGCATCCGCGAGGCCCTGCCGGAGGATGTGGCGGCCGTGGTGGGCGCGAAGAAGGCGGAGGCGGTGTTGCGAGGGCTTGCCGCCGCGCAATAGCCAGCGCGAGGCCCCGGACAGAAAATTAGCGGATCATATGATCAGAAAATGCAATGCGCGCTTCGATCGGGCGTGATGCTTGGTCTTCAGGTAGTGCATCGCCCAGGGATCATTTTCTGATCATCGGATCGTTCTACCACGTCGCATCCGACCGGTTGTCGAACATGGCCACGATCACTACGCGGTCACGGTAAACGCGGTACACCGCCGAGGTGTTCCGGTGAACGAAGCCCAGCCGGTAGTGCTTGTTCCGTTGGCTTCGCTTGAACCCGTTCGGCCAGCGGGCGATCAGCGCCTCGAACTCCTGCACCATGTCCAGCAAGTGATCCGCTTCGCGCTGGCTCCAGCATTCGATCACGAAGGCATACAACCGGTCCAGGTCCCGCTCGGCACGGGCGGTCCACTCAACGCTTCGGAGCGCGGCCATACTTTTTCCACACTTCGGCGGAAGAGCGTACACGGCCGGCCTTGATGTCGGCCTCGCCTTCGGCGATGGCCGCCTGCTGCTCGGCCGTCAGACTGTCGTACCAGTCGTGGGCCTCGTTGGCCTGCTTGAAGTGGAGCAGCGATGCCAACAGCCCCTTGTCGTCCACCTGGCTCAACCAGCGGATCAACTCCAGGCGCATGCTGTCGGTGCTCATCGGGCCGTGTTGAGGAACCCAAAGCTACGGAAGCGCGGTTCTCCCGGCACCGCACAAAAGCTCCTCACCCGCTTCGGCAGCATCACGGGCGTCCGCGAGGCGCTGCCGGAGGGCGTGGTCGCCATGCGGCGCGCACACGAGCAGGACCGCACAGCGGACATCAGCCCACCCCGTGAAGCGCGCCCGCCCCGCATCCCAGGCCCCCGCACCCTGCCGTACCTTTTCCGCATGCCCACCTACGCCACCCTCTCCGAAGCCGTGGACGACCTGCAGCGCCGCGGCTACACGGACGACCTGACCCTGGGCGGCCACTGCCTCGTGTGCACGGCCCATGGCCTCAGCCTCGATCCGGCCGCCTTCGAGATCGATGAGTTCCACCGCTTCGAGGGCATGAACGACCCCGACGACCAGAGCATCGTGTACGCCATCCGCTCCGTGGATGGGCGCATCCGGGGCACCCTCGTGAACGCCTACGGCCCCGATGCCTCCGCCCTGACGCAGGAGATGGTGCGCAAGCTGGCCACGCACGGACGGGGGTGAGGCGGGTGTGCCGCAGCGCACCGTCCCGCGGGGGACGATCGGCGGATCAGCGGATCGAACGGCTTCGACCGGAACTTGGCTGAGCGTGTGACCCCACCTACACCAGCCTGCCGGCCAGCCACTGGAGCTGCAGCTCAGCGAGCTTCGCCTCGTAGCGGGCCACCAACAGGCGCTGCTCGGCGCTCACCAGCGCGAGCTGCACCTCGCGCAGCTCCACGGCGGTGATGGCCCCCAGGCGGTAGCTCTCCAGGGCGACGGTGCTCTGGGTGCGGGCCCCTTCGAGGTTCTGCTCCTCCAGGGCCACGCGCCGGCCGGCCGTGGCATAGGCGGTCCAAGTGGTCAGGATGCGCTCCTCCAGGCCAAGCTCCGCCTGCTGGGTACCGAGCTCCGCCCGTTCCCGCTCCACCTTCGCCACCTGCATCGCACTGCGTCCCTGCAGGCCTGCGAAGAGGGGGATGCGGATGCGCGCGCCGTAGTCGGGACCGAGCGCCTGATTGCTCTGCAGGATGCCGACGGCGCTGGTGCTGCGCGTGTAGCCGTAGTTGGCGAAGAGGTCCACCTGCGGCAGCAGCGCCCCGCGCAGCTCCTTCACGCTGAGGTCGGCGGCGATGCGCTGCTGCCGGGCCTGTTGCAGGTCGCTGTTGGCCTGCCGGGCGGCCAGCTGCACCCCGGCCAGCTCCAGGGGCGCGGGGGCGGGCACCTCGGCGGCCACCTCCACGGGGGTGGCGGGGTCGCGGCCCAGCAGGGCGTTGAGGCGGGCGGCGCCCGCAGCCTCCTGCACCTGCAGGTCGAGCACGGCGGCGCTGTCGGCGCTGAGGTCGAGCCGCGCCTGCACCACCTGCAGGCCGCTGCCGCTGCCGATGCGCTCGGCGGCCTGCGCGATGGCGAGGCGCTCGCGGCTGATGCGCACGCCCTGCTGCTGCACGGCGATGGCGCGGCGTAGCTGCACCAGCTGGTAGTAGGCGGCCAGCGCCTCGTAGACGGTGGCCTCGATGCGCTGCCGCAGCTGCGTCTGCCCGATCAGCTCCAGGGCCTCCAGCCGGTCCTTGGCAGCCCACATGGCCAGCCCGTCGAAGACGGTCCAGTTGAGCTGCACGGCGGCATTGAGCACGCGCTGGTCGGCGTTGTCGCGCTCGCGCACCTCGCCGCTGAAGAAGGTCTGCGTGGTGGCGCTGTTGTCGATGCTGTACTGTCCCACGGCGTCGAGGGTGGGCAGCATGCCGGCGTTGCCGGCGGTGTTCATCAGTTCGGCGCTGCGGGCATCGAGGCGCGCCATGCGGATGCCGTGGTTCTGCTCCACGGCGATGCGCACGGCCTCCTCGGCGGTGAGCGCCTGCGCCGCGGCGGTGGCGGCGAGGAGGAGGACGGCGATGGTGGCGGGGGCCCTCATGCGTGCGGTGCGTGTTCGTGGTCCGCGGCGGGGGCCTGCGGCGGTTCGGCGCTGCGCTCGCGGCTCATGTAGCTGTAGAGCGCCGGCACCACGTAGAGGGTGAGCACCAGCGCGAACAGCAGCCCGCCGATGATGGCCACGCCCATGGGCACGCGGCTCCTGGCGGCGGCGCCCAGGCCCAGGGCGATGGGCAGCGCGCCGAGGATGGTGGCCAGGCTGGTCATGAGGATGGGGCGGAAGCGCTGCACGGCGGCATCGAGCACGGCGTCCATCTTCCCCAGGCCCTGCTCCTTGCGCTGGTTGGCGAACTCCACGATGAGGATGCCGTTCTTGGTGACCAGGCCCACCAGCACGATGATGCCGATCTGCGAGAAGATGTTGAGCGTGTGGCCACCGAGCCAGAGGCTCACCACGGCGCCGGCGAGGGCGAGGGGCACGGTGAGCATCACCACCAGCGGGTCGATGAAGCTCTCGAACTGCGCGGCGAGGATGAGGAAGATGAGCACCAGGGCCAGGAGGAAGGCGAAGAGGAGGCTGCTGCCGCTCTCGGCGAACTCCTTGCTCACGCCGCCCAGCGCGGTGCTGAAGCTGTCGTCCAGCACCTCCTTCTTGATGCGGTCCATGGCGGCGATGCCGTCGCCGATGGTGTAGCCCTCGGCGGGGTCGGCGCTCACGGTGGCGCTCACATAGCGGTTGTAGCGGAAGAGCTGCGGCGGGGTGCTGCGGTCGCTGAGGCGCACCAGGTTGTCCAGCTGGATGAGCTCGCCCTTGTCGTTGCGCACGTAGGCGCTGCTGAGGTCGATGGGTGCGTCGCGGTTGTCGCGCGTGGCCTGGCCGATCACCTGGTACTGCTTGCCGTTCATGATGAAGTAGCCGTAGCGCTGGCCGCTGAAGTAGAGCTGCAGGGTCTCGGCGATGTCCTGCATGGTGACGCCCATGGCGCGCGCGCGGTCGCGGTCGATCTCCACGTTCAGTTCGGGCTTGTTGAACTTGAGGTTGAGGTCCACCACGCGGAAGGTCTTGTCCTGCGCGGCCTTCTCCATGAAGGCGGGGATCACGGCGCGGAGCCGCTCGAAGTCGGGCGCCTGGATCACGTACTCCACGGGCAGGCGGGTGAAGCGGGAGCCGCCGATGGTGGGCTCCTGGATCACGAAGCTGCGGGCCAGGTTGAAGCCCTGGATCTTCGCCATCACGGCCTTGGCCAGCTCGTCCTGTGTGCGGCTGCGCTCGCCGGGCGGCACCAAAGCCACGCGCACGAAGCCGTTGTTGGTGCTGCTGGCGGTGCCGAAGCCGGGTGCGGTGACGCTGATGAGGGCCTGGCGCTCGGGCAGGGTGTCCACCACCTCGATGATGTTCGCCAGGTAGGCGTTCATCAGTTCGAAGCTGGTGCCTTCCGGGGCGGTGCTCTGCACCATGAAGCGGCTCTTGTCCTCCATGGGGGCCAGTTCGCTCTGCAGCTGGGCGCCCGCGGCCCAGATGAGCGCGCCGCTGGCGCCCATGATGGCGAAGGCCCAGCGGCGGCGGCGCAGGAAGCGCGCAAGCGAGCGCTGATAGGCGGCGGCCAGCCGGTCGAAGAAGCGCTCGGTGGCCTCGAAGAAGCGGCTGTGCTTCTCCTTGCGGCGCAGCATGCGCGCGCTCATCATGGGCGTGAGGGTGAGGGAGACCACCGCGCTGATGAGCACCGAGCCGGCCACCACGATGCCGAACTCGCGGAAGAGGCGGCCCGTGAGCCCGCTGAGGAAGATGATGGGCAGGAAGACCGCCGCCAGCGTGATGGTGGTACTGATGATGGCGAAGGTGATCTCGCGGCTGCCCTCGTGGCCGGCGCGCATCGGGTCCATGCCGCCCTCGATCTTGGCGTAGATGTTCTCCAGCACCACGATGGCATCGTCCACCACGATGCCGGTGGCCAGCACGATGGCGAGCAGCGTGAGGATGTTGATGCTGAAGCCCGCCACGTACATGATGAAGAAGGCGCCGATGAGCGAGATGGGGATGGCCACCACGGGGATGAGCGTGGTGCGCCAGTCGCGCAGGAAGAGGAAGATGACGAGCACCACCAGGCCGAAGGCGATGAGGATGGTCTCCTCCACCTCCAGGATGGCGGCGCGGATGCCCACGGTGGTGTCCAGCGCGATGGTGTAGCGCAGGTCGGCGGGCATGTCCTTCTTGATCTGCGCCACGCGCTTGTGGAACTCGTCGGCGATGGCCACGTAGTTGCTGCCGGGCTGGGGGGTGACGGCCACGGCCACCTGGGGCACGCCGCCGTTGCCGCGCAGCAGGCTGCGCTCGTTCTCGGGCCGCAGCTCGGCCACGCCCACGTCCCGGAGCTTGATCACGCGGCCGCCGGCATCGCGCAGGATCAGGTCGTTGAACTGCTCAGGCGTGGTGAGGCGGCCCAGGGTGCGGATGCTGAGCTCGGTGCGGAAGCCCTCGATGCGGCCGGCGGGCAGCTCCACGTTCTCGCGGTCCAGCGCTGCGCGTACGTCCGCCGGGGTGATGCCCAGCCCCGCCATCTTCACGGGGTCCAGCAGCAGCTTCATGCTGTATTTCTTGTCGCCCCAGATGTTGATGGCGCTCACCCCGGGGATGGTCTGCAGCCGTTCCTTGAAGTTGTCGTTGGCGATCTGCGAGAGCTCCAGCAGGCTGCGCTGGTCGCTCTGGATGGTCATCGACAGGATGGGGCTGCTGTCCGCATCGCTCTTGGCCACGATGGGGGGCTCCACATCGGCGGGCAGGTTGCGCACGCTGCGGCTCACCCGGTCGCGCACATCGTTGGCCGCGGCCTCCAGGTCCACGTCCAGCTCGAACTCCACGGTGATGGTGCTGCGGCCGTCGCTGCTCACGCTGGTGAGGGTGCGGATGCCGGCGATGCCGTTGATGCTCTCCTCCAGCACCTCGGTGATCTGGCTCTCCACCACATCGGCGTTGGCGCCCACGTAGTTGGTGGTGACGGTGATGATGGGCGGGTCCACGCTGGGGTACTCGCGCACGCCGAGGAAGGTGAAGCCGATGCCGCCGAACAGCACGATCAGGATCGAGATCACCGTGGCGAGCACGGGCCTGTTGATGCTGATGGAGCTGATGGTCATGCGTGCAAAGTCCCGGGGTGAATGGCGAATGGGAGTTGGTGAATGGTGGCTCCTTGGACTACGCGCCGTTCGCCCACCCCGGGGGTCTGTTAGATAAAGTGTGTCATCATCGTTATTGCTGATGATGTTGATGTTGTTGGGTTTTGAACGAGGGGGTCCGGGGGAGACTCAGAACCTGTTGATCGGTGTTGATCGCCTGTGGATCGAAGCGTGGGCCGAAGAGCAGGCGTAGCTCGGCGGCTATCTCCCTCCAAGCGAAGATGGGCTTGGCGGCCATTTTCTCCACGATGCGCTGCTGGGCCAGATAGAGCAGCTTGAGCAGGGCCATGTCGTTGTCGAAGACGCGCTTGGTCTTGGTGTACTTGCGCAGCTGAGCGTGGAAGCCCTCGATGGGATTGGTGGTGTAGATGAGCCGCCGGATGCGCTCGCTGTAGCGGTACTGGCTGGCCAGCAGCGGCCAGTTGGTGTGCCAGGAGCTCACCGCCTGCGGGTAGCGTTCCCCCATTTGTCGCTGAAGACCTCCAGGGCATGCAGCGCTTGCTGCTCACCAGGGGCCCGGTAGATGGCCCGCATGTCCTTGACCACCTCCTTGTAGTGCTTGTAGCTGATGTACTTCAGGGTATTGCGCACCTGGTGCACGATGCAGAGCTGGATATCGCTCTGTGGGTACACCAAGGAGATCGCGTCGGAGAAGCCGCTCAGGTTGTCGATGCATGCGATCAGCATGTCCTCCACGCCGCGTTGGCGCAGGTCGCCCAGCACGCCCAGCCAGAACTTGGCCCCTTCGCTCTGCCCCACGTACAGGCCCAGCAGGTCCTTGTGGCCATCGGGGCCAACGCCCAAGGCGGTGTATACGGCCTTGTTCACCACGCGCCCTTCCTGCTTCACCTTGAAGTGGATGGCATCGAGCCACACGATCGCGTAGCGCGCCTCCAAGGGCCGCTGCCGCCAGGTCTGTACATCGGCGATCACCTGGTCGGTCACCGCGCTGATCGTGGCCTCGCTCACCTCGATGCCGTACAGGTCCCGCACATGGTCGCTTATGTCGCGCTGGCTCATCCCAAGCCCGTAGAGCTTGATGATCTTCATGTCCAGCTCGGCGTTCAGCACGCGCTCGCGCTTGGGCAGCAGCACCGGGTCAAAGGTTCCCTCACGGTCGCGCGGCGTGGCGATCTCCACCTCTCCGTGGGCGGTCTTCACCCGCTTGCGCCCATGTCCGTTGCGCCGGTTACCTCCAGGCGGCTCCTCGGCCAGGTGAGCGCTCAGCTCGCCCCGTAGCGAGGCCTCCATCAGTCGCTTCACCAGCGGGGTCAGCACCCCATCGCTGCCGCTCAAGGGCTTGCCCAGTAGCAATTGCTTCATGGCCTCCTTCTCGAAGGCTTCGTAATCGAACTTGTCCGTCTTGTCCTCCATGGGTCAGGTGTTGAAGTTCGCAATCCGGCCTGACACACTTTACTGAACAGTCTCCACCCCGGTTGGATGCTCATCGTTCGCCATTCGATCTCCCCTGTTCACCATTGACTGTTCGCCACTCACCTTTTCGCTATTCACCATCCACCATTCGCCATTCACCATTCACCATTCACCTGTTCACCATTCACTTCTCCGCATTCGCCTTCTTCTCCGCCTGTCCGCCCAAGGGCCGCACCGCCGCCCCGTCGCGCAGGGCCAGCAGGCCGGTGACGATCACCGAGTCGCCCGGCTGCACACCGCTGGTGAGCTGCACGCGCTCGGCGGTGCGCAGGCCCAGCTGCACGCGGGCGCTCACGGCGGTGCCGCCCTTCATCAGCAGCACCTTCTGGCCCTGGATATCGGGGATCAGCGCCTCGGCGGGGATCACCAGCGCGTCGGGGATGCGCTGCAGCCGCACCTGCACCCTGGCGAAGGCGCCGGGGATCAGGCGGCCGTGGGCGTTGCCCGTGCGCGCGCGCACCTTCACCGTGCGGGTGGCGGCGTCCACGCTGGGGTCCACCGCGTACACGGCGCCGGTGTAGGTGGCCGTATCGCCCTCCAGGGTGAAGGTGATGGCGGAGCCGGGCGCCAGGCTGCGCCCGTAGCGCTCGGGCACGGCGAACTCCACCTTCATGGGGTCGGTCTGGTGCAGCCGCGCGATGGGCGTGCCGGCCGCCACGAAGCCGCCCTCGCTCACGCTGCGCAGCCCCACGCGGCCGCCGAAGGGCGCGCGGATCACGCTTTTGGCGATGCGCGCGCGCAGGTCGTCCACATCGGCCTGCAGCCCGGCCACGGTGGTGCGCGCCGCATCGAGCTGCTCCTGGCTCAGGCCGTTCACCGCCAGCAGCTGCGCCTTGCGCGCCTCGTCCTCCACCGCCAGCCGCAGGCCGGCCTCGGCCTTGCGCAGCTGCGCCTGCAGCTCGTCGTCGTTGATGCGCAAGAGCACCTGCCCGGCGTCCACACGCCCGCCCTCCTCGAAGCCGATGTGGGTGATGCGGCCGGCCAGCTCGCTCACCAGCTGCACCTCCTCGTTGGCCAGCAGGGTGCCCGTGGCCACCAGGGCGTCGTCCAGCGGCTCGCCCCGCAGCACGTGCACACCCACGGCCATGGGGGGCATGGCGCCGCCGCCCCCGGCGGCCTCCTCGTTGGGCCCGCAGGCGGGTAGCAGCAGCACCGCGGCAAGCAGCATCGGGTCCGGTCGCATCAGGCGTGTAGGCGTTTGTGGGTCACGGGCACGGGCGGGCCCTCGGGCCGCAGGTTGTCCACCACGGCCATCAGCTGCCGCAGAAAGGCGGCGCGGGCGGCCTGGGGCAGGCCCTGCAGCGCCTCCTCGTTCAGCTCCGCATAGGCGGCGCGCACGGCCTTCACGGCGGGCTTCGCCTTGGGCGTCAGCTTCACCAGGTACTTGCGGCGGTCGCCCGCGCAGGCGCAGCGCTCCACCAGGCCCTTCTCCCCCAGGTGGTCCAGCGCGCGGGTCATGCTCACCTTGTCCAGCAGCAGGCGGTCGGCCAGCTCCTGCTGGCTCAGGCGGCCCGCCCCCTCCTCGATCACCAGCAGCACGTAGAACCAGCTGCTGATGTCCAGGTGCGCCAGCTTCTCCTGCAGCCGCGCGAAGTACTGGTGGGCCAGCACCGAGCTCCAATAACCGATGGACGAGGTGGGCATGGTTGCGTTGGAAACGGTTGCAAATGAAACGAACCAATGGGCGATCGGTTCGGCGGGTGTGTTAAGGAATGGTAATGGCGGGGGGCGCACGACACCACCGGGGTGCGGGACGGGCGCTTCCGCTACCGGGAACGTGACGCCCATACAGCGTGCCGTTCCCACCTCACACCTGGCCCTTGCTCACGCACGGACGTCCCCCACGGTCCAAGAGGAGGTCCCCAACACCGAACCGAACCTCCAGTACACCACGGGGTGCGAACTGGGGGTGCTTACAACTGGGCCACCAGCTCGGCTTCGAGGAGGGCTTCGGGTCGGGTGGTCATAAGCCGGCCATCAGTTCGGCTTCCTTGCCTTCGGGATAGAGGCTTGGCAGGATGTAGGGCGAGAGGTGCAGCGGATAGCGGGGCTCGAACACCACGGTGATGCCTTCCTTGCGAGCGGTCATCAGCTCCAGTGCGATCAATTCATCCGTGGTCTTCTTCAGCGTCTTCTCCGACGTGCCAGTGATGCGTTCGGCATCGGGCCGGGTGAGCCTGCCGCGCAGGAAAAGTTCCTTCAAGATGTAGGTGGCCTCCGGCTTCATGCGCCCATCGGCCGCCATGCGGTGCACGTAGGCATCCAGCCGTCGTTCCAGGGTGCCGAGCGCGAGCGAACCGTGCATGAAGGTCACCTGGTCGATCGCCGTTCGCAGGAAGTACCGGCAGAAGTCCACCAGACCCGCCATGCTCAGGTTGCCGCGCCCATCGCGTTCACCCCGGCGGGGACCATCGGCGTTGGCGAGGTGTTCGTAGTACGTGTCGTGGCTGCGGGCCAGGCCACGCGCAATGGACCAGATGCCGCCTGCATCCAGGTCCTCGGCCATGAAGCACGCATCGGAATACAGGCGCACCACCCGGCCGTTGCCATCGAGGAAGGGGTGTATCCATGCCAAACGATGGTGTGCGGCGGCGATGGCGATCACGCGTTCGGTGCGCGATGTGTTCAACTTGCCCCGGTGGTCATACACTTCAGCAAAGCGCTCCATGAACAGGGGTATGCGCGCGCTGGCCGGTGCCACATGCCGCGCCACTTCCACTTCTTCCGTGCGGAATTCACCGGGTACCACCTGGCGGGTGCCGCCTTCCTTGGTGGTCACCGTCAGGAAGCTATCGGGCAGGTGACCATAGAAGGCCTTGTGCAGCCCTTTGATGAAAGCCGTGCTCGATGGGTCAAGATGATCCCCCGACAGTTCGCCCCTTCGCAGCGCAGCACTTACGTTGATGTGCGCCACCGCCTCTTGTTGCAGGTCGCGCTTCTTCTTGTCCTGCGAGTAGTCGTTGCGCAGTGCACGGTCGATGTCGATGGGGTGCGTGTCGTGCCCTTCGATGCGGTTGCTGTAGTAGCTGTTCATGGGCCGCACCAGCTCCGCGATCGCAGCGCGGGTGCGCGGATGCAGCGCACTCGAGAGCTTGGCCGACTCCACGATCAAGGTGGTGGCCAGTTCCTCCAACTCCCCGCTGGGGTCCTCCGGATGGAGCGGCTCCATGGCGGCCGGGTCGGTGTAGAATGCTGGGGACAGGGCCACGGTTCCGCAGGTGTTCGTTCCGGTCGTTGTTCCTGCGGCTAAGTTACTGAAGGATAACAAGATACAATGCCATTGCGATGAATTGTTCCGGTGGTCGTTCCGGCCTTTTGCGCGCTTCCGGGTCAAGCCCGGAATGACAGCTCACACGACCATCGGCGAACAACCCCTGGCGGCCTGCATCGAACAACCATCTGCTGGTGCAGGCCGTGTTTCCATTGCTGCGCCGCCTCCATGCCCCTCACCTCCCCCCATTCCGCGCCCCCTTCTTCACCCCCTGCCGGTCCACCGGCCCGCCCTCCAGCAGCTCCTTGATCGCCGCGTTCCAGGCGGCGGCATCGGTGCTGCTAGCCTAGGTTCGCCGGGTAGCATGGCGCAGTGCTCCCGCGCCCTGTGTTCGCGTGGGGTCACGTGTACCCGAGTTGATCCGTCCATCGGTTCTCCCGGTGCCTGTGCCGCCGCCAACGCCGGTCGTTCACGGCAGGGCCAGGTCTAAACTGACCGATGGTCCAACGCGAGCACCGGTTCAGGAAAAACAGACCGGCCTGCTCTCGCTCGGGCCGGCCCGCGCTGAATATGTGCGCCATTACGGGCTTCATCGGATGATCCTCACACCCGCAACATCCACTGATCGAGGACGAAGTACACATAGCCCCCGCCCTTCTTGACGCGGCGGAAGTAGAGCGTGGGCGTGTGGCAGTGCTTGGGTATGAACGTCATGATGGTCCGAGGGTTCCGCCAGATGCCGGCGTTGGCGACCTGTATAGGCGTGAACCCATTTGTGTTCCATCCCATCCTGTCCACGTATAGGCGGATGGCGTTGAAGATGTTGGAGCGCGAGGTGAGGCGGTAGGGCATCACAGCAAAAATACCCGCCCTCCGCTGAGGTACCTTTGGAGATGATGATCGCCAGTCTCACCGACCCGAATGCCATAAGGGAGATCCTTACCGCCGATGGCGTGACCTACGAGACCGTCCGCGACATCCTGAACGCCTACTTCCCAAACCTCCCAATCTACCAGCGGCTGTTCAAGAACGAACCCCACGAGTTCAAGCAAGGGACAAGCTTGATCAACTGGATCTACCGTGCGAGGCTGGTCAAGCCCCATCAGTCCCGTTGGAGCAAGGTTTCCGATATTGATGCGATCCCCAAGGGTAAGCTCCACTTGATCCGCGAACACGGGCGCGTCAATAAGCGGCACCAATCCATCTTCTATGGATCCCTCAACCCTCACACGGCCTGCGTGGAGACGTACGCAAAGGGTGAGAACATGGAACTGATCCTCTCGGGGAAACCAGCGATGGCCGTTGTTGGTGCGTGGAAGGCTATTGCACCGATCGACTTCTGCCAGATCCCGCTACCCGTGGATTACACGCGGTCGTTCATGGTGAATGACATGATCAAGGCGCTCAACCTGCGCTTCCAGATGGACAAGATCGAGAAGCAGGCCGAGCATGTGCGTGGGATGATCAACGACGAAAAGGCCTACAACGACCTGACCTTCTTCTCCGAAGCGTTCGCGCGGCTGGAGATTGACAACCATCGCCAGTACATGATCTCGAACTACTACGCGGACCGCGTGCTCGGCCTGATCGCTGGCTACGAGCCGACGGCACCAGTGGAGGGGATCATGTATTACTCCGCCCCCTCGAGCTTTCAGGAACTGAACGTAGCAATGCAACCTGAGATGGCCGCGCGGAAGCTCCAGTTCTCCCATGCCTACACGATGATCATCTGGCACGACCCCATCAACGGGCAGAACACGTGGTTCCCATACGAGCAGGGCATCCGTGCCGTAGATGGGGTGATCCAATGGAGGAAGCCATCCCCGACCCTTCATCGCGGCACGGTACTCCCGCCGGCGGTGGGCCGACCAGAAGCGCGGGACGAAGGTGCCTGACCGATCACGGCTCCTTCCCCTCGCTATCGCACAGCACCAACCGAGTGCACATCGCGCGTACCGGCGCAGTAAACCAGGAAGGCGTAGCCGGTGATCACCAGTATCCCGGACACGAACCACAAGGCCCGAAGAGGAGCAAGTTCCACGACGTTTATACTCGGCTCCAGCCAGTTGCAGCACTACCAAGCGCTCGTCTGGGACTCGGGTGGACCCGAGCGCCAACACAGGAAGAACGTCCGTTCCGAGTATTGGTGCCCATGGGGCCTCCGGTCCGCCTGAGCAAGAACCCTGACTTGGCTCCTGGAGAGCTCACGGGCGAGAGCGCCCTATGGATGGCGCCACGCGGGACGCACACGCCCACCGCCGCTGGCTGTCACAAGCAGCAGAAGGAGCAGAAGGCAGTCGATCGACAACAGGAATATTCTCTTTGCATTATGAACCAAGTCGTTCTCTGTTCAGAGTGTTTCGGTGACCACGGCCTCAAGCTTGACGCGCAAGCGATCGGTCTAACTGACATGCGCGCCTGCCCCCAATGTGCCTCATTCAAAGGAAAGAAGCTGACTCAGGACCTCGGAATCGCCTTGGTACATCGCTTCTTTGTTAGAGGCTCAATACAGCGCACTCGGTACGGCGGGTATCCAGCAATTCAATTTAATGATAGGCATGAACCATCTGTCAAGGGACCTCTATGGCTTGATGCGGACATCCGACTACTGGAAAGGACACTTGGGATCGGCCTGTTCCACTATGGCCCGCGCTACTGGATGTTCGGTGAGATAGAGCCTCTCAAAGCGCTTCAACGGTTGCGAGAGAGAGCGCGAATCGTTCAACGAGTTGTCAAGGAATACCCAAGGGTTGACCTAACCACATCGGAAATGGTGTTCCGAGTTCGAAAGAATGTTCCAACGCCGGATGATCCGGCTGAGTACGACAGCGCGCCAAGAGAGTATAATGGTACGGGTCGACTTGATTCTAAAGGACATCCGGTGCTGTATGCGTCCAAGGATATGGAGCTATGCCTACATGAATGTCGAGTGGCAGCTGAGGATGAGTTATTCGTTGCGTCTCTCCAACCGTCGCGGACATTACACCTTCTGGATCTAACGACACTCCTGATAGAGGAGAATGTATCAGAATTTGAAAGTCTCGACCTCGCGATCCATATGCTCTTCCTCGCCGGTGAACATTCCTATCCCGTTACCCGATGGATCGCCAGGGCTGCCAAAGGCGCTGGCTTTGATGGCTTAGCATTCCCATCGTATTTCAGCATATTGCGCACTGGAGCCATTCCGTTTGAAACCGTGTACGGAATCTCCCATCGACTTATACCACAGATGCATGAGAATGAACGCGCTAAAATAGTCCCCAACATCGCCCTTTTCGGTAAGCCAGTCGCGCAGGGTTTGGTTGAAGTGAAGTCCATCAATCGAGTAGTTCTGAGGACTGTCCGCTACGGGGCTCAGTTGGGGCCGGTAGGCCTCAAGCCAAAATAGGAGAGGCATCTGCCTGGCTCAACCGGACTACCGAAGCTAGGCCATGCCTCCAAGCTAGCTCGCCAATGGTAGGGGCTAGATCGCCCCGACTACCACCATCCATAGGCCTGGAGGCCAATAGGCAATGGGCACCTTGCAACGCTACCTCACCGGCCTGCTCAACTTCTTCCTCCCATCCGAAGATCTGGAGACCCTCAGCCTTGGTAGCAATTGGCCTTGTGCGTAGGGCTGATGGTAGGGATGGCGGGCTAGGTGGGGATATGGTACTAGCACGATGCCGCGTAGTGCGATCCACGGCTATGGAACGGATCGCATTTCCGCGGCAGCGGGGTGCTACACGCCGACAAGTTTTGACAAGCAGTACCCCTATTTTCACCCCGTCATGGCCGAACCGAATCTGCAACCCGACGAACAAGCCCTCCTCGCACTCCTCCCCACCGACGGCTCCACCATCGGCAACGGCAAGGCCCGCCAGACCCTTGGCTGGGACGATGCCCGATACGAGCAGGCCAAGACCGGGCTCATTGCCAAAGGGGTGGCCGTGGCCGGCCGCGGACGGGGCGGAAGTTTGGCCCGTACCGCCGGAAGCAACGGCGAAAGCACGGCCGCCGAACCCGAGGCCGATTTCGCCCTCAGCGCCCCCGAGCCGGAACCTGCGAAAGCAAAGACCAAGAGCGCCCGCGCCAAGTCCAGCAGCGGCACCAGCAAGTACCAGCACCCCGAGAGCAGCAACCTGGTGCGGCCTGAGATCGGCGTGCAGGCCCACTTCAAGAAGCGCAAGGAGGCCGCCACCTACCGCTACGACAGCAGCCTGGCCCCCACCCTGCAGTGGGACGAGAACCCCGCCCGCCCACTGGCCGAATGGCTCATGGCCCGCATTGATGAGGCCGCCGCCTTGGAGCCGCCCCACCAGTTCCCCCATCCCCAGCAATACCGGGGCGCCGATGGCAGCGTGCTGGCCGAGGTGCGCGGCCTGCGCGATGCCGTGGACCAGCTGCGCCGCATGCAGCAGCCCTTTCTGGAGTGGACCGGCAAGGCCGAGAAGCCCCGCCTCAGCGTGCCCACCGTGCCCCTCTTCGTACACGAGCGCCTCAGCACCGAGGCCATCATCAAAACGCTGAAAGGCCACCGCAAGGACCAGCAGACCGACCTCTTCGACCAGCTCTTCGGCGTGGAGGAACGCAGCCTGGCCGACCAGGCCGTGCATGCCTACGAGCATGCCGAGAACTGGACCAACCGCATGATCCTGGGCGACAGCCTGGTGGTGATGAACAGCCTGCTCCAGTACGAGCACCTCGCCGGCCAGGTGCAGATGATCTACATGGACCCGCCCTACGGGGTGAAGTTCGGCAGCAACTTCCAGCCCTTTGTGCGCAAGCGCGATGTGAAGCACAACGAGGACGAGAGCCTGACGCGCGAACCCGAAATGGTGCAGGCCTACCGCGATACCTGGGAACTGGGCCTGCACAGCTACCTCACTTACCTGCGCGACCGCCTCAAGGTGGCCCGCGACCTGCTCAGCCCCACCGGTTCCATCTTCGTGCAGATCAGTGATGAAAACCTGCACCATGTGAGGGAAGTGATGGATGAGGTGTTTGGTATGGATAATGGCGTCGTCACCATAGTGTTCAAGAAGAAGAGTGCCACAACTCCGACAGATCCCGTTAACGATTACATCCTCTGGTATGCACGTGATCGCAGTAGGGTTAAGAGTCGACCTCTCTTTCTGAAGCGCCGGAACCCTGATAGCGATCCCAAATTCAACACGCTGATTTCGCCGGAATGGGATATGCGCAGAATCGCTCAACTCAATGAAGGCGAGGCTGAGAATATGCTGGCCAATGGATGGAGATGGGCGCGGGTTAACTACCCTTTGGTAAGTCAGGATGAGAATGAAAGAAGTCGGGACTATGAGTTCAACGGAAAGAAATTCTCTTGCGGCAAGAACCGTCACTGGACATTTGATCCTGACCCAGAAGTTGGTATGGGGAGACTCGCCAAAGCGAACAGGTTATTCGATGGCGGAGGTCAGTCGTTGGGCGGATTAGTATTTTGGGATGATTGGCCATTTGTGTCCCTCTCGAATGTATGGGACGACATTCACGGGGACCCCGATCCCATCTATGTGGTTCAAACAAGTTACAAGGTCATCAGCCGTTGTGTTCAGCTAGCCACTGACCCTGGCGACCTCGTCCTCGACCCCACCTGCGGAAGTGGCTCAACTGCCTTTGTGGCCGAGCAATGGGGAAGGCGCTGGATCACCATCGATACCAGCCGGGTGCCCCTGGCCTTGGCGCGGCAACGCTTGCTCACGGCCACCTTCGATTTCTACGAGCTGATGGATGCCCAGCGCGGGCCGGCCGGGGGCTTCGTGTACAAGCGCAAGCAGAACAAAAAGGGCGAAGAGGTGGGCGGAATCGTGCCGCACATCACGTTGAAGAGCATCGCCAACAACGAGCCGCCGAAGGAGGAAGTGCTGGTTGACCGCCCCGAGAAGGTCAGCGGCCTCACGCGCGTAACGGGTCCCTTCACGGTGGAGGCCACCATCCCCACAGCCGAGGCCTTGGATGAGGATCCGGAGACACCGGGCATCCAGAGCGCGCAGCACCAGACCTATGTACAGCGCATGATCGAGGTGCTGCGCCGCGCACCGGTGCTGAGCCTGCCGGGCAACAAGAAGGTATCGCTGAAGAACGTGCGCGAGCCGGCCAAGACCATGGCGCTGAGCGCCGAGGCCATCATCCCCAACGGGGAGGACAAGCCCGTGGCCATCCTCTTCGGCCCCGAGAACGGTCCGCTCAGCGAGCGGTTGGTGCGCGAGGCTTGGCGCGAGGCCGAGCTGAAGAACTACAGCCAGCTATTCGTCATCGGCTTCGGCATCGACCCCAAGGCGCGTGAGTTCATCGAAAAGGCCGGTCAGGTGGGCATCCCCGCCACCTGGCACCAGGCCACCATGGACCTGCAGATGGGCGACCTGCTGAAGAACATGCGCAGCAGCCAGGTCTTCAGCCTCTGCGGCCTGCCCGATGCCGAGGTGCGCCCCGTGAAGCCCAAGAAGGGCGAGGTGCACGAGGAGCTGCTCTTCGAGGTGGAGCTTTCCGGCCTGGACACCTTCGATCCCGTGACCATGGAGAACGCCCACATCAACGGCAGCGAGGTGCCCTGCTGGCTGCTGGACACGGACTATAACGGGCTGGTGTTCCGCGTGCGGCAGGCCTTCTTCCCCAAGACCGGCGCGTGGGATAACCTGAAGCGGGCCCTGCGCGCCGACTTCGCCGATACCGTGTGGGACCACCTGGCCGGCACCCTCAGCGCGCCGTTCCCCGCCGGCGAGCACAAGCAGGTGGCCGTGAAGGTGATCGACCCCAGAGGGAATGAATTGTTGGTGGTGAAGGAACTTGAAGCGAAGCGATGAGCATGCACGGCCCTGATATCACCCTGCCCATCGACCTGGAGATCGCCATTCGCGACCAGAACCCGTGGTGGCGGGGGGAAGGCATTGCCGGCCTGCGCCCCGTGAAGCGCTGGGCGTTCAACAGCATCCAACGGCACCTGCGCAGTGGCGTGGTGCCCAGCGTGGTGTTGCGCGGTCCGCGCCAGATCGGCAAGAGCACCTTGCTCAACCAACTGATCGACGCCGAGCTAAAGAGCGGTGTGGAGCCCTCGCGGATCCTGCGCCTGCAGTTCGACGAATTGCCTGCACTGTCGCAGTTTGACATGCCGCTGATCGCCCTGGTGCATTGGTTCTCACGCACCATCGCAGGCACCACCATGAACCAGGCCGCCGTGGAGGAGAAGCCCTTCGTGCTCTTCCTCGACGAGCTACAGAACCTGGGCGACTGGGCGCCGCAGCTGAAGCACCTGCTCGACATCGGCAAGGTGCGGGCGGTGGTCACCGGCAGTTCAGCCCTCCGCATCGAAGCTGGCCGGGACAGCCTCGCGGGCCGGATACGGATGATCGAAATGGGGCCCTTGCTGCTGCGCGAGATCGGAACCCTGCGCGGCTTGGGCGAACTACAAGCTGCGCTTCCGGAGAACGGCTTCGGCCAGCTGAAGGAAAAGGCCTTTTGGCAGGACCTGCATTCGCTCGGGGAGCGGCAGAAAGCATTGCGCGACAAGGTCTTTACCACCTTCAGCGAACGGGGTGCCTACCCCTTCGCCCATCTGGATCCGGATGAGCCGTGGGACAGCGTGGCCGAGCACCTCACAGAGACCGTGGTTCGCAGGGCCATCCAGCACGACCTGCGCTTGGGGCCGAGAGGCCAGAAGCGCGATGAGCACCTCCTGGCGGAAGTGTTCCGCCTGGCTTGTGTGTATGTAGGGCAGGCGCCCAAGCAGAGCACCTACCTGCAGGAGATCCATGCCAGCATGAACAGCTCCATCGGCTGGATCCGGGTGCTCAACTATCTGAAATTCCTCGATGGCACCCTGCTGTTGCGGCTGGTGGAACCCTTGGACCTGCGCCTGAAGAAGCGTCGTGGGGGGAGCAAGCTTTGCCTTTGCGACCACGGACTGCGCGCTGCCTGGCTCAACGAATCCATCCCGCTCACTCCGGAAGGCCTTCGCGCCAGTCCGCACCTGCACGACCTTGCCGGACGCATCGCGGAGAGCGTGGCGGGCTATTTCTTCTCCAGCATGTACGGGCTTTCGGTCCGGCACTTCCCCGAACGCGGTGTCGAACCCGAAGTGGATTTCGTGCTCACCATCGGCGAGCAGCGTATCCCGGTGGAAGTGAAGTACCGGCATCGCATCGATCACGCCGACTCCAAGGGTCTTCGGGCCTTCATGGAGAAGAGCGTGTACAATGCGCCGTTCGGCGTGATGGTGACCCTGGAGGATGCCCCGGCATCGGATGATCCCCGAATCATATCCATCCCGTTGTCCACCCTCTTGTTGCTGCGTTGAACGATGACCAACTTCGAGGTAGCCAGCCCCATCCTGAACCGGCCTTACGACGAGCCGCAGGAGCATTGGTGGATCCTGGAGGGTCAGCCTGCGGAGCGACGGCCCGGGAGGCGCCCGGCCACTTACTGGTACCGCCCACCCGGCAAGAGCCAGCACGAGGGCGGTGTGCTCATCGAACTGAAGCGGGTGAACCTGATCCGCGAGCGCATGAAGGCCTGGCGCGAACAGGGCTGGCCGGGCGTTACGCGCACCACCTACGACCTGTTGAAACACTGGCGCCGCGAAGGCCGCAAGCAGAACCTCTTCTTCGCGCAGCTGGAAGCGGCCGAGACCGTCATCTTCCTGTTGGAGGCCCGCGCGGACTTCCGCCAAGGCATCGAGGTGCCGCGCGATGAGCCCGGCCCGGAGGAAGTGGCCAACGGCTACAGCGGCTTCACGCGCTATTGCTGCAAGATGGCTACTGGCAGCGGCAAGACCACGGTGATGGGCATGCTGGCCGCATGGAGCATCCTGAACAAGGTGAACGACCGGGGCGATGCACGCTTCAGTGATGTGGTGCTGGTGGTGTGTCCCAACGTCACCATCCGCGACCGGCTGCGCGAGCTGGATCCTGCGTTGGGCGAAAGCAGCCTGTATCGAACGCGCGACCTGGTGCCTGCCCACCTGATGCCCATTCTCAACCAGGGCAAGGTGATCTACACCAACTGGCACGTCTTCGAGCCCCGCACACCGGAAACGCATGGCGATGGCGGCCGCGTGGTGAAGGCCGGCGTGGAGGTGGAGACACGCGAAACAATCAAGATCGGCGAGAAGAACGACACCAAGCGCGGCACTCGCTGGCTTACCCGTGAGACCCTGTTCCAGCAGATCAGCAACGGGCTGCTCGAAGTGGTGGAAGGCGACCCCGAAACGGATGGCACCCTGCGCGTCCGTTCCACCAAATACGTGGAGAGCGACACCGCCTTGGTGAACCGCGTGCTGCGCGGCGTGGGTGGCAAGCAGAACATCCTGGTCTTCAATGACGAGGCCCACCACGCCTATCGCATCCGGCAGGAAGAGCCGCTGGACGGTTTGTTCGATGACGACGACGAGGAGGATGAGGAATGGGAGGAGAGCAAGAAAGAGGCGACTACCTGGGTTTCCGGCCTGGACCGCATCGCCAAGCAACGCGGCATCAATTTCTGTGTGGACCTGAGCGCCACGCCCTACTACCTGAACCGTGTGGGTCAGGATGCCAACCGCCCCTTCCCGTGGGTGGTCAGTGACTTCGGCCTCATTGATGCGATCGAGAGCGGCTTAGTGAAGATCCCACAGCTCGCCGTGCGCGACAGCACGGGTGCTGAAGTGCCCGGCTACTTCAACATCTGGGACTGGATCTTGACGCCCGGTCGCTTGTCAGCCACGGAACGTGGCGGCAAGCGGGCCAATCCCAAACCGGAGGCCATCCTGAAATGGGCCAACACGCCCATCGCCATGCTGGGCGGCCTATGGGAGCAGAAATGGCGGGAATGGCAGGCCGATCCACAGGAGCTGCGCCCGCCGGTCTTCATCTTGGTCTGCAAGAACACAAAGCTGGCCGATGTGGTGGGCGCCTGGCTGGGCGAAGGCGTGAACCCGGCAGGGATCCCCTCGTCGAAGCTGGATGCATTCCGCAACACCGCCGATGCGAAGTACACCATCGTGGTCCATAGCAAGGTGGTGCGCGATACGGACAGTGACAACAGCGACAGCGACGAGAAGCGCTGGATGCGCTTCACCCTTGACACGGTCGGCAAGGTGGATTGGCCGCGGGACGGACAGGGCAGGGCCATCTATCCGGAAGGCTTCGTGGAGCTCGCGAACAAGCTGGACCGTCCGTTGCATCCGCCCGGTCGCGATGTGCGCTGCATCGTCAGCGTGGGCATGCTCACCGAAGGCTGGGACTGCAACACGGTGACGCACATCGTGGGGCTGCGACCCTTCCAGTCGCAGTTGCTCTGCGAGCAAGTAGTGGGCCGTGGGCTGCGGCGCGCGAGCTATGCCGTGGACGAGAACGGATTCCTGAGCGAAGAGGTGGCCACCATCTTCGGTGTGCCTTTCCAAGTGGTGCCGTTCAAGGCCACAGGTGGTTCATCGGATAAGCCCCAGCCCAAGAAGAAGCATGTGCGGGCGCTCCCCGAACGGGCACACCTGAAGATCACGTTCCCGCGGGTGGAGGGCTACATCCAACAGATCCGCAACCGCATCGTGCTGGATAGGGACCGCGTGCCGCAACTGGTCCTGCGGCCAGGCGAGATCCCTCCCGAGGTGCAAGCCAAGGCACTGATCCCCTCGAACAGTGGAAGACCGAGCCTCTCCGGCCCAGGCGCGTTGAAGGACATCTCGTTGAACCCTTTCCGCGGCAACAAGCGCGTCCAGGAGCTGGCCTTCGATGTGGCCGCACAGATCACGAAGCTCTACGCCGGTCAAGGCCACACCGACCTACCTGCGCACAAACTCTTCCCACAGTTGGTGAAGGAGGTGCTGTGGTACATCGAGAACAAGGTGCGGATCGTCGCCCCTGCCAGTGTCCTGGACTTGTTCCTTTCTCCCTACTACGGCTGGATGGTGGAAGTGCTGCACCAACACCTCAACGGCGATGAACAGGCCGGTGATGCACCCGAACTCCCGCTGCTGAAGGATTCTCGCGGTCCCGGTTCCACCGCCGACGTGGACTATTGGACCGCCCGAGACGTGCGCGAGACCGTGAAAAGCCATGTGAACTACCTCGTGGCGGATACCAAGCGCTGGGAACAGAACGCGGGCTACTTCATCGATACGCATCAAGTCGTTCGGAGCTGGGTGAAGAATGCCGGCCTCGGATTCGGTATTCCTTACATCCACAACGGCGAGCAGCACGAGTATGTGCCCGACTTCATCATCCGGCTCGACATCGAAGAGGAGCGCTATCTGATCATCGAGACCAAGGGTCACGATGACCTGAAGGACATCAAGAAGGCCGCAGCTGAGCGGTGGTGCAATGCGGTGAACGCCAATGGCGGTTATGGCCATTGGACCTACCGCATGGCGATGAGCGTGCAGGCTGTGTTGCAGATCTTGAATGGCGTGTTCTCTGAGGATCGCAACTGATCCAGCAGTCCGAGATACATGTCCTCATTGGCCCAGGTCAGAAAGGACAAGGCGGCGCAGCCAAGAGGCCTGGGGCCTGAATACCTGAAAGCCCCTCCGCCTCCGGCGGCCGGTACAAGCTTCAAGGCTCAAGCTTCAAGCCTCAAGGATCAAGGCACAAGCATCAAGGGTCCGGTCACAAGGGTTCAAGTCTTCCAGGTGGCGCAGCCAAGAGGCGTTCAAACCAAGGCCTGCGGCCCCTGAACCCCTCCGCTCCGCGGCCTGTGCACGATCGCCGGTGGAAACCGGAAGGGCCCGGGCCTGTCAACGCCTTCCGACAGCGCCCATCTTTGAAATGCGGCCGCCGATCCCATTCCGGGGCCGTGGCGCATGGAACTGGGCAACACATTGGGCGGGCGCATCCGGCTGTTGCGCGAGTGCAAGGGCTGGAACCAAACGCAGCTTTGGCGGGCGCTGGACATGGAGCAGAGCCGCTTGAGCAAGCTGGAGAACGGGGTGAACAAGCCGTACTTCTGGGAGATGGAACGCATCGCGCTGTACCTGGAGGTGCCGCTGGGGCTGTTCGACACGCTGCGGCGGGTGCGGGAGGAGGAGCTGCGGCAGGCCGGCCTGCTGGGCTGAAGGCCGGGCGGGTGCGGCGGGCCGGCGGGTGCACGGGCCCGGGCCCTGGGCCACCGGGTGTGCCCCGGCGGGGCCGGGGCACGGGATGCCGGGGGCGGGGGCCTTCCGGGAGACTGTTCAGTAAAGTGTGTCAGGCCGGATTGCGAACTTCAACACCTGACCCATGGAGGACAAGACGGACAAGTTCGATTACGAAGCCTTCGAGAAGGAGGCCATGAAGCAATTGCTACTGGGCAAGCCCTTGAGCGGCAGCGATGGGGTGCTGACCCCGCTGGTGAAGCGACTGATGGAGGCCTCGCTACGGGGCGAGCTGAGCGCTCACCTGGCCGAGGAGCCGCCTGGAGGTAACCGGCGCAACGGACATGGGCGCAAGCGGGTGAAGACCGCCCACGGAGAGGTGGAGATCGCCACGCCGCGCGACCGTGAGGGAACCTTTGACCCGGTGCTGCTGCCCAAGCGCGAGCGCGTGCTGAACGCCGAGCTGGACATGAAGATCATCAAGCTCTACGGGCTTGGGATGAGCCAGCGCGACATAAGCGACCATGTGCGGGACCTGTACGGCATCGAGGTGAGCGAGGCCACGATCAGCGCGGTGACCGACCAGGTGATCGCCGATGTACAGACCTGGCGGCAGCGGCCCTTGGGAGGCGCGCTACGCGATCGTGTGGCTCGATGCCATCCACTTCAAGGTGAAGCAGGAAGGGCGCGTGGTGAACAAGGCCGTATACACCGCCTTGGGCGTTGGCCCCGATGGCCACAAGGACCTGCTGGGCCTGTACGTGGGGCAGAGCGAAGGGGCCAAGTTCTGGCTGGGCGTGCTGGGCGACCTGCGCCAACGCGGCGTGGAGGACATGCTGATCGCATGCATCGACAACCTGAGCGGCTTCTCCGACGCGATCTCCTTGGTGTACCCACAGAGCGATATCCAGCTCTGCATCGTGCACCAGGTGCGCAATACCCTGAAGTACATCAGCTACAAGCACTACAAGGAGGTGGTCAAGGACATGCGGGCCATCTACCGGGCCCCTGGTGAGCAGCAAGCGCTGCATGCCCTGGAGGTCTTCAGCGACAAATGGGGGGAACGCTACCCGCAGGCGGTGAGCTCCTGGCACACCAACTGGCCGCTGCTGGCCAGCCAGTACCGCTACAGCGAGCGCATCCGGCGGCTCATCTACACCACCAATCCCATCGAGGGCTTCCACGCTCAGCTGCGCAAGTACACCAAGACCAAGCGCGTCTTCGACAACGACATGGCCCTGCTCAAGCTGCTCTATCTGGCCCAGCAGCGCATCGTGGAGAAAATGGCCGCCAAGCCCATCTTCGCTTGGAGGAGATAGCCGCCGAGCTACGCCTGCTCTTCGGCCCACGCTTCGATCCACAGGCGATCAACACCGATCAACAGGTTCTGAGTCTCCCCCGGACCCCCTCGTTCAAAACCCAACAACATCAACATCATCAGCAATAACGATGATGACACACTTTATCTAACAGACCCTTCGCCAAGGGGCGTTCCACTCGCCACTCGCAGGCCGAAGGCCGAACTCGCCACTCCCCACTCGGTGTGCAGGTCCTGTGGGAGGCCACTCGCCACTCCCTCCTACCTTGGCACCACACATCCCGCCATGCAGTTCACCGCCGCACAGATCGCCCAGCTCCTTCACGGCACCGTGGAAGGCGACCCCAACGCCACCGTCAGCCGCCTCTCGAAGATCGAGGAGGGCGGACCGGGCTCACTGAGCTTCCTGGCCAACCCGGCCTATACGCAGTACGTGTACGGCACCACCGCCAGCGTGGTGATCATCGGGCAGGCCTTCGCGCTCACCGCTCCGGTGAAGACCACCCTGGTGCGCGTGGCCGATGCACAGGCGGCCTTCGCCAAGGTGCTGGCCATGTACAACACGATCAAGCTCGACAAGAAGGGCATTTCCCCGCAGGCCGTGATCGAGCCCGGGGCCACCCACGGTGACAACTGCTACATCGGCGCGCTGGCCTACATCGGCGCCAACGCCCGGCTCGGCCACAACGTGAAGATCTATCCGCAGGCCTACATCGGCGACAACGTCACCATCGGGGACAACACCACCGTCTTCGCCAACGTGACCATCTATTCCGACTGCGTGGTGGGGGCCAACTGCATCATCCACAGCGGCACGGTGATCGGCAGCGACGGCTTCCGCTTCGCCACCGGCCCCAACGCGGCGGAGAAGATCCCGCAGATCGGCAACGTGGTGATCGAGGACGATGTGGAGATCGGCGCCAACTGCGCCATCGACCGCGCCACGCTGGGCAGCACCATCCTTCGCAAGGGCGTCAAGTTCGACAACCTCATCCACATCGCGCACAACGTGGAGGTGGGCGAGAACACCTATTACGCGGCCGGCGGCGTGGTGGCCGGTTCCACCAAGATCGGGAAGAACTGCATGTTCAGCGGGCAGGTGGGCATCATCGGTCACCTGAAGATCGCCGATGGCACCATCATCGCGGCGCAGAGCGGCATCAGCAAGGACACCAAGGCGGGCGAGGCCTACATGGGTTCACCGGCGTGGGAGGCGAACAAGTACCGCAAGAGCTACATCCACTTCCGCAACCTGGAGAAGATCGTGGAGCGGTTGGAGAAACTGGAGAAGGCGGCGAAGGCTGCGGCCGGGTAGGGCGTTCAGTTCAACCGGTGGAACCAGCACTGCCGTCCCGTATAACCGCAGTGCGTGGCCGGTCAGGTCGAAGACTTGAAATGCCGGTGGAACAAGATCCGGCCAACGAGCCGGCTATCGCGGTCATCGCATCTTCACGAAGCGCTCGTTGCTCGTCCGCCCATTGCTCGATATCCGAACGGTGTAGAGCCCATCCGGCAAGTCCGCGAGCGGCACGGTGAGTACACCATTGGCCGCAGCCTCCTCCATACGCCGGACCACACGGCCGCTCAGGTCGACGATGATGAGGTCCACGGGTTGCGAAGTGTTCGCGGCCACTTGCAGCACGTCCATCGCCGGATTGGGCCATACGGTCATGCCCCCCGCCTCAACTTCCTGCACCATCGTGCTGGTCTCCACCCGGAAGGTCGCCGCATTGGTGATCACCGGTTCGTTGAAGTCGAAGTAGATATAAGCACGGTTCCACACGCTATCACCCGCCAGCAATGTGCTCATGGGCTTGATGCTGAACAGCACGAAGCCATGACTATCCGGTTCGCTGGCATTGCTGTCCGGCAGCATGATGCCGTCGAAGAGGAATTCCAGCACCCCGTATTGGAAGTTGATGTGGCAGGGATGGCTGCTACCGATGAACTCGAAGGTGGAGGCGTTCACCTGCTGGGGAAGCTCGTCGGTGATGCGCACGTTCTGCGCCGGTGCCGTACCGGTATTCTGGAACCGGATCATGTACTCCACCCGGGTTCCGTCGTCCACGTCCTGTGGTGTGAGCACTGAGGGCGTGACCTGCTTGTCGTTCGGATCGAATGAACCGGTCACGATCCCGTTCCACGTCCTCTGATCATTGCCAGGCACGTTGTCAGGAGGATTGGTAAGCACGGTGCTCACCTGGGTGAGCGGAGTGCCCAAGGGCGTTCCGATCGGCGTCTGATAATGGGCCTTTTCAAGATGGTACTCTCCAGGTTGTAGTATCGGCACGCCCCAGGTTACGGTGTTGGCGACAACACTAGGTGCGCCAGTGGCACCCAGGTACGTCAATTGGTTATCGTAAGTTAAAGTCATGGAACCATCCGTGGGGGTGGTCCCAAGGTTGCGGACGTACTGGTATGTTGTACTGGGGAAACCTGGGGATGGCTGTGATAGGCAGCCGTATATAGCCAGATCGGGCTCCAGGGAAGTGGCGTTCATAGCCAGCGCATGGCCGTTGCTGATCAGCCCCTGCCCGATCACACTGACCACAGGCGGCGCCAGGGCTTGCACATCAAAACTACCCGGGTATACCGTGAGCGCATAGCTGCCAGAAGGAACGATGATGTAGAAGTCCCCGGCCTGATCACTGACGGTGTACCGGTAACCCGGCCCGACTTGAATGGTGCGGTTCGGGAGGGGCTGATCCCCGGCACTGAATACGCCGTCCAGGTCCAGATCGAGGAAGACCTGGCCGCTGATCATGTTCGAGCCGCCGACGCATTCGCAATAACCGTTCAAGAACTCGCCAATGGTCAAGGGGTCTCCATCATTGCAAGGGGAACCCACAGGGTCTGTGCAATAGCCCTCACAAAAGCACCATTGCGGCCAATACTGGTCCCCGGTGGTATAGGGGTTCCCGTCGTCACATGGCCATGTATCGCAGTAGCCAAAACACCCGCAAGTCGTCATCCAATCATTCCCTGTGTAGGGGTTAAAATCGTCACACGCGGGGCCGACGGGATCGCAAACACCTTGGCAGCTGCACTGCGGGTACCAGATATCATCCGATGTGGTCGGGTCGTTGTCATCACAGGGCGTGCCTGGCAACGCAGTGCCCCCCAGTACACCCAAACAATCGACCTGAGCGTACACAGGAGGTGCTCCGGCCGAGAGTGCAATGACGAGCAGGGCGTAGGTGGTGATCTTCATGGTCATATGCTTCGGGATCGTGACCTGTAGCGCGCGGTTATCGAAAGTAGCGCGCATACCCATGCTCCCGCGTCCGATCCCCGGAAAAAGGTGCGCAGGGCAAGAAATTGATGCCCGGGTCACATGGGCATAACCTGTCTCCACAATTCGGCCCTGGGCGAAGGGTCGGACCACCCTCTCCGTTCACCAAGGCGCGCGGAGATCAGTTCAACCGGTGCGCCAGCGTCACCGTGCGGCGGAAGCGCTCCACCTCGCCCTGCAGGTCGTAGGCCTCGAGCACTACCACGTAGGGGCCGATGCCGGCCTTGCTGCCGTCGTCGCGGATGCCATCCCAGCTCACCGCGCCCTCCACGCCCAGCAGCGCATTGTTGAGCAGCTCACGCACCGGGCGTCCCGCCAGGTCGAACACCGTGAGGCTGCCGGTGAAGCCGGGCTGCTCGAAGCGGTAGCTCACCGTCAGCAGGTTCTGATAGCCGTCGTTGTCCGGGCTGAAGATGGCCGGCTCAATGGTGATCGTGCCGGAGGCCTGGGGCGCCTCGCTGAACTGGCTGTTGAGGAAGCCCGGCGTGGCCCAGCCCGCCAGCTCCGCTGCGCTGTGCCAGTTGGTGCGGTCGTCCGCCGGTCGCGCGGGGTCCACCCGCTCCAGGCTCACGCCCTCGATGTCGTTGAGCAGCTCGAAGTGCAGGTCGTCATCGTAAGCGAAGCGCTCCAGGGTGTCGCCCCCGGCGGTCAGCAGCACCACCACGCCCTCGCCGTTGTTGTAGCTGGGCAGGTCGGTCTGCAGCGCCCGTTCCGCCACGGTCTGCGGGTACGCGTTCAGCAGGTAGGGCAGGTCCTCGGTGACCACCACGTACTGCCCGGGCAGCAGCAGCACCGGCTGGGTGCTCACCGGCAGCGGGCTGGTGATCTGGCCGTCCGTTTCGTTGGCCAGCACCAGGTCGGCCAGGCTCAGGGTCTTGCTGCTGCGGTTGTAGAGCTCCACGAAGTCGCTGCCGCCGGTGCGCGGGTCGTACAGCACTTCGTTGATCACCACATCGCCGGCGGCCGGCGTTTCCGGCAGGGCCAATGGCGCGGTGTTCGCCGTGCCGATGGCGTTGCCCGGGCAGTCCTGCACGTTGGCCGCCGACACCGTGTACAGCTGGCCCACGGTGAGCGCGGTGGCCAGGTCCAGCCGCACGGACAGCGCGTTCTCCACCACCACGGCGGTCACCGCCACGGGCGGGTCCAGCGTGTAGGTGCCGGCGGCCAGGGAGGCCAGGTCCATCGGCTCGCTGAACAGCAGCCGCACCTGGTCCGGCGCGAGCACCTGGGCCGCCTGCAGCGCCGGAGCCTGCGTGTCGGGCACGATGGCGAACACGCTGTTCTGCCCACCGGGCGTGCCGCCCTGCGGAGCGGTGCTGGCCGTCCAGTTGGCGGCACTGCTGCACGGCGTGGTGGGGTCGCGGCGCTCCAGGCTCCAACCGCCGTCGTCCTTCACCGCATCGGCGTACCAGGCCAGCGCGTAGGTCACCGTGTCGATGGAAAGGCCGTTGTCGTCGCGCAGGGTCAGCGGATCGCCGTCGTTGTTCAGCGCGGGGAAGCCGGCGATGGGCACCACCGTGCCGAAGCCGGCGAAGAGGGTGGCGCTGGCGTCGTCCGTGAGGATGGCGAAGGTGCCGGGGGGCAGCAGCACGGACGGCAGGGCCGCCGGTGTGCCGCCGTCGCTCAGGGTCCAGCCGCCCAGGTCGAAGGTCTTGGTGGTGCTGGTGTTGAACACCTCCACGAACTCGGCCTCCGGCAGGCCCACCGCGGGGGTGGGGTCGGCGAAGATCTCGTTGATCACCACCTCGCCCGGCAGCGCCTCATCAGGCACGAAGTAGCTGAAGTCCGTGCTGCTGGCGCCGGCGGCATTGCCCGCCAGGTCCTCGGCCCCGTTCGCCGCCAGCGTGTAGGTGCTGCCACTGGTGAGCGGGCTGCCCGGCGTCAGGTGCACCAGCGCGGGGTCCAGTCCGTCCAGCACCGCGGCGCTCACCCCGATGGCGGGCAGGATGTCGAAGCTGCCCAGCGCCGCGCCGTTCAGCGGTTCGTCGTAGGAGACGTCCACGGTGGTGGCGCTGGTGGCCGTCACGCTCACGATCGACGGCGGCGTCAGGTCCACGGGGATCGGCCCCACGCTGATGTCGTCGAAGAAGTGGTTGTTCACCGGGCTGGCGGCCGTGCTCTGCTCGATGCGGATGCCGAAGTGCGTGCAGCTGCCGTGCGTGGCGTCGGTGGCGCTGCCGGCCAGGGTGTAGGTGCCGGTGGCGCCGTCGTCGGTCTCCAGCGTCCACAGGTCGGCGGCATCGCGCTTCACCCGGATGCGGAAGGGGTTGTCGCTGCTGCTGTTCACGATGCCGTCCGCGCTGGCGATGAGCGAGGTGCCCGTGCCCGCATCGCTGCGGAAGAGCTCCACGCGGTCGGCCGTGCCGCCGATGCGCACGTAGTAGCCGTCCACCCCGCTCGCCAGGTCGGCCGCGCTGCTCATCAGGTACACGTCGGCGTAGTTGGCCCCGCTGGTGCTGAACTTCAGGTTCACGAAGAACTCCCACTGCGCCGCCGTGGCCTGCGTGCTGGGCGTGCTCAGGTGGTAGTTGGCCGCGCCGGGGCTGTTGCTGCGCAGCTGGCCGCCCACGCACACGAAGAGCGCGGCATCGCCGCTCCACACCGGCCCGTTGGTGAAGTCGTTGTCGTTGAAGTCGTCGGTGAACTGGCCGGACGCGACCAAGGTCGCCAGTGCGGCGAACGACCCCGACAAGGCGCGGAACGTGGCGCGGATCATGGACTTCAGCGTGCGAGGCAAGGTAGTACTTTCGACCCGCGTTGAACGTGAAGTGAACAGCATGAAGGTCGCGGTCGTCGGTGCCACCGGCCTGGTCGGTGGGGTGATGCTCAAGGTGCTCGAGGAGCGCGGCTTCCCGGTGGATGAGCTGCTGGCGGTGGCCAGCGACCGCAGCGCGGGCCGCTCGGTCCGCTTCCGCGGCAAGGATGTGCCCGTGATCGGCATGGAGGCCGCCATCGCCGCCCGCCCCGCCATCGCCCTGTTCTCCGCCGGGGGCGCCACCTCGCTGGAGTGGGCCCCGCGCTTCGCCGAGGTGGGCTGCACCGTGATCGACAACAGCAGCGCCTGGCGCATGTTCCCGGACAAGAAGCTCGTGGTGCCCGAGGTCAATGGCGATGTGCTCTGCGCCGATGACCGCATCATCGCCAACCCGAACTGCAGCACCATCCAGCTGGTGATGGCGCTGGCCCCGCTGCACCGGGCCTACGGCGTGGAGCGCGTGGTGGTGAGCACCTACCAGGCCGTCACCGGCACCGGCATGAAGGCCGTGCAGCAGCTCGAGAACGAGCGCCAGGGCATCCGCGGCGACATGGCCTATCCCTTCCCGATCGACCGCAACGTGATCCCGCGCTGCGATGCGTTCACCGACAACGGCTACACCAAGGAGGAGATGAAGCTGGTGAACGAGACGAAGAAGATCCTGGACCCGTCGATCCGCGTGACGGCGACCGCTGTGCGCGTGCCCGTCACCGGCGGCCACAGCGAGGCGGTGAACATCGCGTTCGCGCGTGAGTTCGAGCTCGACGCGGTGCGCCGCCTGCTGCGCGAGGCCCCGGGCGTGGTGGTGCTGGATGATCCCGCGAGGGACGAGTACCCCATGCCGCTGCTGGCGCACGACCGCGACGCGGTGTTCGTGGGCCGCATCCGCCGCGACGACACGCAGCCCCGCACCCTCAACCTGTGGATCGTGGCGGACAACCTGCGCAAGGGCGCCGCCACCAACGCGGTGCAGATCGCGGAGCTGCTGGTGGCCCGGGGGCTGTTGGCGGACCGGGGTGCGAGCGCTCTCATCCCTGGCACCTGAGGGGTTCGTCCGCCGATCGGTTGCGCGAGGTCTGATCCACCCTGCATTATCTTGGCAGAGATGTTCAGTTGGAGGTCCATCTCCTGCGCCGTCTTGGCGCTCTATGGGCTCGCACCGGGCACCGCCTGCGCCCAAAGCGAGCCTTCCAAGGCGGTGGTGATCTCCGGGAACGTCCTCAATGGCGGCGCGGTCCAGTTCGACCACCAGAGCGGGCCTTACGACCTGATGAGCGGCCGCCACGCTATGGGCTATGGCTTGTCCGTGGGTATTCGGGAACGGGTCTGGAGCGGAAGGCTGGCACTCGGGGTGGACTTGGAGTACGTTCGGCTCCCATTCACTTTCAGATGGCAGATCAACGCCAAGGAAGTTTATGGTGTTGACTATCCTTCACAACGGGAAGGTTATTCCCCGGAACGGATGGGGTTGGCGGTGTTCTGGGCCGGCGGTGATCTCGGCCTATCGCGAGGTCCGCAACTACCCTATGTTCATGTCGGCTTTGGGCTGGGCTGGTCCAGTTTGGATTTCTATCCGCGTTTCGGGTCTCGCAGCGTTCAAACCCGCGATCAGCCGGACATCCGCTACAACATCTTCACGATGACCTCCGAGCACCGCAACGGCTTCGTGCCTTTGTTGCGCCTGGGGCTGGGCAAGGAGTGGCAGTTCGGGAACACCAACCGCCTTGGGGTGACGGCCTTCGTGCAGTGGTCGTGGGTGGACGACTTCAACAGCGGTACCTATCTGGCCTATCCGGGCACCACCAGTGAAAGCCGGGGCACGTGGAACCAGGGGTTGAACTACATCGGCCTGAAGGTGCACTACGCCATGGGCTTCGGTCCGGGCAATGTGCCGAGGCACTTGCGCGATATCGAGTAAGTCCATGAGCGGATCGCAGCGATCCCTACGGTGTGCGCTCTGTGCGGTCCTTCTTTCGGGGTCCCTCGGTGCGGCAGCTCAGGATCCGGTGCGCGGCATGTGGGCCAACAATGCACTCGGGATCTCGGTGGGCCGGTTCTGGTCCCTTCCACCGTCGATCAGCTCCACCAGTGGTCCGGATCGTGCGGCCAGGTTCATTCGATTCCGTCAGTGGAACTTCGGGCTTGGGTACGAGCACTTCATGCATAAGGGCTGGTCCTTGGGTGCACGTGTGGATGTCACCCAGCCCTACTTCGGCGCAGAAGGGCAGGTGGACGACCCGGCGCATGGCAATCCACCGGGGTCGAACACAGCACGCTTGACCGGTTTGAAACGGCTCAATGCCGCCATCATTTACATGGAATGTATGGCCACGGCCGGACTCCCGGTGATCGTGGGCAGGCGTTGGCGCCTGGATGCGGCGTTCGAGTTGGGCGTCAATCCTGGCGTGAGTTCCAGTACGGGGACCTCGATCGGCCACACTGCACTCACAGATACGGGTAGGATCTACGTGTTCTCCGCAGCTCTGGGTGTGCGCGGTGCCGACTGGTGGCCCATGTTCGGCCTCGAGCTCAAGTCTTCGTACCGCCTCGCCAACCATGACCGGCTCACGGTCGCCCTGGAGGGTCGGTTGTCCGGGACCACCTATTGGGAGGGAGCGTACTCCATATATGCTGGAGGCCCTTCCCCTTCGACAGGCACCTTCTCCGGTCACCTGGCCTACATCGGTTTCCGCATGGGCTATGCGTTCACGTGGGGCCCGCCCCGAAAGCCCAGGTGGATGCGCCGACAGGAGGCGGCCGGCAGGCCCGTTCCCACGCCTTGATCACACCGGTCACCACCTGAGGCCCGTCATCGGCGCCGCGAACCGATGGCCCTACCTTGGTGTTCCATCGCTTTCCCGCCATGCTGCACCGCCTCCTCGCCCTGCCCGCCCTGCTCACCGTCGCCCTGCCCGTGGTGGCCCAGATGCCCGATAGCGCCAACGCACCGGTGGTGGCCTACGGCCAGGCCGCGATCGGGGGCCTGGGAAGCACCTTCACCCCGCTCACCCTCACCGAGCTCCGCGGCATCACGGACAACTCGCGGATCCTGGGCCAGGACCTCAGCGGCCACCAGGAACAGCTGCTCGTGCAGGGCTACGGCTCCGTGAGCATCGCCATGGACCTCGGCCTCGTGCTCGGGCGGGTGAAGGCGGACGGCCGGCGCCGGGGACCCGAGCTGCGCCTGGGCTACGTCTTTGTGCCGGGCGTCACCACCGGCACCAGCTGGTCGCGCACCGACCGGGCCGCGTACGACACGCTCACCTCCGTGGTCACCGGCCAGGCCTATGCCGTGGACAGCGTGCGCACCAGCACCCTCACCGCCGGGCTCCAGGCCAGCCTCATCGCCTTCGATGCCAGCCTGCTCTTCCGCACACGGAACACGAACCGCGTCACCTTCTTCGGCGGCATCGGTGCACTGGGCGGGGCGGCCTTCAACAGCGCCATCACCGTGGAGGAGCGCATCGACCGCGGCCTGGAGAGCGCCTCCGGCTACGGCGAGCTGGCCTATCAGGAGCTCACGGACGAGACGCGGAGCGAGCGCTACGCCCAGGGTGACGGGGCCTGGTATGGCGGCTACATCCCGCTGGGCATCGACCTGCGGCTGGGCCGCAAGCGCGGCTTCTGGCGCATGGTGCATCTCTATCACGAGCTGCGGCCCATGGTCACCTTCTGGGACCTCCCCGGGGTGGGCGTGCGCAGCGGCGTGGGCATGCAGGGCCTCTTCGGCCTGCGGATCGATACGAGCTACTGAGCGCGCTCCGGTGCGGGGGGCTCACCGGGCGCGGGCCCGGACGTGGGCGGGGCCTCTTCCGGCGCTGCGTGGGCGGGCTTGCGCTGCTGCAGGATGAACAGCGCCATGCCCACCGTGATGGCCGCATCGGCCAGGTTGAACACCGGCCGGAAGAACACGAAGTGCTGGCCGCCCCACACCGGCAGCCAGGCCGGCAACCGCCCTTCCCACAGCGGGAAGTAGAACATGTCCACCACCGCCCCGTGGAGCAGCGGCGCGTAGCCGCCCCCTTCGGGCAGCAGCACCGCCTTCTGGAAGGGCGTGCTGGCGCTGAAGAGCACCCCGTAGAAGGTGCTGTCGATGATGTTGCCCAGCGCGCCGGCCAGGATCAACGACAGGCTCACCACCAGCCCGGTGGAGGCGCCTTTGCGCACGGCGTTGCGGATGATGAGCGCGATCACGACCACCGCCGCGATGCGGAAGAGCGTGAGCAGCAGCTTGCCCGTGTCGCCGCCGAACTCCAGCCCGAAGGCCATGCCGCGGTTCTCGATGAAGTGCAGGTAGCCCTTGCTGCCCAGGATGGGGATGGCGCTGTCGTAGTAGAAGGTGAGCTTCACCCACACCTTCAGCACCTGGTCCGCCAGAAGGACCAGTGCGGTGATCAGCATCGCACGCTTCACGCCCTCGGGGTTGATGCCCGGGCGATCAGCTGCCCATCTGCTGCTTGGCCTCGATGCTCAGGGTGGCGTGCGGCACCAGGCGCAGGCGCTCCTTGCTGATCAAGCGGCCGGTGACGCGGCAGATGCCGTACGTCTTGTTGCGGATGCGCAGCAGCGCGTCCTCCAGGTGCTTGATGAACTTCTCCTGGCGCGCGGCCAGCTGGGCGGTCTCCTCGCGGCTCAGCGTCTCACTGCCGTCCTCGATCATCTTGAACGAGGGGCTCGTATCGTCCGTGCCGTTGTTGTCGGTGTTGGCCAGCGTCTGCTTCAGCAGGTCGTAGTCCTTGCGCGCCTCCTCCAGCTTCTTGAGGATGATCTGCTTGAACTCCTCGAGCTCTTCATCGCTGTAGCGCTCCTTGTCGGCGGATTCCAAAGTGGACACTTGTTTCTTGACGATCGGGGCGGCCTTGGGCATCACGGGGGCTCCGCTCATCCGGACCACGGGAGCGGAGGACCTCTCCTCCTTCACGGCGGCCGCCTTGGCCGAGGAGCGCGTCTTGGGTTCGGGTTTCGCGGGCGCCGGCTTGGGGGCCGGGGCCTTGGCCACCGGTGCGGGCTTGGGCGCGGGTGCGGCCTTCGGGGCCGGGGCCGGTTTGGGTGCGGGTGCAGGCTTGCTCACCGCCTTGGGCGCCGGTTTCACGGCGGCTTTCGGGGCGGGCTTGGCGGCAGGCTTCGGAGCGGCAGCGGGCTTCTTGGTCAGGTCTTTCTTCACAGGAACGGGTTTCTTGGCCACCACCCTCTTGGCCACGGGCTTCTTCGGGGCCGGTTTGGCGCTCGCCTTCTTGGCCGGCGCGGCCTTCTTCGCAACGGGCTTCACCTTCTTGGAAGGGGCGGCCTTCTTCGCCACGGTCTTCACGGCCTTTTTCGGCGCGGCTTTCTTCGCCGCCGGCTTGGCGCCGGCCTTCCTGCCCGCCACAGCCTTGGAGGAGGCCGGCTTCACCGGCTTCTTCGGTGCGGCCTTCCTGGCCGGCTTCGCAGCCTTTCCCGCTTTGGCAGGACCTTTCGACTTGGCGGGCTTGGCGGCCTTTTTCTTCGGCGCGGGCTTGGGGGTGGGTTTCTTGGCCATGGCGACCCTCCGGTTTAAGGATCCGCGAATATAAGCCCCTTGCCGCTTACGAGGCCACGCGGGACAAGGCGATCCGGCACCCCACCCCATCCTCCAGGTCCACGGCGTGCACCACGGCGCCCGGCAACCCGCCGGGGTCGTCAAGCAGCTGAGCCACAGGGGTTAAGGCGAGGGTCTCGGCCGTGATGTAGGCCCCGAAACGCGCCACGGCGGCGGCGACCGCCCCCTCCGCACCAGCCCCGATCCGCATCTGGATCCGGTCCGTCACCTCGAAACCGCTCTCCTTCCGCAGGGTCTGGATCCGGCTCACCAGCTCGCGGGCGATGCCCTCCTGCACCAGCTCGTCCGTGAGGGTGATGTCGAGCGCCACGGGGAGCGGCCCATCGCTGGCCACGCTCAGCCCCGGCACGTTCTCAGCGGTGATCTCCACATCGTCGCGCAGCAGCTCCACCTCCTGGCCCTCCACGCTCAGCTGCATGCGGCCGTTCGCCTCCAATTCGGCGATCTGCGCTTGCGAGAACGCGTTCACCGCCGCGGCCACGCTCTTCATCAGCTTGCCCATGCGGGCGCCCAGCTTCTTGAAGTCGGGCTTGATCTTCTTGGTGAGCTTGCTCTCGCTGGCGTCGAGGATCACGAGCTCCTTCACGTTCACCTCGCTCAGCACGAGGTCGCGGATGGCCTCCAGGCGCGTGCGCATCGCCGCATCGGTCACGGGCACCAGCATCTTCTGCAGGGGCTGGCGCACGCGGTGCCCTTCCTTCTTGCGGATGCTGAGCACGAGCGAGGTGAGCTTCTGCGCGAGCGCGGTGCGCTGCTCAAGCTCGGTGTCGATGAGCGACTCGTCGTGCTTCGGCCAATCGCTCAAATGCACACTCGTGCCCTTCAGGTCGCGGTACAGGCGATCGCTGAAGAAGGGCGCTATGGGCGCGCTCAGCATCGCGATCACTTCCAGGCAGCGGTGCAGTGTGCTGAACGCGGCGTTCTTGTCCGCACCCAGCTCGCCTTTCCAGAAGCGACGGCGGTTGAGGCGCACGTACCAGTTGCTTAGGTCCTCCACGACGAAGTCCTGGATGGCGCGCGCGGCGATGGTGGGCTCGTAATCGGCGTAGCTCGCATCGGCCAGCTTCAGCACGCTGTTGAGGCGCGAGAGGATCCAGCGATCGCTCTCGGTGAAATGCCCCTCATCCCCCGACCCCTTCTCCCGGGGAGAAGGGGAGAAGCCATCGATGTTCGCGTAGAGCGCGAAGAAGGTGTAGGTGTTGAAGAGCGCGCGGAAGAACTTGCGCTGCACCTCCGTGATGCCCTCCGCGTCGAACTTCAGGTTGTCCCAGGGCGAGGCGTTGCTGATCATGTACCAGCGCACCGCGTCGGCGCCATACTGGTCCAGCGTCTTGAACGGATCAACGGCGTTGCCCAGTCGCTTGCTCATCTTCTGGCCCACCTTGTCGAGCACCAGGCCGTTGCTCACCACGGTCTTGTATGCCACGCTGTCCTGCGTGAGCGTGGCGATGGCGTGCAAAGTGTAGAACCAGCCGCGCGTCTGGTCCACGCCTTCTGCGATGAAGGCGGCGGGGAACTTTTCCTTGAAGGTGGCCTCGTTCTCGAAGGGGTAGTGCCACTGCGCGTAGGGCATCGCGCCGCTGTCGAACCACACGTCGATCAGGTCGGTCTCGCGGTGCATCGGCTTGCCGCTGGGCGAAACGAGCACGATGTGGTCCACATACGGACGGTGGATGTCGATGCGGTCGTAGTTGGCATCGCTCATGTCGCCGGGAACGAAGGCAGCGTACGGATCGGCAGGCAGGATGCCTGCCTGTACACTGCGGGCGATCTCCTCCTTCAGTTGCTTCAACGAACCGATGCAGAGCTCCTCGCTGCCGTCCTCCGTACGCCAGATGGGCAGTGGGATGCCCCAGTAGCGGCTGCGGCTGAGGTTCCAGTCCTGCAGGTTCTCCAGCCAGTTGCCGAAGCGGCCGGTGCCGGTGCTCTCGGGCTTCCAGGTGATGGTTTTGTTGAGCGCGATGAGCCGGTCCTTCTTCGCGGTCACGCGCACGAACCAGCTGTCGAGCGGGTAGTAGAGCACGGGTTTGTCGGTGCGCCAGCAGTGCGGGTAGTTGTGCTCGTACTTCTCCACCTTGAAGGCGCGGCCCTCGGTCTTCAGCTTGATGGCGATGCGCTCATCGACGCTGAGGTACTTGTCGCGCCCCTGCTTCTTCGCTTCCGCAGCCTGCTCCTCCGCGCTGAGGTATTCGGCCTTCACGTACTCGCCCGCGAAGTCGGTCACTTCGGGCTTGAAGCGGCCGCGGAGGTCCACCAACGTCAGTGAACCGATGCCGTGCTGGCGCGCCACGCGCTGGTCGTCCGCACCGAAGCTGGGCGCCGTGTGCACCACGCCGGTGCCGTCCTCCGTGGTCACGAAGTCGCCGCCGATCACCTTGAACGCGTCGCCGCCCTCCGGTGCCGCGTACGGGAGCAGCTGCTCGTAGCGGATGCCTTCGAGTTGGTGACCGAAGAACTCATCGAGGATGCTCCACGGGATGTTCTTGCCATCCTTCTTGGCCTCATCCCCCGGCCCCTTCTCCCAAGGAGAAGGGGGGAATGCAGTGGTCTCAACCTTGTTCTCCTCCTTGAAGTACGAGTTCAACCGGGCCTTCGCGAGCACCACGGTCTGCGGCGCGTGCGTGTAGGGGTTGAAGGTCTTCACGCGCACGTAGTCCAGCTTGGGGCCCACGGTGAGCGCGCAGTTGCTGGGCAGGGTCCACGGCGTGGTCGTCCACGCGAGGATGAACACATCCCCGAACGCGTCCTTGAAGAGCCACTCGCTATTGGCATCGTGCTTCACCTTGAACTGCGCCACCACGCTGGTGTCCTTCACCGGCTTGTAGGTGCCGGGTTGGTTCAGTTCGTGGCTGCTGAGGCCCGTGCCCGCTGCGGGGGAATACGGCTGGATGGTGTAGCCCTTGTAGAGCAGGTCCTGGTCATGGAGCTGCTTCAAGAGGTGCCACACGCTCTCGATGTACTTCGTGTGGTAGGTGACGTAGGGCTTCTCCAGGTCGAGCCAGAAGCCGATGCGCCGGGTGAGGTCGTTCCACACATCGGTGTAGCGCATCACGGCCTTCTTGCACGCGGCATTGTACTCCTCGATGCTGATGGTCCTGCCGATGTCCTCCTTGGTGATGCCCAGCTCCTTCTCCACGCCCAGCTCGATGGGCAGGCCGTGGGTGTCCCAGCCGGCCTTGCGGTCCACGCGGTGGCCCTTCTGCGTTTGGTAGCGGCAGAAGATGTCTTTGATGGTGCGCGCCATCACGTGGTGGATGCCGGGCAGCCCGTTGGCGCTGGGCGGACCCTCGTAGAACACGAAGGGCGGCGCGTCCTTGCGTAGCTCCAGGCTTTGACCGAAGGTGTCCTCGGCCTCCCACTGGGTCAACACCTCCTCGGCGAGCCTGGGCAGGTCGAGCTCGTCGTACTGCGGGAAACGCTTGTTCATCGCGGCCTTCTACGGGGCCGCGAAGATAGCCGGGCGGCTTGCACCGTTACATCGTCCCCTTCAGCATCCGGTTCCAGTACAGCCACGGCAGCATGTACTTCTTCAGCACCCACATGCTCCACAAGGGCTTGCTGGTGTCGAACAACCTGCTCAGCAGCGGATCGCTGTCGCGCACGTTGTCGTACTTGAACTCGGCCAGGAGCATCTTGCCGTAGCCCGTCACCAGTGGACAACTGCTGTAGCCGCTGTACTGCTCGGTGCTGAGCGCGCCGTCCTTGATGCGTTGCAGGATGTTGGCCACCACCACGGGGGCCTGCTTGCGGATGGCCGCGCCGGTCTTGGCCGTGGGCAGCGCGGCCACGTCGCCCAGCCCGAAGATGTTCGGGTGGCGCTTGTGCTGCAGGGTGTGGATGTCCACCTCCAGCCAGCCTTTGTTGGGCCCGTCGGCGTAGGCCAGCGGCGAAAGCCGAACGAAGTCGGGTGCGCTCTGCGGCGGGGCCAGGTGCAGCATGTCGTACTTCATCACGATGGTGCTCTCGCCCTCGATCTTCTCCGGCAGGCCCTGCTCCTCGGTGATCACGCAGTGGTTGTCGCCGGGCTTGCTCCACCTGAAATGGATCTCCCGCTTCGCCGGATCGATGCGGATCGGATTGTAGAAGGTCTTCAGGATGATCTCCTTCTTGCGCACCACATCCTCCAGCGCGGCGCGGAAGGGCTGCACACCGAAGATCACCGAACCGGGCGTCGCGAACACCAGCTTGGTCCTGTCGCGCACGCCGCGCCTGCGGAAGAACTCGTCCGCCAGGTAGGCGGCCTTCTGTGGTGCGCCGCCGCACTTGATGGGTGTGGACGGCTGGGTGAAGACCGCCACACCGCCCTTGAAGCCTTGCATTACGCGCCGTGTCTTCTCCGGGTCGATGTAGTTGCTGCAGACCACCTCCGTGGCCAGGGCTTCGCGCAGGCCGGGCAAGCCATCGAGGTCCAGCTTGATGCCCGGGCACACCACCAGGTGGCCGTAGGTGTAGGCCTTGTCGTTCGTGGTGCGCACCGTGTTCGCCTCCGGCTCGAAGACGGCGGCAGCCTCGCGGATGAGCTCCACCCCTTCGGGCACCACCGTTGCTTCATCGCGCCGGGTGTCCTTCATTTCGAAGGTTCCTGCGGCCACCAAGGTCCAGGCCGGCTGGTACCAGTGGTCGCGCGCGGGGTCCAGGATGGCGATGCGCAGCTTCCGGTCTTTGCGATGCAACTGCGCGGCCGTCATGATGCCGGCCGTGCCTCCGCCGATGATCAGTACGTCGTAGTGGGCGTTGGCCATGGTGCTCGGGTTTGGGACCACCAAGCTGGGCACGGGGGCGCCCCGGGAGCAGTGACATCGGTCACCGGGCCACCTTCGCCCAGGCGGCGCGGAGGCGGGCATGCCGCTGCAACAGGCGCTGAAGGCGCGTTTCCGTGGCTTCGCCCTTGGCCTTGATCAGCGCCACCAACGCCTTCCGTTCCGCGGCGCTCCAGTCCTCCAGGTCGTGGATCAGGTCCAAGGGCAGCGCCACGAGGTATAGGGCGGCGCGCTCGTCGGGTGTCCATTCCTTCCGATCGCCCACCGGCAGGCACCGGCACAGCCGTTCCAGCGCCCGCCGCATGGCCAGCACCCGGTCGCCGCCATGGTGGTCGGCCACATGTGCTGGCAGGGCCGCTGACAGGGAGGCGGTGTCGAGCACGGGCCCGTCCTGCGCACCCACCGGAAGTTCGAGGCCCTCGGCCACCAGCGCCTTGAGCAGCTTCAGTGGCACCGGATGGCCCTTGCGCGATGCGAGCTTCCTGAACTCGCGTTCCGCCACGCGCCGCAACGAGGCGGTCATCGGCCGGAAGCCCAGCCGGTAGTAGAACCAGTAGGCGCCGCTCCTGAGGCCATCGGCGTTGCCATGCCCCAGCTGGTAGTTCTCCGCCTCGAAGCAGGCCACGCCGAAGCGCTGATGGTACAGCCGCAGCAACTGGGCGAAGAACCACGCGCTCTCGCCGCCGCGCAGGGCGGGGAACACGTTGATGCCCACCTTGCTGCGGCCGGGGAAGATCCACGCCCCACCATAGGCGAGCGGCACCCCATTGCGAAAGGCCATGAAGCCCACGTAGCTGTCGAAGGGCAGGCGGTGCGGCACATCGAGGTGGAAGAGCGCGATGCGCAGGCCCCGGCCCAGGTCGAAGAGCTCCACCGCGCCGGCCCAGGTCACCGGGTCGGTCTCGCGTTCCTGCACGGCCAGCACGATCCTGGCGGTATCGATGAGGCCCTGCTGCTGCGCGTGTGTGAGCCGCACGGGCGGAGGCACCGCGCGCGCCAGCTCCGCCTGCAGGTCCACGCCTTTGCTCAACCCCTGCGGATGGCAGAACGGCGGGGCCGATGGTGCCCGCGCGGTGGTCAGGTCCAGGCCGGGCGCACCCTCCACGGCCACGGTGATCATCATCCGTGCCCACAGCGACTCGCGCAGCGCTTCGGTCGCGGGCAGCCCGTCCAGGGTGCTCACCAGGGCACGGAGCTGACGGCGCGGATCAGGGCCGAAGAGCACGGTCAGCAGGTCGGGGCCGTCGGCGGCAGGCATGTCCACGGATTCCTGCTCGGCTTGGGGCAGCAGGGGGCGGAGGGTCTCGCGCAGGTCGTCCAGCTCCTGTTCCACGGAGACGAGCCGCATGTGTGCGGCCCACCGTGCCAGCATCCAGCGCACCAGGGAGAGGCTGTAGATCCCTTGGGTCGGCGCACCGGCGAGCCCGCTGTTCACCAGCTGCGCGCTGATCGGACCCTGCCCGCCCACCTTCGCAAGGGCCGTGGCCACCATGCGGTGCTCGTCCACATCGGCCGGATGGGCCAGCAGGAAGAGGAGCAGGTCATGCCATTCCTTCAGGGCTTTGGGGGAGCGGATCGGGCGTTCCAAGGCGGCCTGCAGCAGGCTGCGCCGTTCCTCCCCGGTCGCCCGGGGAAGTGTGCGACGCAGGTCGAGGACGTCCGTGGTGGTCAGCGGGGTGGCCATGCTGCAAGATGCGAACCGTACGGCTCTTCCATGCGAAAGGCCCACCCCTTCCGGACCAGGCCTTTCACCGGATCGTGATCGTCCGGGCTTAACCCAGCTTGGCCAGTTGCACTTCGGCCAGGATGCGCACCTCGTCGGTCAGTCGCACCACTGGCCTGTTATCTTTGGTCTTCGGCAGAACCAGTTCTCATCCATGAAACAGATCACCCTCAAGGTCAAGGAAAGCAAGCTCAACTTCTTCCTGGAGTTGATCCGCGCGCTCGACTTCGTGAAGGTGGAGGACTTGGGTGATGATGACGAGGTGGTTCGAACCAACATTCGAAAAGGTGCCGAGGAAGTGAGGCGCATCAAGGCTGGAAAGCTGGAAGGACGCCCCGCCCGCGAGCTTCTCGATGAGCTATAGCGTTCGCACTACGCCCAACTTCGATCGTGAGGCTAAACGCCTGGCCAAGAAGTGGCCGTCGTTGGGAGCCGACCTCAAGAAGCTCTTCGCGAAACTCGCGGAAGAACCCACCACTGGCACCTCGCTGGGTGGCGATATCTACAAGATCAGGCTGTCGATAACCTCATTGGGCAAAGGCAAGTCCGGTGGCGCCCGTGTGATGACCTATGTACAAGTGGTCGATAAGGTCGTCTACCTGTTCAGCATATATCACAAGGGGGAACGCTCAACGCTTTCGGACAGAGAGATCAAGGAGTTGCTCACGGAGATACCCTGATCGGCGACATGCCGAAATGAAAGGCCCACCCCTTCCGGAGCAGGCCTTTCACCGGATCGTGATCGTCCGGGCTTAACCCAGCTTGGCCAGTTGCACTTCGGCCAGGATGCGCACCTCGTCGCTCACCAGCACGCCGCCGGCCTCCAGCGCTGCGTTCCAGGTGAGGCCGAACTCCTTGCGGTCGAGCTTTCCGCTCAGGTTCAGGCCGGCCTTGGTGTTGCCCCAGGGGTCCTTGGCCACGCCGCTCCACTCCACGTCCAGCGTCACCGGCCTGGTCACATCCTTGATGGTGAGGTCGCCGGTCATCTTCCAGGTGCTGCCGCTGCCTTCGATGCGGGTGCTCGTGAAGCTCAGCTTGGGGTACTTCCCGCTCTCGAAGAAGTCGCCGCTGCGCAGGTGGCCATCGCGCTTCTCGTCGTTGGTGAAGATGCTGTCGGTGTTCGCCCAGAAGCGTACCTGGGCGTTGTTGAGGTCATCGCCTTCGAGCTCCACTTCGGCGCCGAACTCCTTGAAGCTTCCCGTGACGGTGGAGATCATCAGGTGCTTCACCTTGAATTGGATCTCGCTGTGGCTGGGGTCGATGGCCCACTTGGTGGTGGTGGCGGTCGCTGTTTCCATGGTTTTCGTTGTGTTTCAATGTTTGTTGAGGGCGGATCATGATCCGCCCGTACGATCTGTTCGGTAGGGATCACGAGAGTTGCATCGGCACATCCTGCAGGAGGATCTCCGCGCCGTTGGGGCCCGCCTCGATGTGCAGGGTGTCGGTGTCCCACACACCCAGGGCATCGCGCTTGCCCAGGGGCTGGCCTTCGATGGTGGCGCTGCCCTCGATCACGAAGGCGTACACGCCGTTGCCAGTGCGCTTCACCGCGTAGGTGGTCTTCCGGCCCGCATCCCAGTTGCCGATGTGGAACCAGGCATCCTGGTGGATCCACACACCGGCATCATCGGGGTTGGGGCTTAGCACCTGCTGCCAGTTGTTCACGCGGTCCTTGGGGTCCAGCGTCAACTGCTGGTAGCGCGGTGTCACCTGGCGCTTCTTGGGGAAGAGCCAGATCTGCAGTGTGTTCGCATCCCGGTCCGCATAGGGGTTGAACTCGCTGTGCAGGATGCCCGTGCCGGCGCTCATCACCTGCACATCGCCGGCGTTGATGATGCTGGTGTTGCCCATGCTGTCCTTGTGCTGCAGCGCGCCCTTCAGGGGGATCGTGATGATCTCCATGTTGTCGTGCGGGTGCGTGCCGAAGCCCTTGCCCGCCGCGATGATGTCGTCGTTCATCACGCGCAGCACACCGAAGTGCATGCGGGTGGGGTCGTACCAGTTCGCGAAGCTGAAGCTGAAGTTGGCCTTCAGCCAGCCGTGGTCGGCGGTGCCGCGCTCGCTGGCGCGGTGAAGGATCATGTTGGCCATGCGTTCAGGGGGGGTGGGCGGAAGGTGGTCGAAGCCGACCGGGTCCAGCGGGCGCAGTTCGTCGATGTCGTTCTGCATGAGGCTGGCGGCCGCGCTGCCGCCCACCAACATGCCGGTACCCAGGAGGCTCTTGCGGAGGAAGTCCTTGCGGTCCATGGTGCTGTCGTGTTCGGTCCCGATCCTGGAACAGCGGTCCAGAGGGCTTCGTTCATTTCGCCTGCAAATATATTCCATGGAAAATAAATAGAGGGCCAGGGGAACCCCCACCCTTGGAACCGCGAGCGACCGTGGAGACCCCTCGGACCATCATCCGGCCCGCGGACCACTGCGCACCCCGACCTTTGCGGCATGTCCCTCCCTTGGATGTCCGCCGCCGAGGCCGTGCGTCTGGTACACAGCGGCGACCGCGTCTTCATCCACGGCAGCGCCGCCACCCCGGTGCGCCTGGTGCATGCCCTGCTCGACCGCCACACCGAGCTCCATGACGTGGAGCTCACCGCCATCAGCACCTTCGGCGACCTCGGCTTCGACCGGCCCGAGGTGCAGGGCCCGTTCAACCTGAACGCCTTGTTCGTCAGCGCCAACATGCGGGGCATGGTGGACGGCCCCTACGGCGACTACATCCCGGTCTTCCTCAGCGAGATCCCCCGCCTGTTCGAGAAGGGCATCCTTCCGCTCGACGTGGCCCTGGTGCATGTGTCACCGCCCGACCGCCATGGCTTCTGCTCCCTGGGCGTGAGCGTCGACGTGGCCCGCAGCGCCGTGCGCAACGCCCGCACCGTGATCGCGCAGGTGAACCCGAACATGCCCCGCACCCTCGGCGACGGCCATGTGCACATCAGCCGCTTCGCCGCGCTGGTGGAGGTGAACGACCCGCTGCCCGAGGTGGACTACGCCGCGCAGATCGGGCCCAAGGAGCGCCGCGTGGCCGAGCTGGTGAGCGCCATGGTGGAGGATGGCAGCACCCTGCAACTCGGCATCGGCGCCATCCCCGACGCCATCCTGGGCGCATTGGGCGGCCACAAGGACCTCGGCATCCACACCGAGATGTGCTCCAACGGCATCATCGACCTGGTGCGCAACGGCGTGGTCACCAACAAGTACAAGAAGAAGCACCGCGGCAAGGTGGCCACCGCCTTCGCTTTCGGCACCCGCCGCCTCTACGACCTGGTGGACGACAACCCCTTCTTCGCCTTCCTCGACGCGCAGTACGTCAACGATGGCAAGGTGATCCGCGAGAACCCCAAGGTGGTGGCCGTCAACAGCGCCATCGAGGTGGACCTCACCGGCCAGGTGTGCGCGGACAGCATCGGCACCTACCAGTTCAGCGGTGTGGGCGGGCAGATGGACTTCATGCGCGGGGCGGCCCTGAGCGAGGGCGGCAAGCCCATCATCGCCCTGTGCAGCACCACCGGCACGGGTGCCAGCAAGATCGTGCCCTTCCTGAAGCAAGGCGCCGGCGTGGTCACCACCCGGGCCCACGTGCACTACGTGGTCACCGAGCACGGTGTGGCCTACCTCTACGGCAAGAACCTGCAGCAGCGCGCCCGGGCCCTGATCGGCATCGCGGCGCCGGAGCACCGGGAGGGGTTGGAGAAGGCGTACCGGGAGCGGTTTCAGCGCCCCAGGACCTGATCGCCCCTAGGGCAACACCACCGGCCACACCCCCAGGGCCACCACGGCGATGCCGCACAGCACCACCACCAGGCCGTTGAGCGGGGTCACCTGCACATCGAGCGGCTGCTCATCCGCGGTGAAGGCCTCGCGCACCACCACGAAGTAGTAGTAGATGCCCACCAAGGCCATGGCCACGGCGAACACGGTGGTCTTGAGGAAGCCCGCCTGCAGGGCGAGCAGGAACACCTGGTACTTGGCCACGAAGCCGGCGGTGAGCGGGATGCCCGCCAGGCTCAGCAGCAGCAGCAGCGCGGTGATGGCCAGCCAGGGCTTCGCCTGGTACAGTCCGCGGAAGCTGCGCACCTCCTCGCTGCCGTTGGCCGCGCGCTTCACCAGCACCATCACCACGAACAGGCCCACGGTGGCCAGGCCGTAGGTGAGGGTGTAGTAGAACAGGGTGCTGATGCCGGAAGCCGCATTGCCCAGCACCACCAGCAGCAGGAAGCCCGTGTGCGCCACGCTGCTGTAGGCCATCAGGCGCTTGAAGTTGGTCTGCCGCAGCGCCACGATGTTGCCCACGAAGAGGGTCAGCACGGTCATCGCCAGCAGGGTGTTGGCCAGCGCGGGCGGCAGGCCGGTGAGGTGCACCAGGCGGAAGAAGCCGGCGAAGGCGGCCATCTTCACCACCGTGGCCATGAAGGCGGTGACCAGCGTGGGGGCGCCCTCGTACACGTCGGGGCTCCAGAAGTGGAAGGGCACGGCCGCCACCTTGAACGAGAGGCCGATGGCGATGAAGAACAGGCCCATCAGGAAAAGCGGCGAGGGTGCGCTGCCCTGCGCCTCGGCCACCTCCTGCACACGACCCAGGTCGAAACTGGCGCTGACGCCGTACACCAGCGCGATGCCCATCAGGAAAAGCGCCGTGGCGAAGGAGCCCAGCAGGAAGTACTTGAAGCTGGCCTCGCCGCTCCGGTAGCTGGTCTTCTTGCCGCCGGCCAGGATGTAGAGCGGGATGCTGAGCACCTCGATGCCCAGGAAGAGCACCAGCAGGTTGGTGTAGCTCGTGAGCAGGTAGGCGCCCACGAGCGAGAAGACCATCAAAGCATAGTGCTCCGCCACATCACGCTCCATCCGGGCGTAGTAGTCCACGCCGAAGAGGAAGAGGAGGATGGTGAGGCCGGTGAGGCCCATGTTGAAGGCCGTGGCCGTGCCGTCGAAGCGCACCATGTCCGCGAAGAAGGCGACGTCCATGTACCAGCCGGAGGCCATCAGGGCGATGGCGCCCAGCAGGCCCAGCACGGCCACCGGGGCCAGCAGCCGCTTGTTGCCGAACACGCCGAGGTAGAGCAGCAGCACGCCCAGCACCGAGGTCAGGATCAGCGCGCTCATCTCAGTTCAGGGCGGTGAGGGTGTTGAGCATCAGTTGCACGGGGGCCTCCAGCAGGTCCAGCACCGGGCCCGGGTATACGCCCAGGAACAGGCTGATCGCGATGAGCGGCACCAGGTAGAGGTGGTCGTCCTGGTCGGCGTCCGCCACGGCGGGGCCCCCGCTGTCGGGGCCCAGCATCACGCGCTGGTAGGCCCACAGCATGTAGATGGCGCCCAGCACGATGGTGCAGGCGGCCGCGAAGGCCATCCAGCCGTTGTGCTGCCAGAGGCCGTTGAACATGAGCCACTCGCCCACGAAGCTCTGGGTGAGGGGCAGGGCCACGGCGTTCACCAGCACCAGCAGGAAGAGCGCGGCCAGGCGCGGGGTGCGGAGCTTGAGGCCGCCCATGGCGCCCAGGTCGTGGGTGCCGGTGCGGGCGTGGATGGCGCCCACCAGGTACAGCAGGCCCACCAGCAGCACCGCATGGGCGAAGGCCTGGTAGAACGCACCGCTCACCCCGTAGCTGTTCAAGGCGAAGAGCCCGGCGCACAGCAGGCCCACGTGGCTCAGGGAGCTCCAGGCCACCAACCGCTTCAGGTCGCGCTGGCGGAAGGCGATGGCCCCGGCGTACAGGGCGCCCGCCAGGCTGAGCCCGATCACCAGGTCGCGCCAGAACACCACGCCCTCGGGGACGATCGGCATCACGAAGCGCAGGATCCCGTACAGGCCCATCTTCAGCATCACGCCGCCCAACACCATGGTGCCCTGCAGCGGTGCCACCGTGTAGGTGTCCGGCTGCCAGCTGTGGAAGGGGAAGATGGGCAGCTTGATGGCGAAGGCCAGGAAGAGCGCCCAGAAGAGCCACACCTGCACCTCGCTCCCCAGTCGCAGCGCGTGCAGGGCCGTGAAGTCGGCGCTGTACGGCGCCGGCGTCTGCAGCACGCACCACGCCAGGCCGAACAGCAGGCTGAGGCCGCCCAGCAGGGTGTAGATGAAGAAGCGCATCGTGACGGCCCGGCGCTGCTCACCGCCCCAGAAGAGCAGCAGGAAGAACACAGGCACCAGCGCCAGCTCGTAGAAGATGTAGAAGAGGAAGGCGTTCTGCGCGGCGAACACCCCGAAGAGGAAGCTCTGTGCGTAGAGCAGCAGGGCGTTCACCGTGGCGGGGCGGTCGTGCTGCTGCTTGAAGCCCGCCCCGATGATGAAGGGGAAGATGAGGCCGGTGAGCACCAGCATCAGCAGGGCGATGCCATCGTAGCCCAGCACCAGCCGCAGGCCGATCGCGGGCACCCAGTCGCGGTCCACCACGGTGATGGCGGAGCCGGCGTAGCCCGCCCACAGGAGCAGCACCACCACGGCCGTCACCAGCGTGCTGGCCATGGCCAGCAGGCGCGCCTGCGCTTCGGGGCGCGCCACCAGCAGCAGGGTGGCGGTGGCGAAGGGGAGCAGCAGCAGCGCGGCGAGCAGCATCACAGGCCGTTGAGGGTGAGGAACAGGAAGATCAGGAGGCCCGCCACCATGGCGAACAGGTAGGTGCTCATGTTGCCGGTCTGCGCGCGCCGCAGCAGGTCGCCCAGGCGTTCGGTGGTGGTGCCCACGCCCACCATCAATGGCTGCATCACCCGCTGCTCGAGCAGGGCGGAGAGGTTGGTGCTCAGCCAGCCGTAAGGCTTCTCGAACAGGCGCTCGTACAGCTCGTCCAGGTACCACTTGCGCGCGGCCCAGCGCTGGGGCACGGGCAGGGCGTCGGCCTCGGGGTCCAGGGTGGCCTTTTTCGCGAAGCGGCCGTAGGCGATCCAGATGGTGAGCAGCACCACCGCCGTGCTGAAGCCCATGAGCGACCACTCCAGCAGAGCGCTCAGGTGCAGCTGCTCAAGGCCCACGCCGGACGCGGCGGTGGCCAGGAAGTGCTTCATCGGCTCTTGCCCGCCGAAGACGTGCGGCAGGTTCAGCGCGCCTCCCACCACGCTCAGCACGGCCAGCACCCACAGGGGCGCGGTCATCACCGCAGGGCTCTCGTGCGGATGGGCCTGGCCCCGGTAGCTGCCGAAGAAGACCAGGAAGAGCAGGCGGAACATGTAGTAGGTGGTGAGCACCGCGCCCGCCACCAGCAGCGCATAGATCCAGGGGCTGTACTGGTAGGCATGGGCCAGGATGGCGTCCTTGCTGAAGAAGCCGCTGAGGGGGAAGATGCCCGCGATGGCCAGCGTGCCCACCAGGAAGGTGCGGTAGGTGGCGGGTGTGCTGCTACGCAGGCCGCCCATCCGCCGGATGTCCTGCTCACCCCCCAGCGCGTGGATCACGCTGCCGGCGCCCAGGAAGAGCAGCGCCTTGAAGAAGGCGTGCGTGGTGACATGGAAGAGGCCCGCACTGAAGGCCCCCAGGCCCAGTGCCACGAACATGTAGCCCAGCTGGCTCACGGTGGAGTAGGCGAGCACCTTCTTGATGTCGTTCTGGAACACCCCGATGGTGGCGGCGCAGAGGGCGGTCACCAGGCCGGTGACCAGCACCACGTCCTGCGTGAGCGGCGCCAGCACGAACAACGCGCTGCTGCGCACCAGCAGGAAGATGCCGGCCGTGACCATGGTGGCGGCGTGGATCAGCGCGCTCACGGGCGTGGGGCCCGCCATCGCGTCCGGCAGCCAGGTGAACAGCGGCAGCTGGGCGCTCTTGCCGATGGCGCCCACGAAGAGCAGCAGGGTGATGGCCGTGATCGCCGGGGCGCCCGTGGCGAAGCCGTCCGCCCGCTCCATCACTGCGGTGTAGTCCAGCGTGCCGAACACCTGGAACACCAGCGCCAGGCCGAGCACGAAGCCCACGTCGCCGATGCGGTTCATCACGAAGGCCTTGCGCGCGGCGTAGTTGTAGGCGGGGTTGGTGTACCAGAAGCCGATCAGCAGGTAGCTGCACAGGCCCACGCCCTCCCAGCCGATGAAGGTGACCGCGTAGTTGGCCCCCATCACCAGCAGCAGCATGGCGAAGGTGAACAGGTTCAGCAGGGCGAAGAAGGTGCTCTGCCGCGGATCGTCGTGCATGTAGCCGATGCTGTAGAGGTGGATCAGCGTGCCCACGCCCGTCACGATCAGCATCATGGTCAGGCTCAGGGCGTCCACCTGGAAGGCGAGGCCGATGCGCATGTCGGCCACCCGGATCCAGTCGAAGAGGTGGGCCACCTGCGCGCCGCCGGCCGGGTCGAAGCCCAGGAAGAGCAGCACGCTGCACAGGAAGGAGCCGCCGATGAGCGCGGTGGCCAGCATCCCTGCGGTGTGGCCGCTCAGGCGGCGGCGCAGCGCGGCGATCAGCACCGCACCCGCCAGCGGCAGGGCGGGCACCAGGGGGGCCAGCAGCTGGGCGCTCACCATCGCAGGCGGTTGAGTTGGTCGATGTCCACGCTGTCCACGTTCCGCTTCATCATCACCAGCACGGCCAGGCCTACGGTGACCTCCGCCGCCGCGACCAGCATGATGAAGAAGACGAACACCTGTCCGCCTGGGTCGCTGTGGTGCGCGCTGAAGGCCGTCAGCAGCAGGTTCACGCTGTTGAACATCAGCTCCAGGCACATGAGGATGATGATGGTGTTGCGCCGGAACAGCACGCCGGTGAGGCCGATGCTGAACAGCGCGAAGCTGAGCATCACATAATGCTCCAGGGGCACCAGCCGGATCGCGCTCACCACCTCGTTCATGCGGCCTGCGGGTTCTTCTCCCTCCGCCCCAGCATCACCGCGCCCACCATGGCGCTGAGGAAGAGCACGCTGCTGACCTCGAAGGGCAGGAGGAATTCATTGAAGAGGCTGCGGCCCACGCTGCGCACCAGGCCGGTGCCGATGTCGAACCCGTTCGCGGGCTCCACACTGATGCCGTGGCGCACGGCCGCCAGCAGGGTGAGCAGCACCAGGCCGCCCGTCACCACCGCCGCCACGCGGGTGGCGAGGGACTTCTGCGGTTCGGTGGCCTTGTTCAGGTTGAGCAGCATGATGACGAAGAGGAACAGCACCATGATGGCGCCGGTGTACACGATGATGTGCACCACGGCCAGGAACTGCGCGTTCAGCAGGATGTAGTGGCCGGCGATGCTGAGGAAGCAGACGATGAGCGCGATCACGCTGTTGACCGGGCTGCGGGCGGCCACCACCACCAGGGCGCTCAGCACCGAGATCGCCGCGAAGAGGTAGAAGAGCGTGAGCATGCCGGCGTGCGCCTCAACGATTGTGCGCGAAGTTGCGGTCTTTCTTGAATTCGGCCACCGCCTTCGGCTGCCGCTTGCTCACATCCACGCGCAGGGCGGGGTCCAGCGGCTCCACCAGCCATTGCTTGCCGTACACGAAGGTGCCGCGCGTGTAGTCCGTGGGTACCAGGCGGTCCGTGAGGAAGATGGCCTCCTTGGGGCAGGCGTCCTCGCAGTCGCCGCAGAAGATGCAGCGCAGCATGTTGATCTCGTACACCGCCGCGTACTTCTCCTCGCGGTACAGCTTCTCCTCGCCATTTTTCCGCTCGGCGGCCACCATGGTGATGGCCTCCGCCGGGCAGGCCACCGCGCACAGGCCGCAGGCGGTGCAGCGCTCGCGGCCCTGCTCGTCCCGCTTCAGCACGTGCATGCCGCGGTACACCGGGCTCATGGGCCGCAGCTGCTCGGGGTATTTCACCGTGGCCTTCCGCAGGCGGAAGAAGTGCTTGAGCGTGATGCCCATGCCCTTGACGATGGCCGGCAGGTAGATCCGCTCCATCAGGGTCATCCGCTTCTCGCTCACCACCTGGGAGCGCTTGGTCAGCGGCTGGGTGATCGGGGTCGCCATGGCTCAGATGCCGTTCTTCAGGTAGTAGCCCACGCCGGTGAGCAGCACGTTGAGGATCGCCAGGGGGATCAGGCTCTTCCAGCCCAGGTCCATCAGCTGGTCGTAGCGGAAGCGCGGCAGTGTCCACCGCACCCACATGAACAGGAAGATGAAGAAGGTGATCTTCAGGAAGAGCGCCACCGTGCCCAGGATCACCGTCACGTTCTGCGGCAGCCCCAGCCCGTCCAGGAAGGGCACGTCGTAGCCGCCGAAGAACAGGGTGCTGATCACCGCGCTGCTGATGAACATGTTGACGTACTCGGCGAAGAGGTAGAAACCCAGCTTCATGGAGCTGTATTCCGTGTGGTAGCCGCCCACCAGCTCGGTCTCGCACTCCGGCAGGTCGAAGGGGGCGCGGTTGCACTCGGCGAAGGCGCAGATCACGAACAGCAGGAAGCCCAGCGGCTGGTACACGATGTTCCACAGCCCGGCCCGCTGCTGCTCCACGATGTCGTTGAGGCTGAGGCTGCCGGTGAGGATCACCAGGGCCACGATGCTCATGCCCATGGTGAGCTCGTAGCTCACCATCTGGCTGGCGGCGCGGATGGCGCCGTACAGCGCGTACTTGTTGTTGCTGGCCCAGCCGCCGAGCATGATGCCGTACACCCCGATGCTCACCATGGCGAACACGTAGAGGATGCCGATGTCCGGATCGGCCACCTGCAGCTTGAAGGCCGTGCCGCCCAGGTCCAGCGTGCCGCCCCAGGGGATCACCACGCCGGTGAGCAGCGCGGTGGTCATGGCGATGGCCGGGCCCAGGAAGAAGAGCCAGCGGTTGGCCGAGGCCGGCATGAAGTCCTCCTTCATGATCATCTTCACCCCGTCAGCGATGGGCTGCAGCAGGCCGAAGGGGCCCGCACGGTCGGGTCCGATGCGGTCCTGCATGAAGGCGGCCACCTTGCGCTCGGCGTAGGTGGCGTAGGCGGCCACCCCGAGGGTGACCAGCAGCAGCGCCACCAGGAAGATCACGGTGGGGATCATGCGCCGGGGAGTTCTTGCGGCCGGCCCACCGGGGTGCTGTCCGGGGCGGCCTTGGTGAGGAGCTTCTGCTTGAGCTGCAGCTCGTAGTGGTTGGCGCCGATCACGCTGTGGCGGTCCACGGTGCGCGGGCCCTCCACGGTCCAGTGCTTCACGTCCTTGTGGTCGAAGCGGCAGGCGTTGCAGATGAACTCCTCCACCTCGCCCCACTGGTCCTTGCGGCCCGTGACGCGCAGCACCTCGTTGCCCTTCATCCACAGCACGGCCTTGCCGCTGCAGGTGGGGCATTTGCGGTGCGCGTCCATCGGCTTGGTGTACCACACCCGGCTGGCGAAGCGGAAGGTGCGGTCCGTGAGCGCGCCCACGGGGCACACATCGATCATGTTGCCGCTGAAGTCGTTGTCCACCGCCTCCTGGATGTAGGTGCTGATCTCGGCCACGTCGCCGCGGTTGATCACCCCGTGCACCCGGCCGTCGGTGAGCTGCTCGGCCACCTTCACGCACCGGTAGCACAGGATGCAGCGGTTCATGTGCAGCTTGATGGTGTCGCCGATGTCGATGGGCTCGAAGGTGCGGCGCTCGAACTGGTAGCGGCTCTTGCTGAGCCCGTGCTCATAGCCCAGGTCCTGCAGGTGGCACTCCCCCGCCTGGTCGCAGATGGGGCAGTCCAGCGGGTGGTTGATCAGCAGGAACTCGGTGACGCCCTTGCGCGCGTCGAGCAGCTCGGGGTTGGTGGTGTTCTCCACCACCATGCCGTCCATCACGGCCGTGCGGCAGCTGGCCACCGGCTTGGGCATGGGGCGCGGGTCCTTGTCGCTGCCCTTGGTCACCTTCACGATGCAGGTGCGGCAATAGCCGCCGCTGGTCTTCAGCTTGCTGTAGTAGCACATCGTGGGCGGCACCACGTGGCGATGCGCGGTGTCGCGCTCGCCGATCATGCGGGCGGCCTGCAGGATCGTGGTACCCTCGGGGACCTCGATCTCGATGGTGTCGATGGTGACCTTCGGCATGGCTCAGACCGTTGCGGGCTTGGGTTTGCGCACGAACGGCTCCTTCTCGAAGTGGCGCGGGTCCTTCACCTTCTGCGGGTGGCGGACGTGGAACTCGAACTCGTCGCGGAAGTGGCGGATGGCGCTGGCCACGGGCCAAGCCGCGGCATCGCCCAGCGGACAGATGGTGTTGCCCTCGATCCGCCGCTGGATGTCCCACAGCAGGTCGATGTCCTCCATGCGGCCCTCGCCATGCTCGATGCGGTGCAGCACCTTCTCCATCCACCCGGTGCCCTCGCGGCAGGGGCTGCACTGGCCGCAGCTCTCGTGGCGGTAGAAGCGGGTGTGGTTCCAGGTGCTGCGCACGATGCACTGGGCGTCGTTGTAGGCGTAGAAGCCGCCCGAGCCCAGCATGGTGCCGGTGGCGAAGCCTCCGTCGCTCAGGCTCTCATAGGTCATCAGGCGCGGCTCCCCGGCGGCCGTGCGCAGGAAGAGCTCGTAGGGCACGATGGGCACGCTGCTGCCGCCCGGCACCACCGCCTTGAAGGCCCGGCCGTCCACCCCGCCGCACCACTGGTCGCTGTTGATGAACTCGTCGCAGCTGACGCCGAGCTCGATCTCGTACACGCCGGGCCGCCTGATGTTGCCGCCGGCGCTGATGAGCTTGGTGCCCGTGCTGCGGCCCACGCCGATCTTGGCGTACTCCTCGCCGCCGTCGTTCACGATGGGCACCACCGCCGCGATGGTCTCCACGTTGTTCACCACCGTGGGGCACTCGTAAAGCCCCTTCACCGCCGGGAAGGGCGGCTTGATGCGCGGGTTGCCCCGCTTGCCCTCCAGGCTCTCCAACAGCGCCGTCTCCTCCCCGCAGATGTAGGCGCCGGCGCCCACCTGCACGTGGATCTCCAGGTCGTAGCCCGTGCCCAGGATGTTGCGGCCGAGCCATCCGGCGGCGCGTGCCTCGTCGATGGCCCGCTCCAGGATGCGGCTGACGTAGAAGTACTCGCCACGGATGTAGATGAAGGCGAGGTTGGCCCCGAGCGCGAAGCTCGAGGTGATCATGCCCTCGATGAGGAGGTGCGGGATCCGCTCCATGAGGTAGCGGTCCTTGAAGGTGCCGGGCTCGCTCTCGTCAGCGTTCACCACCAGGTAGCGGGGCACGCCGGGCGGCTTGGCCAGGAAGCTCCACTTCATGCCCGTGGGGAAGCCCGCGCCGCCGCGGCCGCGCAGGCCGCTCTTCTTCACCTCCTCCACCACGGCCTCGGGGCTCATGGTGCGCAGCGCCTTCTCCACACTGCGGTAGCCGCCCTTGGCGCGGTACACCTCCAGCCCCTGGATGCCCGGGACGTTCTCGTGTTCAAGCAGCAGCTTGCGGCCCATGGGTTATCGAGTAGCGAGTGATGAGCAGCGAGTGACGAGTGGCAGCTGCCCAAGGCAGGCGCGCCACTCACCACTCGCTACTCGCCACTGCATGTTCATCGGTCCGTGTAATTACTCCGCGTGTAGGCTCCCTGCAGCCGCTCGATCAGCGCGTCGAACGCCTCCGGGGTGAGGTCCTCATGGTAGGTGGCGCCGCACTGCAGCATCGGTGCCGTGCCGCAGCTGCCCAGGCATTCCACGGCCTTCAGGGTGAAGAGCCCGTCCCGGGTGGTCTCCCCCACATGGATGCCGAGCTTCTTTTCCGCGTGGGCGATGAGCGCATCCCCGCCGCGCAGCATGCACGGGGTGGTGCGGCAGATCTCCAGCACGTGCCGGCCCACCGGCCGCAGGTTGAACATGCTGTAGAAGCTGGCCACCTCGTACACCTCGATGGGTTGTATGCCCAGCAGGACGGCCACCGCGTCCATCGCGGGCACGCTGAGCCAGCCGTCGTTGCCGGCCTGCGCGATGTGCAGGATGGGGATCAGCGCGCTCTTGGTGCGGCCCTCGGGGTAGCGGGCCATGATGGCGCGGCACTCGGCCAGCGCGTGCTCGCTGAAGGTGAAGGGAGCGACCCCTTCGGTGGTGGTGACTGGCGTGAGGCGGACCGACATCTAGGCGACAAAATAAACGTTCGAGGTCCAGCCGGAAGAGCCCGTTCTTTCACCGCAGCGGCGCAGCGGACGCAACGACGAACGCAGCTTCATTGAGGCATTCCATTGGCGATCCTGCGGACACCGTCCCTGAGCAGGCTCTCGTTGAAGTTGATCAGCAATCCGAGCCGGTTGCCCGTGAGCTTCAGGTAGGTGAGCAGCTGGGCCGTGTGGATCGGATGAAGCTCTTCGACCGCTTTCACCTCGACGACCAGCCTGTTCTCCACCCACAGGTCCAACCGATAGCCCGCATCCAACTGTACATCGCCGTAACGCAAGGGCAGCGGATGCTGATGAAGGATCGACAGCCCGGTCATCCTCAGTTCATGGAGCAGGCAATGCACGTATGCGCTTTCCAGGAGGCCGGGGCCCAATGCGCGATGGACCTTGAACGCCGCGTCGAGCACCCGGGTAGCGAGATCGTTCTCCTCCACGGTCCGTTGCGGTTCCGTTGCGACCGCTGCGTCGTTGCGGTGCATGGGCCTATGCGTCCAGTTCGCCCGCGATCACGTTCATGCTGCTCATGGTGAGGATCGCGTCGCTCAACATGATGCCCTTCACCATCTCGGGGAAGGCCTGGTAGTAGATGAAGCAGGGGCGGCGGAAGTGCAGACGGAAGGGGGTGCGCCCGCCGTCGCTCACCAGGTAGAAACCCAGCTCGCCGTTGCCGCCCTCCACGCAGTGGTACACCTCGCCCACCGGCACCGCGCTCTCGCCCATCACGATCTTGAAGTGATAGATGAGGGCCTCCATCTCGTTGTACACGGCCTCCTTGGGCGGCAGCACCCACTCGGGCACGTCCGCCTTGTAGGTGGTCTTGTCGGACATCCGGTCCAGCTTGTCCACGGCCTGGCGGATGATGGAGAGGCTCTCCCACATCTCGCGCTGGCGCACCATGAAGCGGTCGTACGTGTCGCCGCCGGTGCCGATGGGGATGGTGAAGTCGAACTTCTCGTAGCTGCAGTACGGGTCCATCACCCGCACGTCGTGGTCCAGCCCGCAGGCCCGCAGGTTGGGCCCGGTGAAGCCGTAGGCCAGGGCGCGCTCCAGCGGGAACGCCCCGCAGCCGATGGTGCGGTCCATGAAGATGCGGTTGCGCACCAGCAGGCTCTCGAACTCCTTGAGCTTCTTGGGAAAGTGATCCAGGAAGTGCCGGATCTTGCGCCAGGCGGCCTCGCTGAAGTCGCGCTCGAAACCGCCGATGCGGCCCATGTTGGTGGTGAGCCGCGCCCCGCAGATCTCCTCGTAGATGTCGTAGATGAGCTCGCGGTCCTGGAAGATGTACGTGAAGCCCGTCAGCGCCCCGGTGTCCACCCCGATCACCGCGTTGCAGATGATGTGGTCGGCGATCCGCGCCAGCTCCATGGCGATGATGCGCAGGTAGTCCACCCGTTCGGGCGTCTGGATCCCCAGCAGCTTCTCCACCGTCATGTGCCAGCCCATGTTGTTGATGGGCGAGCTGCAGTAGTTGAGCCGGTCGGTGATGGTGGGGATCTGGTAGAAGGGCCGGCGCTCGGCCAGCTTCTCGAAGGCGCGGTGGATGTAGCCGATGGTCTGTTCGGCGCTCTGGATGTACTCCCCGTCCATCGTCAGCACGTTCTGGAAGATGCCGTGCGTGGCGGGGTGGGTGGGGCCCAGGTTCAGGACGTTGAGCTCCTTGTGCTCGCCGGCCTTCACCAGGTCGTGCTGCCAGTGGTCGGGGCGCATCGGGGTGCTCATCGGCCGAACATGGTGTTGTCCTTGTCCTCGCGCGTGGGGTCCTCCAGCGGGTAGTCCTTGCGCAGCGGGAAGGCCGGGAAGTCCTCCATGTTGAGGATTCGCTTCAGGTTGGGGTGGCCGGTGAAGTGGATGCCGAAGAAGTCCCAGGTCTCGCGCTCCATCCAGTTGGTGGTGGGCCACAGGTCGGTGAAGGTGGGGAACACCGGGTCCTTCATCGTCGTGTAGGCCTTCAGGCGGATGCGGTGCCGGTTGCGGAAGCTGTTGAGGTGCACCACCAGGCCCAGGCGCTCCTCACCGCCCTCGCCCCCCGGGTGGTGTATGCCGCACAGGGTGGTGAGGAAGTTGAAGTCCAGCTCGTCGCGCAGCAACCGCAGCGCCGGATGCAGCACATCCTTGCGCACGGTGATGCAGCGCATGTCGTGGAACTGCTCATCGGCCACGATCCCATCGGGGAAGGCGGCCCGCAGCCGGTCCACCACCAGCTGATCCCGTTCGGCCTGTATCGTGAAGGCGGGCACGCTCAATCGATCTTGTACTTCTTCAACAGTTCCTCGTACTCCTTGCTGTAGCGGCGGCGCATGCCTTCCTGGCCCACCAGCTCCTGGATCTTCAGGATGCCGTCGATGATCTGTTCGGGGCGCGGGGGGCAGCCGGGCACGTACACGTCCACCGGGATCACCCGGTCGATGCCCTGCAGCACGCTGTAGGTGTCGAAGATGCCGCCGCTGCTGGCGCAGGCGCCCACGCTCAGCACCCACTTGGGCTCGGCCATCTGCGTGTACACGTCGCGCAGGATCGGGGCCATCTTCTTGGCGATGGTGCCCATCACCATCAGCAGGTCGCTCTGCCGCGGGCTGAAGCTGAGCCGCTCCATGCCGAACCGCGCCAGGTCGTAGTTGGCGCCCATGGTGGCCATGAACTCGATGCCGCAGCAGCTGGTGGCGAAGGGCAGCGGCCAGATGCTGTTCTTGCGCGCCAGGCCCACGGCCTTCTCCAGGGAGACCGTCATGAACCCCGGGCCGGAATGGCCCTCGGGCGAGGGCACGATGGTGGGCTTGCCGAGGGTGGGGCGGGGGGTGAGGGCGTCCTGCTTCATGGTTCCAGGTTCAACGGTCCCACTCCAGGGCCCCTTTGCGGATCACGTAGAACAGGCCGGCGACCACAAAGAAGATGAAGAGGACCATCTCCACGAAGCCAACGATCCCCAGGTCCTTGAAGTTCACCGCCCACGGGTAGAGGAAGATGATCTCCACGTCGAACAGCACGAACAGGATGGCGATCAGGAAGTACTTCACCGAGAACGGGCTGCGCGCGTTGCCGTACTGCTCGATGCCGCACTCGAAGTTCTCCTCCTTGTGCTTGCCGGCCCGCTTGGGGCCGATCTTGCCGGTGAGCAGCAGGGTGGTGACCACGAAGCCGACCGCGATGAGGGTCTGCAGCGCGATGGGCAGGTAATCCTGGGGGTTCGACATCCGTGGGGCGCCGGAGGGTTCCGTCGAGCGGGCGCTAATGTATGGAGCGGTGCACGCACCCGCATCCCCGCGCATACCGATCGCCCACACCATGCCGTTCATGGTCCGGCCCGCGAACAGCCCTTCCGCTACCTTTGTTGTTCACCCATCGCCCCCACCGCGTGGAACAGCCCCCCGGCACCTACCCCCTGCTCGAGCGCATCGAGCTCCCGGCCGACCTGCGCACCCTGTCCGAGCCCCAGCTGGAGCAGGTGTGCGATGAGCTGCGCCGATTCATCATCGACGTGGTGAGCGTCAAGGGCGGCCACTTCGGCGCCAGCCTGGGCGTGGTGGAGCTCACCGTGGCCCTGCACTACGTGTTCAACACGCCCTACGACCAGCTGGTGTGGGACGTGGGGCACCAGGCCTACGGACACAAGATCCTCACCGGCCGGCGCAAGGTGTTCCACACCAACCGCATCCACAAGGGCCTCAGCGGCTTCCCCAAGCGCAGCGAGAGCCCGTACGACACCTTCGGCGTGGGCCACAGCAGCACCAGCATCGGTGGTGCGCTGGGCATGGCCGTGGCCAGCAGGCTCAAGGGCGAGCAGGACCGCCAGGTGGTGGCCGTGATCGGCGACGGCGCCATGACCGCCGGCCAGGCCTTCGAGGCGCTGAACCATGCGGGCGGCGCCGGCACCGACATGCTCGTGGTGCTCAACGACAATTGCATGAGCATCGACCCCAACGTCGGTGCGCTCAAGGAGTACCTCACCGACATCGCCACCAGCCACACCTACAACAAGGTGAAGGACGAGGTGTGGAACCTGCTGGGCCGCATCAGCAAGTTCGGGCCCAACGCCCAGGCCATCGTGCAGAAGGTGGAGAACGCCGTGAAGAGCGCCCTGCTCAAGCAGAGCAACCTGTTCGAGAGCCTCAACTTCCGCTACTTCGGCCCGGTGGACGGCCACGATGTGGAGCGGCTGGTGAAGGTGATGCGCGACCTGAAGGACATCCCCGGCCCCAAGATCCTGCACACCATCACCGTGAAGGGCAAGGGCTACGCGCCCGCCGAGGCCGGCAACGCCACCGTGTGGCACGCGCCCGGGCTCTTCAACAAGGAGACCGGCGAGATCATCAAGGTGGTGCCCAAGAGCCCCCAGCCGCCCAAGTACCAGGATGTCTTCGGCCACACAATCGTGGAGCTGGCCGAAAAGAACCCGAGGATCGTGGGCGTGACGCCCGCCATGCCCACGGGCTGCTCGCTCAACATCATGATGAAGGCCATGCCCGACCGCGCCTTCGACGTGGGCATCGCCGAGCAGCATGCGGTCACCTTCAGCGCCGGCATGGCCACACAGGGGATGGTGCCCTTCTGCAACATCTACAGTTCCTTCATGCAGCGCGCCTACGACCAGGTGGTGCACGATGTGGCGCTCCAGAAGCTCAACGTGGTGTTCTGCCTGGATCGCGGCGGTCTGGCGGGTGCCGACGGCCCCACGCACCACGGCAACTTCGACCTGGCCTATTTCCGCTGCATCCCCAACATGGTGGTGAGCGCCCCGATGAACGAGGAGGAGCTGCGCGACCTGATGTACACCGCCCAGCTGCCAGACCAGGGCCCCTTCAGCATCCGCTACCCGCGCGGCGAGGGGGTGATGACCGAGTGGAAGACGCCCTTCAAGGCCATCAAGGTGGGCACCGGGCGGAAGCTGCGTTCCGGGACCGACATCGCCGTGCTCTCCATCGGCCACATCGGCAACATCGCCGCCAAGGGCATCGATGCGCTTGAAGCCGAAGGCTATAGCGTGGCCCATTACGACATGCGCTTCGTGAAGCCGCTGGACGAGCTGTTGCTGCACGAGGTCTTCGCCAAGTTCAAGCAGGTGGTCACCATCGAGGACCACGCCATCCAGGGCGGCATGGGCAGTGCCGTGCTGGAGTTCATGGCCGACCACGGCTACCACGCCCACGTGAAGCGGCTGGGCATCCCCGACCGCTGGATCGAGCACGGCACCCAGCCCGAGCTCTACGCCGAATGCGGCTTCGACGACAAGGCGCTCATCGCGGCGGTGAAGGAGATGGTGGGGGAGAAGGGCGTGCGGAAGGGGGTGCGGGTGAGCGCGTAACCCTAGGTGATGGCCTGCTCCTGGAAATACAGGTCAGGTTGTTCGGGTAGACTGCAACTGCATGTGCTGTTGGCCTTCGTAGGATGCGGTTCAGCAGTGATGTTGCATGCACAGGAGGTCAACGAGGATGCCCGGCACCTGCTGGCCGAATTGAAGCAGCGACATGCTTGATCTTGAACCGCAACATCTGCGATCGCTGCGCAGCATCCTGAGCGCGCACGTGCCAAACGCAAAGGCCTGGGCTTTCGGTTCGCGGGTAAAGGATACTGCGCGGCCGTTCAGCGACCTCGATCTGGCCTTGGAAGGGGATTCCCCCATCGATCCGCGGACCCTCGCCTTGTTGCGCGACGACCTGGCGGAAAGCGATCTGCCCATGGCCGTGGACGTGATCGACCTGAAGACCACCAACCCGGGCTTCCGGGCCTTGGTGGAGCAACAGCGGGTGCTGATCCCGACCTGAGCTCGGACCCGCCGGCCGAACCAGGCCACACATCCACCCGAGCTCCATGCCGAGTTCGGCTTCGACGACAAGGCCCTCATCGCGGCGGTGAAGGTGATGCTGGGGGAGAAGGGCGTGCGGGCGAGCGTGTAACTTCGGGTCCATGGCCGTCCCCGGCAGACCCGAGATCCGCTTCGAGACCAAGGAGGAAAGCAACGCCCGGCGCGAACGGGAGTTCATGGCCCTGACGCCGTGGGAGCGTCTGGTGCTTTTCCTGCGCGACATCGAGCGGAACCCGCCCGCTGAGCACGAGCGAGGAGAGGCCAAGGGGAACTTCATCATCCGGAAGCGCTCGCATGAAGTTCGAGGCTGAGGTGAACGCCTTCCTGGCCCAGGCCCACGCCCTCGGCCTGCGGATCATCCTGGTCGGCGGGGCTGCCGTGAACCACCACGGCTACAAGCGCCACTCGGCCGACGTGGACCTGTGGATCGAACCGTCCAAGGCGAACTTCGACATCCTGCTCAAGGTCCTCCACACCCTTGGCTACGGCGTGGAGGAACTGCCGGTGAAGGTGCTGGATGCCGAGCAGAACATCACCATCAAGATCTCCCCCGAGCAGGAGATCGAGCTGATCACCCGGTTCAACCCCGGTTGCAGCTTCGGTGAGGCGTGGGAACGCTGCGTGTTCGGCGAGATCGCCGGTGTTCCGGTCGCCCGCTACCACGTCCTGGCCCTCGACGACCTGATCGCCAGCAAGGTGAAGAGCGGGCGCCCCAAGGACCTGCTGGACGTGCTGGAGCTCCGCCGGCGTGCGGCACCGACCGACCCCGCCCCGCCCGCATGAAGGCCCCACGCTGGGTGCTTCCCGCCTTCCTGGCCGCCGTCCTCCTCAGCGTGCTGGTGCGCCTTCCGCAGTTGGACCGCCCGCTGAGCAAGAACCACGAGTTCTGCACGGCGCTCGTGCTCATCGTCCAGGAGGTGTGGCGGCAGGACGGTTTCCTGAAGCACCAGGGCTGCCCCGCCGTCACCTGGCCGAACCCGGGCGATCGCGGGGTGATCGGTCTGCACTACGCGCTCACGGAACAGGACGGCATCTACTACTACCTATCGCACCTGCCGCTGGCCTACTGGGCCCCGGCGGCGGTGTTCGCGTTCACCGGCACCACGCCGTCCCCCCTGGCCCTGCAGGCCTTCAACCTCGCGCTGCACGCCCTCACCGCCTGGCTGCTCATGGCCTTCCTGGCGCGCATGTGGGCACCGGATCCGCGGCGCTGGGCGCTGGGCATTTCGGCCGCCACCCTCTACCTGCTGATGCCGGCGCCCCTGTGGTACCACGGCAACGTGTACATGAGCGACATGGCCGCGCAGCTGCCCTGGGCCTGCTGCCTTTATGCCTTCGCGGGGCTGTGGCGCGCCGACCGGCCCTCCGGTCGACACATCCTGCCGCTGCTGGCGGCTGGCGCCACCCTGGCGGCCACCGAATGGGTGGCGGCCTTCGTGGTGCCCGTGATGGCCGGCCTGCTGCTCGTGCGGTGGAAGCGGGAGGGTGCGGCCGTATGGATGCGCGCCGCGCTGGCCCTGGTGCTCATCGCGGCCCTGGTCACCGGGCTCTGTCTGGGGCTGTACGCCTCCGTGGTGGGGGCGGAGGACCTGTGGGCCTACTACCTCCACCGCTACGCGGAGCGCGGAGTGATGCCCGGGGAGGCCTCGGCCACGGTGGGGCAGGGGCTGGAGCACATGGGCCGCAACGCGATCACCGCCTGGGGGCCGTTGCTGCTGCTCCTCGGTGGCGCGGTCTTCCTGACCCGTCCGCAGTGGCGGCCCCTGCGCACTGTGCTGCTGCTCACCGGGCTTCCGGGCCTGCTCTACCTGCTGGTGTTCACGCGCTACGCCATCCACGAGTTCGCGCTGCTCAAGCTCGGCTTCGTGCTGTGCACGGCCGCGGCGTGGGGGCTGCTGGGCCTTGCCGAACAACACCGGATACGGGCCATCTGGCCACTGGCCGCCACGGCGCTGTTGGGCGTTCTCGCCTACTCCCGGCTCAACCGCCCCGGCGATGGCCGGGCCACCGGCGCTCCGTACGCGATGGCGATGGAGCAGGGCCGTGTGATCGCCCACCTCGCGCGGCCGGAGGAGGTGGTGCTCCTGCAGGGGGTCCCTTCCGAGCCCCAGTTGCAGTGGTACGCCCGGCGCAACACCCGGCCGGTGGCCGATGAGGCCGACGCCATGCAGGTGCTCCGCGACCTGGGCGCTTCGCGGGCCCTGCTGCTGCAGGCCACGCCACATGGGCTCACCGCCCGCCGCCTGTCCCTGCCCGGCTCACAGCCCGAAGTGGTAGCCCAGGGAGAAGGCGATCGGTAGGGGTTCGGTGCGCAGGTCGATCACCGGATCGGCCTTCACGCGGTCCAGGTCATCCTGGAACTCCGCCGAGCGGAAGGGCAGGAACACCGCGAGCTGCAGGTGCCCGCTGCGGCGCTTGGGATGGATCTCCAGGCCCACCCCGGCCGTTGGCCCATAATAGGTCCGCGTGTTGTCCTCGTCGCCGCGGATCGCGATCACCGCGTTGTAGCCGTAGAGCCCCACCAGGTAGGGGCAGAACCGCTTGTGGGGCAGCATGCGCCAGGCCACCCCGGCGTTGATGCCGGCCCCGTTCAGGTTGTAGCCCACACCCAGCAGCAGGTTCAGCATCGGCACCGGCCGGCCGCTCAACTGCACGCCCAGGCCGCCGAAATCAAGTCCCAGCCCCGGTCCGATGGTGATGGTGGCGGGTTCCACCCGGTCCGCTGCCGCTTCCTGCGCACACAGCGCGACCGACATGTGAGCCGCGATCAGCAGGATCCACCACCGCATGCGGTGAAAGTAGCGCGTCCATCCGAGGCGGTGACGGCCGTTCCCGGCACCGACGATGCCGCTCCTTCGGGCTTCAGCCCGGCCGCTTGATCTCGAAGTCCTCCAGGAATTTCGTGGTGAACTCCCCGGCGCGGAACTTCTCGTTCTGCATCAGCTGCAGGTGGAAGGGAATGGTGGTGTGCACGCCTTCGATCACGTACTCGCTCAGTGCGCGTTCCATCTTGGTGATGGCCTCCTCCCGCGTCTGCGCGCTCACGATCAGCTTGCCGATCATGCTGTCGTAGTTCGGTGGGATGGTGTAGCCGGCGTACACGTGGGTGTCCACCCGCACCCCGTGGCCGCCGGGGCTGTGGTAGCTGGTGATCCGGCCGGGCGTGGGACGGAAGTTGTTGAAGGGGTCCTCCGCATTGATGCGGCACTGGATGCTGTGGCGCGTGGGCTCGTAGTTGAGGCCGCTGATGGGGATGCCGGCCGCGATCTTGATCTGCTCGCGGATCAGGTCGTAGTCGATCACCTCCTCGGTGATGGTGTGCTCCACCTGGATCCGCGTGTTCATCTCCATGAAGTAGAAGTTGCGGTCCTTGTCCACCAGGAACTCCACGGTGCCCACGCCTTCATAGTTCACGCTGGCGGCGGCCTTGATGGCGGCCTCGCCCATCTTCTTGCGCAGCGCCTTGGTCATGAAGGGGCTGGGCGTCTCCTCCACGAGCTTCTGGTGGCGGCGCTGGATGGAGCAGTCGCGCTCGCTCATGTGGCAGAAGGTGCCGTACTGGTCGCCGGCGATCTGGATCTCGATGTGGCGGGGCTCCAGGATGTACTTCTCCATGTACATCCCCGGGTTGCCGAAGGCGGCGCCCGCCTCCTGGCTGGCCTTCTCGAAGGCCTCCTGGAACTCCTCCTCCTTCCACACCAGGCGCATGCCCTTGCCGCCGCCACCGGCCGTGGCCTTCAGGATCACCGGGTAGCCGATGCGCTTGGCCTCCTTCTTGGCCACGGCGATGTCGGTCACCAGGCCCTCGGTGCCGGGCACCACCGGAACACCAGCCTTGATCATGGTGGCCTTGGCGGTGGCCTTGTCGCCCATGGCCTCGATCTGCTCGGGCGTGGCGCCGATGAACTTGATGCCGTGCTTCTGGCACAGCTTGCTGAACTTGGCGTTCTCGCTCAGGAAGCCATAGCCGGGGTGGATGGCATCTGCGTTGGTGATCTCGGCCGCGGCGATGATGCGCGGCATGTTCAGGTAGCTCTCCTTGCTGGGCGGCGGGCCGATGCACACGGCCTCGTCGGCGAAGCGCACGTGCAGGCTCTCCTTGTCGGAGGTGCTGTAGACGGCCACCGTGCGGATGCCCATCTCCCGGCAGGTCCGGATCACGCGCAGGGCGATCTCGCCGCGGTTGGCTATGAGGATCTTCTTGAACATCAGCGGGGGCATTGGCCGCAGAGGCGCAGAGGCGCGGGGGATGCTGACCTCAGTGCGTGCTCATCGGCGGTTCCATCAGGCAATATGGACTTCTCAGCGTCTTTGCGCCTCTGCGGCTCACTAAGACGGATCCACCAGGAACAACGGCTGGTCGTACTCCACCGGCTTGGCATCGTCCACCAGCACCTTCACGATCTTGCCGCTCACGTCGCTCTCGATCTCGTTGAAGAGCTTCATGGCCTCGATGATGCAGATGGGCTTGCCCTTTTCGATGGTGTCGCCCACGTTGACGAACACCGGCTTGCCGGGGCCGGGTGCGCGGTAGAAGGTGCCGATCATGGGCGCCTTCACCGTCACGTAGCGGCTCTCCTCCTTGGCCGGTGCGGGCGCCGCGAGTGCGGCCGGTGCCGGTGCCGCAGCGGGTGCCGCCGCCACGGGCGCGGGCGGTGCATAGGCCGGGGCCGGTGCGGCGATCACCTGCACCTCCTTCTTGCCCGCCGGGGTCTTGATCGTGATCTTGAAGTCCTTCTGCTCGATCTCCACCTCGCTGACGCCGCTCTTGGCGACGAACTTGATCAGCTCCTGGATCTGCGCTAGGTTCATCGGTTCGCTCATTGTTCGTTCAACCGGTCCGGCGGTCGGTCGTCCGCCAAAGGACCGCCAATGTATCACGTCCCGGGGTTCACCCCCCGTAGGCCCATTTCAGGTACACCGCCCCCCAGGTGAATCCACCACCGAAGGCGCTGAGGATCAGGTTGTCACCCTTCTTCAACCGGGGCTCCCACTCCCACAGGCACAGGGGCAGCGTGCCCGCCGTGGTGTTGCCGTACCGGCCGATGTTGATCATCACCTTGCTGTCGTCCAGGCCCATGCGGCGGGCCGTGGCGTCGATGATGCGCAGGTTGGCCTGGTGCGGCACCAGCCAGGTCACGTCCGCCGCCGTCAGCCCGTTGCGCTCCATCACCTGGGCGCTCACGTCGGCCATGTTGGTGACGGCGAACTTGAACACCGACTTGCCCTCCTGGAACACGTTGTGCTCATGGGCCTCCACCGTTCGGATGGTGGCCGGCTTCACCGAGCCGCCCGCCTTCTGATGCAGGAACTGGCAGCCCGATCCGTCGGCATGCAGCAGGCTGTCCAGCACACCGAGGCCTTCCTCGTTGGGCTCCAGCAGCACCGCGCCGCCGCCATCCCCGAAGATGATGCAGGTGGCCCGGTCCTGATAGTCGATGATGCTGCTCATCTTGTCGGCGCCGACCACCACCACCTTGCGGTATTTGCCGGTCTCGATGAACTGGGCGCCGACCGTCAGGCCGTAAAGGAATCCGCTGCAGGCCGCCATCAGGTCGAAGCCCCAGGCGTTCTTCGCGCCGATCCGGTCGCAGATGATGTTCGCCGTGGCCGGGAACTGGTGGTCGGGGGTCACCGTGGCGCAGATCAGCAGGTCGATCTCCAGGGGGTCGATGCCGCGCTTTTCGCAGAGGGCCCGCACGCTGCGCACCCCGACCTCCGAGGTGCCCACGCCGCGGTCCATGATGCGGCGCTCCTTGATGCCCGTACGTTCGGTGATCCACGCATCGTTCGTGTCCACCATGTGCTCCAGGTCGTGGTTGCTCACCACCCGGTCGGGCACCCAGCCATGCACGGCGGTGACGGCGGCGGTGATGCGGCGGCTCATACCAGCGCTTCGCGGATGCGGTCGTTCAGGCGGCTCTCCACCACCTCGCGGGTGAAGAGCAGCATGTTCTTGATGGTGACCTCGTTGCTGATGCCGTGGCCGATGATGACGTTGCCGTTGACGCCCAGTACGGGCAGGCCGCCATAGTTCTCGTAGTCGAACCGGTCGAAGAAGGGCTCGTGCACGCCACGGAGCTTCAGCAGGTCGTGGAAGGCCTCCACGGCCTTCAGGACGATGTTGCCCGTGAAGCCATCGGTGACCATCACATCGGCCTTGTCGTTGAACAGGTCGCGGCCCTCCACGTTGCCGATGAAGTTGTACTGCGACTGCTCCTTCATGAGGGCATAGGCGGCCAGGGCCGTGGCGTTGCCCTTCTTGTCCTCCTCACCGATGTTGAGCAGGGCCACCTTGGGGGTGTCGATGCGGTAGACGTGCTTGGCCAGGAGATGGCCCAGGAGGCCGAACTGGGTGAGGACATCGGGTTTGCAGTCGGCGTTGGCGCCCACGTCGAGCATGATGCCGTAGCTGCCGTTCTCCTTGGGCACCACGCTGGGGATGCAGGGGCGGATGATGCCCGGGATCGGTTTCACGCTCAGCACGGCGCCCACCAGCATGGCGCCGGTGTTGCCCGTGCTGGCGAAGGCATCCAGCCGGCCGGCCTTCATCAGCCCGAAGCCCAGGCTGATGCTGCTCTCCGGCTTGGTCTGCAGCGCCTTGGTGGCGCTGTCCTGCATGGTGATGTCGTTGCGGCTGGCCACCACCTCGAACGCGGCGGGGTCGGCCCCTTCGCGGGCCAGCCCGGTGTGGATGGCCTCGGGGTCGCCGATCAGCACCAGGCGCACGTCGGGCGGAAGCTCGCGGGCGGCCATGACGGCCCCCTTCATGGGCACCTCCGGCCCATGGTCGCTGCCCATGATGTCCAGTCCGATCCTCATCGTGGCCGGCAGGCGCGAAGGATGGTCACCGGAAGGTTCACTCGGCGGCCGAGCCGCTCACCACCACCTTGCCGCGGTAGTACAGGTCATCGCCCACCTTGTAGGCGCGGTGGCGCAGGTGCATCTCGCCCGTGTTGGGGTCCTTGCTCACCGTGGGGGTGCCGGCGCGCTGGTGGGTGCGCCGCTTCATGGTGCGGGTCTTGGAATGGCGTCGCTTCGGATTGGGCATGGCTCAGGAGTTCAGGTCAGCGGTTGTCTTTCAAGGCGTTCAATGCGGACCAGCGCGGGTCGTTCCCCGCCGGTCCACCGTGCTGTTCGTTCAGGATGGCGTCCACGGCCGGGTCGCACCCGCCCGGGGCGTGCACCCGCCGGGCCGGCAGCGTCAGTCGCAGGCATTCGTAGATCGGATGGCTCAACTGGATGGCATGGTCGGCCGGGTCCAGGCCGATCACGTCATCGTCGCCATCGAAGCGCTGGCGGCCGTTGAGGTGGTACACCTGCCGCAACCTGCCGTCCACCGGCTGGTCCAGCGGGGCGTTGCAATGGTCGCAGTCCATGCGCACGGTGCCGGTGATGTGCAAATCGGCCACCAGCAGGTTCGGGCTCTTGTCCAGCGTCACGTCCACCGTGCAGGCCCCGCCGTGCAGCTCCTCGTCCGCCGCAGCGGCGAAGAACGCATCATCCAACGCGAACCGGAAGTCGTGCAGACCGTCCTTCAGCCCGACGAACTCGATGGTATGTTCCCGTTGCGCGTCCACAGGGTGTGGTGGTCCGAAAAACGAAGGGCAAATGTAGCGGATCGGCCCTGATCCAACAGGCTGTGGATAACCCCCTGCCGGTCAGCGTGGCAGCAGGTGTGACGCGGCGCGCAGCAGCACCTCCTCCCCGAAGGGCGCCGCCATGAGCTGGGCCCCGAACGGCAGCCCCCCGGCATCGGTGCCCAAAGGCACGCTGATGGCCGGGTTGCCGGCGAGATTGGCCTGCACCGTGAAGATGTCCTGCAGGTACATGGCGATGGGGTCGGCCGACAGGGCTCCCTGCTCGAACGCCGTGATGGGACAGGTGGGTAGCAGGATCAGGTCGTGGTCGGTGAGGGTGCGCAGGGTGGCGTCACGGATCAGGCGCCGCACGCGCTGGGCCTGGGCGTAGTAGGCATCGTAGTACCCGGCGCTCAGCACGAAGGTGCCCAGGAGGATCCGCCGCTGCACCTCCGGGCCGAAGCCCTCGCTGCGGCTCAGGCGGTAGGTCTCCTCGACCCCTTGGGCGGCCTTGCTCCGGTGCCCGTAGTGGATGCCGTCGAAGCGGGCCAGGTTGCTGCTGGCCTCGGCCGTGGCGATGATGTAGTAGGTGGGCACCTGATGGTCCAGCAGCGGCAGCTCGGCCGGCTCCACCGTGTGGCCTTCGGCCTGCAGCCGCTCCACCAGGGCGGTCATGGCCTCGCGGACGGCCGGGGCCACACCCGGCCGTTCCACGCATTCGCGGTAGTAGGCGATGCGAAGCGGCCCTGGTTCGCTCAGCGTGATGGGCGGGGCGGGGCGGCTGCTGGTGGTGCTGTCCAAGGGGTCCTGCCCGGCCATGGCGTTGTACACGGCGGTGGCATCCTCCACGGTGCGGGCGAAGGGCCCGATCTGGTCGAAGCTGCTGGCGAAGGCGATGAGGCCGTAGCGGCTCACGCGGCCGTAGGTGGGCTTCAGGCCCACCGTGCCCGTGAAGGAGGCGGGCTGGCGGATGCTTCCGCCGGTATCACTGCCCAGGGCGGCATGCACAATCCCCGCGGCCACGCTCGCTGCGGCACCGCCGCTGGAGCCACCGGGCACCCGCTTGGGGTCCAGGGGGTTGGCCACCGGGCCATAGGCGCTGTTCTCGTTGCTGCTGCCCATGGCGAACTCGTCGCAATTGGTGCGGCCGATGATGACGGCGCCGGCCGCCAGCAGGCGTTCCACCACCGTGGCGCTGTACAGGCTGGTGAAGCCCTCCAGGATGCGGCTGGACGCCCCCACCCGATGGTCCTTGTAGCAGATGTTGTCCTTGATGCTGAGCATCAGACCGGCCAGCGGCCCTGCCGTGCCTGCGCGCACCGCCGCATCCACCCGGTCGGCCTGGGCCAGGGCGCTCTCCTCGAAGAGCTCCAGGAAGGCGTTGAGGTGCGCCTGCCGGCGGGCCTCGGCCAGCGCCGCTTCGGTGAGGGCGCGCACCGTGGCCCCGGCGGCCATGGCCTCGCGGGCCTCACGCAGGGTGCGGGTGGGGCGCATCAGCGGGAACGTGGGCTCAGCGCTTCTCGTCGGAGGGTGCGTCGCCCTTCTGGGCGTCCTTGAACTCCTTCATGCCCTTGCCCAGCCCGCGCATCAGTTCGGGGATCTTCTTGCCGCCGAACAGCAGCAGCAGCGCCAGAACGATGAGGATGATCTCCCACATGCCGAGTTTCATGGTCGTTGGGGCGGGCGTCCGGTGGTGTGGGGCGCTGGCCGTGGCAAAAGTAGCCCGATCGGGGCTTCCCTTCAGGGCTGTGCGAGCCAGGGCGACGGGTCCACCTTCACCAGGCCGTCGGCCGTCACCTTCCAGATCTCCACGTGCGCCACGGCCGTGCCCTCCTCGCTCAGCACGGAGCCCAGCGTCTGCTTGGTGTCCACCTTCTGGCCCTTGGCCACCGACACCTCGCGCAGGTTGCTGTACACGGTGCGGTAGGCGCCGTGGGTGACGATCACCGCCTTGCCGGCACCGGGGATCACGATCACGCTGCTCACCTCCCCGCGGAACAAGGCCCTCACCGAGGCGCCCTTCTCGGTGGTGATGTCGATGCCGTTGTTCTCGATCACGATGCCCTTGAGCACCGGGTGGGGCTGCTTGCCGAAGCGGCTGGTGATGACGCCCTTGGCCACGGGCCAGGGCAGGCGTCCCTTGTTCTTCTCGAAATCGGCGTTCAGTTCGCGCGCCTCCGGGGTCAGGGTGAGGTCGAGCTTGCCACCCTTGCCTGAGGATCCGCCGGTCTTCGGCTTCAGCTCGGCCTCGATGGCCTTGCGGATCGCGGCGTCCAGGTCGCGGCGCTGGCCCTCCTGCTTGCGCAGGGTGCTCCTCAGGCGGCTCTCCTCCTTGCGCAGCTGGGCGAGGGTCACTTCACGGCCGTCCTTGTCGCGGTCGAGCCGCGCGCGCTCCTGCTGCTGTTCGCTGAGCAGGGCCGTCTTCTCGTTGCGCCGTTCGCGTAGCGCGGCGATCCGCGCGGCCAGGTCGGTCTGCGTGGCGGTGATCTGCTCCACCTGCCGGCGCCGGTGCTCGGCGAGCTGGTCCAGATAGCGGCTGCGCTTCCACGCCTGCTGGAAGCTCTCGGCGGCGAAGAGGTAGCTGAGGCGGTCGTAGGCGCTGCGGTTGCGATACGCGTAGTGCAACATGCGGCCGTACTCGTCGCTCAGCACCTCGAGGTCCTCCTCCAAGGCCTTCACCACCGACTCGTCCTCGGCGATCCGTTGGTCCGCTTCGCGCACCTCGCCGCCCAGGGTGGCGATCAGCTCCTGGCGGGTCCGCAGCTGCTGGTCCAGCAACTGCAGCTGCCGCTCGGCGCTCTGCTGCTCCTTGCGCGCCTGCTCCAGCAGGGTGTTGGTGGTCCTGATCTGCTTGTCCAGCGCATCCCGCTTCTTCTCCAGCTTCCTGCGGTCCTGCGCCGCCCCGGGCATCAACAGCAGCAGCAGCAGCAAGGCCGCCAGCAGGCGCCTACGGCATCGGAGCGAACTTCTCCGGCACCCGGAACGGGAGCTGGAGCGGCCCGACGGTGTCGATCCGGGAGAGCTGAAGGCTGCCTGAGGCATGACGTACCGGGTCCGACAAAGAAAGGGAGATGCGATGGGGGAAGGGGGGGGCATCCCCCGTGCCGATGTCCTCATAACGCACATCGGCCTGTTGATCGCGTGCCAGGTCGCTCACCAGCACACGCACCACCCTGAAGCTGTCCGGCTCCACCCAGTAGCGAAAGACGATCGCCTCACGCTCGCCCGCCTTGCGCAAGGTGCGCTCCAGGCGACGCTCCTTCATGTCCCGGTCGTCCGTCAGGGTGTCCCCGGGCAGGATGTCCTCCGCGGCCCGCACGAAGCGTCGTTTCTCCCGGCTCGTGAGCACGTAGTGCCCGTTCTCCCGGTCCACGCGGTATTTCTCGCGGGGGTCCAGTCCGATGGGTCGTCCCAACAGCGCCTGCTGCAGCAGGTCCAGGTCGGGGTCGATGCCGAACCGTGCCCAGGCGCTGTCCCGCCCGCCCACGAAGTAGGTGTCCTTCAGGCGATCGAGCACCTTCACGCTGTCCGTGGTCACCAGCGCACGGGCCACCTCGATGCCGAGCGCCGGGGTGATGCTCACCCAGAGCGCGCTGTCGGTCACGAGCCGCACCGTGCTGCGGAAGGAGCGTGAGGCATCGGGCATCACCAGGTCCACATCGGCCTTGGCGCTGAAGTGGCGGACCTCGGCGGGCAGGGCGGCGAGCGCGTTCTCCACCACTTTCTCGGCGGAACGCAGGGGCAGCTCGCGGTCGGCCTGGAACACCTGCTTCACCGGGCGACAGCCCGGGCCGAGGAGCAGCAGAAGGCCGAGGGTGCGGTGAAGGAGGCGGACGGCGGGCCGGAACATGGGCCGCAGGTTCATTCGGCGGGCCGGCCGGAGCTCGCCTTGCTGCCGATGGCCTCACTGGCACCGCCCAGCGCCAGTGCCTTGCGCCACTGTTCCACCGCGCCGGCATGATCGCCCAGGGCGTAGAGGATGTCGCCGTAGTGCTCCACCACCTCGCCGCTGGTGGCGCCACCGCTGGCCAGGGCCTTCTCGATCCAGGTGCGTGCCTCGTCGTGGCGACCCATGCGGTGCAGCACCCAGGCGTAGGTGTCCTCGAAGGAGGTCTGGCCCGGGGCCAGCTTGTTGCTCTGTTCGCTCATCTCCCGGGCGCGCTCGAGCTTCTCGCCGCGCAGGCTCAGGTAGTAGGCGTAGTTGTTCAGCGTGGTGGCGTTGCGCGGGTCGAGCCGCAGGGCCTGGTCGAAGGCCTCATCGCTGCGGTCGTGGCGACCGGCGCTGTGGTAGGCGTCGCCCAGGCTGGTCCAGAACGAGGCCAGCAACGGGTCGTTGTCCACCACCAGGTCGCGGCCCGTCACCAGCGCCTCGATGGCCGGGTCGTAGGCCTTCAACTGGGCCTCGGCGATGCCCAGGTACAGCCAGGGTTCGGGGCTTGTGGGGAAGAGCTCGGTGGCGGCACGGGCGTCGTCGCGCAGCGCGGCATGGTCCGCGGCCTGCAGGTCCATCTGCAACACCTGCATCCAGATGGGGAACTTGTCCTTCTCGTAGTTCAGGGCCTTGCGGAAGGCGTCGCGGGCCTCGGCCATCCTGCCATCGCGCATCAGGAAATCACCGCGGATGGTGCTGGGCTTTCCACTTTCGGGGTGCGTGCGCTCCAGGATGTCGATCAGCGTGTAGGCCCGGCGCACCAGGTCCTTGCTGTCGTCCGTGGCTCCGCTGCCGCTGGTGGTCATCTCGAAGAAGCCGAGCAGCACCTGCATCTTGGGGTCCACCTCCAGGTCGGGGTCGCCGAAGGCCAGACCGAGCTGTTCGAAGGCGGGGTCCATCTCGCCCTTGGCGTAGTAGTGCTCGGCCAGCGCCAGCCGGGTCATGCTGTCATCCGGATCGGCCTCCATCACGCGGCGGTACAGCTCCAGGGCCTTGTCGCCCTCGCCCATCTCGTCGTAGAGCTCGGCGAGCATGCCCAGGTAGGCCACATTGTCCGGATCGTCCTTCAGCGCGGTCTCCAGCACCTCGCGGGCCTCCTGCAGCTTGCCCGCATTGGCCAGCATGCCGTACTCCTGTGTCACCACCTCCTCGCCGTTGCCCAGGTGGGTGCGGATGTCCTTGAACACCTTGCGCGCCTCGTCGGTGCGGCCGTCCATGGCGAGGGTGTGCGCCAGCTGGAAACGCACCTCGTGCCGCTCCGGCCACTTGTCCACGATGCCCTGGAAGGTCTCGGACGCCTTGTCCAGCTGGCCGTACTGCCCGTAGAGGTCGGCCAGCAGGAAGCGGTACCAGATGTTCTCCGGGTCGGCGGCCTGCGCCTTCTTCGCCCAGGTGAGCGCCTCTGCGGGCCGCTGCTGCATGTGCATCAGCTTGGCCAGCTCGAACATGGCGGCGTGGTTGCCGGGGTCCAGCTTGATGCATTGTTCGAAGAGGGCGATGGCCTTGCCGGGCTGGCCGTTCAACCGGGCCTGCGTGGCGTCCATGAACAGGCGCATCACCCGGGCGCGCTGGTCGCTGGCCTGGGTGTGGTCGCCGGGCTCACCGTGGCCGCCGCCCGATGGGGCGACGGTGGCCTGCCGCGTACCCCCACAGGCCGTGGCCAGGGCCACCAGCAGGCTCAGGATCGGAAGGGGATGGCGCATGCGGGATCGGGTCGAGGGGTGGCGGATGCGGGGTGGCCGGCTCAAGATAGCCGGGGACATCGATCCCGCCAGGGGGTACAAAGGTCGCACATCCGGCGGCCGGTCACCCCACCGTGGCGTCGTCCCCGAGGCTCAGGTCCATGGCACGGCCGGTCACCATGGCGCGTTCACCGATCATGCTGTTCGCGATCACGGCGTCCTGTACACGCACGCCGCCCCGCAGGATCGAATCGCGCACCACGCTGCCCGTGACCGAGGAGCCGGCCTCGATGGAGACGTTCGGACCCACCACGCTGTTCACCAGCTCCACGCCGTCGCCGATGAAGCAGGGGGGGATCACCACGCTGTGGGTGTTCTTCAGCTGGGGGCTCACCAGGCCCTTCTCGTCCTTCAGGAAGCCGAGCACCCGGGTGTTGGTGTCCACCATGGCGTTCTTGTTGCCGCAGTCCATCCACACGTCCACCGCACCGGCCTTGAAGCGCGCACCCTTGCGCTTCATGTTCTCCATGGCGTTGGTGAGCTGGTACTCGCCCTTCTCCTTGATGTCGTTGTCGATGAGGTATTGCATCTCCTTGCGCAGGCGCTCGCCATCGGCGAAGTAGTAGATGCCGATGATGGCCAGGTCGCTCACGAACTCCTGCGGCTTCTCCACGAACTCGGTGATGATGCCGTCGCCATCGCGCTTCACCACGCCGAAGGGCCGCGGGTCGTCCACCTTGTTCACCCAGATCACCCCGTCGCAGTCCTTGTCCAGCTTCAGCTGGGCCCGGAAGAGGGTGTCGGCGAAGGCCACGATGATGCGGCCGTTCAGGGCCTTCTCCGCGCAGAGGATGGCATGGGCCGTGCCGTGCGCCACCTCCTGGTAATGGATGCTGCCCTTGGCCCCGATCGCTTCGGCGATGGCCACCAGGCCCTGCTCCACCTTGGCCCCGAAGCTGGGATGGACGATGTAGGCCACCTCCTCCACGGGCTCGCCGGCCACGGCGGCCAGGTCCTCCACGAGGCGTTGCACGATGGGCTTGCCCGCGATGGGCAGCAGGGGCTTGGCGGTGGTGTGGGTGTGCGGGCGCATCCGCTTGCCCATGCCCGCCATCGGTACGATGATCTTCATTCCGCTCTGGAGTGTCGCGCTGAGCCCGTTGGAACGACCGCCGTTCGCCGGGGCTCCTGTTCAGGCCGCGAAGGTGCCTATTTCCGCCCAGTATGCCCGAAGCCGCCCGCCCCACGTTCCGACAGGGCCAGGTCAGTAACCTCCATTAACACCACCCGCTCGTACCGGGCCACCACCAACTGGGCGATCCGCTCCCCATCGTTCACCGTGAAGGGCTCGGTACCGTGGTTGATGAGCAGGACGCCCACTTCACCGCGGTAGTCGGCGTCGATGGTGCCGGGGCTGTTGAGCACGGTGATGCCCTGCTTGAAGGCCAGTCCGCTGCGGGGCCGCACCTGGGCCTCGGTGCCTTCGGGCAGTTCCAGGAAGAGGCCGGTGGGGATCAGGGCGCGCTGGCCGGGAGCGAGGGTGATCGGCGCATCCAGGTTGGCGCGCAGGTCGAGGCCGGCGCTATGCGGCGTGGCGTACTGGGGCAGGGGGTGCCTCCCTTTGTTGGTCACGCGGACCTCGGTGGTCGCGGTGGTCGTGTTGGACATGGTGCTGCAAAGTTCCGTCGGATCCCTTCACGAGTTGACCCATCAACGGGTAGCTTCGTGAAAACCGACCCCATGGGAACGCTGCTTCGCACGATGCTCCGCCTTGCTCCCGCTGTGCTGCTGGCCGCACCCGTGTCGGCCCAGTGGGTCGATTGGTCGAACCAGTACCCGTATCCAGGCCACCGGGTGTACTCCCACGTGATGCACCGCACCGGCGACGGTAACCTGCTGCTGTGCGGCAGCATCCACGGCCAATGGACGCCGGGCAGCGGCATCCCGTTCGAGGACTGGGCCATCGCCACCTATCTGGTAAAGGTGCTCCCCACGGGCGACACGCTTTGGACCCGCCGCATCGACGCGATCATTCCCAGTGCCATCTCCCATGTTGTGGACCTCATGGATGGGAACACACTGGTCGCTGGCACGGCCGCGGCCTCGTGGACCTATTGCGGGTTCGCGAATGCGAACGGACCCATGCCGCAGGTGTTCGCGCTCAAGATCGACCAGGCCGGTAACGTGCTGTGGTGGCATCAGTATGATCAACCCTGTTCGCGCATTCTTGCCGATGCGTGGGAAACCCCCTCGCAGGAGATCCACCTGCTGGCGCTCGATACGCAGGAGCCGAACATCCAGATCGGGTACGACGCGCCCAACTGGTTCGAGCACTACACGCTCGATGCGCTGGGTAATACGCTGGCGGTGACCACTTATAACCAGGCGGACAAGTACTACACTTATGAGCACGGCACGGCCTCTTTCGATGGAGGTCGGTACATCGCGGCCTCGGCATTGGACACCGTGGGGCAGAACAGCCTCTTCGTGCAACTGGAGAAGGTGGATGTGAACGGGGTCCCACAGAGCGTGGTCTTCGTGACCGACACCTCCTATTGCACCCCGCTCGATCTCATCACCACCCCGGACAACGGGCTCTTGATGCTGCTGAGCCCCGACTTCTCCAAGAGCCGATTGCTCCACCTGGACACGTTGGGCCAGGTCATCTGGGACCGGCTTTATGCCACGCGCTTCCAGCAGGTCTTGGCGCTGCCGGACAGCACCTACCTGGCCGTGGGCACGCACGGCACCTGGCAATCGCCGAACAAGCGGGAGCTTTGTGTCACGCTGATCTCGGCAACCGGTGACTCGCTGTGGTCACGGTCATACGGCGACTCGTTGAACGACCTGGGCTCCAGCATCGTGGAAGCCATTGGCGGCTACCTCGCCTTCGGCACCAAGGACATGTACTCCGGCTCGGTACCGCCTCGCCTCTTCCTCACGTGGGATACGCTCGGGGTGTTCACCGGCATCCCATCGGAGCTCGTCCCGCCGACCATGCAAGTCTTCCCCGTGCCTGCGGATGATCGGTTGTGCGTGCGCTGGGCCGGCGCCACGCCCAATACGGACCGGCTGCTGATCCTGGATGCGTTGGGCAGGACCCTTCGGGAGGTGCGGATGAGCGCGGGGAACGAGCAGTGGATCGACGTGCGCGACCTCGTGAACGGCTGTTACTTCATCCGAATGACCGGAGCGGAGCGTGCTTGCACGGCCCGGTTCCACATCCAACGATAGGGAGACGAAGGTCGCGTGGCCTTGGGCCCTCCTTAACTTTGATGGCCGTGAACCACACGCTTCAGGTCATCATCGAGCACGACAAGGACGGCTACTTCGCCTATGTCCCCGAGCTGAAGGGTTGTCATTCCCAAGGGGACAGTATGGAGGAGGTGATGAAGAACATCAAGGAAGCGATCGACCTGTACTGGAGCACGTTGGGATGAGGACGTGGAGGGTTTTTCAGAGGATCTGTGCAGTGCTCGGAGCGTGGCTCATTGTCGGCAACAGCTGGGCGCAGTCAAGCAGCCTGCGAGTGAAGACCAAAGAGCATCGAACTGGTCAGCTGCTTGATGCCGTGACTCTCGTTGTGCTGGACAGTACCTCCTCGGTTGTGACGCGCGCTTTATCGGGGCTGGATGGGAGCTTTGAGTTCGCCGATGTCCCACCGGGGATGTACACGTTGGTTGCAGAGCTTGATGGATACGAACGCAAAGAGTTCACTGGCATCAGTGTACGCTCGGGGATGATCACGTTCGTTGATGTGGTCCTGGAGAGAGCAGGCGCACCCGAAGGAGATGACAGGAACAACGTCTGTGGTTGGCGTTTAGATCCGCGTCGTCGTTAACGGGTTTCAATTGCTGGACGCGATCGATCTTTCGAGCCTCCACCCGATAGTGGTGTATCCGGCCACCACCACAATACGCACCGCGTACTTCAACACCCCTTCCAGCGGCACCTGCTCCGCCCCCCACCACAACACCACCGCTCCTGCCATGTACAGCAGCACGCGGCTCACGTTGTAGGGGATCGGGTAGTGCCGCTGGCCCCAGGCATAGCTGATGGCCGCCATGCTCGCGTAGCAGATGAAGGTGGCCCAGGCCGCACCCATGTAGCCCAGCGAGGGGATCAGCGCGAAGAGCAGCACGATGGTGATGGCCGCGCCGATCATGCTGATGGTGCTGCCCACGCGCGGCCGGTCGGTGAGCTTGTACCACACGCTCTGGTTGTAATAGATGCCCAGGAACACGTTGGCGAGCATCAGGATGGGCACCACGCGCAGGCCGGCGTGGTAGGCCGGGTTGGGGATGAACCACTTGAACAGGTCGATGAAGAGCATCACCACCAGGAAGGCGCTCATGCACACGGCCACGAACACGTTCATGATGCGGGCGAAGGTCTCTTTGCTGTCCTTCTCCTTGGCGTGGCTGAAGAAGAAGGGCTCGGCCCCCATGCGGAAGGCCTGGATGAAGAGCGTGATGAGCACGGCCAGCTTGTAGCACGCGCCGTAGATCCCGATCTCCGCATCGGCCACGTCCGCCGGCAGCAGGTACTTGAGGATCACGCGGTCGGCGGTCTCGTTCACCATGCCGGCCAGGCCCGCGATCATCAGCGGTGCCCCGAAGGCGTACAGGGCCCGCAGCAACTGCGGCTCCCGTGCCCGCAACACGGGGAAGGAAGGCAGCAGCACCAGGAGCTTCACCGCGGTGGCCGCCAGGTTGATGGCGAAGACGTAGCCCACGCCGAGGTTGGGGTCGTACACCGCATCGATGAGGGCGTTGCTCTGCCCCATGTTGTACTGCTTCATGCAGTACAGGATGAAGAAGACGCTGAGGCCCACGTTCACCGCCACGCTGAGCAGGTTGATGGCGGCGAACTTCCACGGCCTGCCCTGCTGGCGGAGCCGGGCCATGGGGATGGTGGTGATGGCATCGATGCCGATGATGAACACGAGCACGAGCACCGAGCTCGCGTAGGCACCGAAACCGAGCCCGCCGGCGATTGGGCCGGAGAAGACACCACCCAAGGCCATGAAGAGCAGCGCGGGCAGCAGCAGTCCATAGGTCGCCGTGGCGTAGAGCACCCGGCCACCGTCGGGGTTGTCCTTCACGTGGTCCTTCGTGGCGAAGCGGAAGTAGGTGGTCTCCATGCCGAAGGTGAGCACCACGTTGAGGAAGGCCGTCCAGGCATACAGCGCGGTGACCACCCCATACTCGGCCGGCTCAAAGACGAAGGTGCTGGTGTACAGCGGCACCAGCAGGAAGTTGATGAAGCGCGCAACGATGCTGCTGAGCCCGTAGATGGCCGTCTGGCCGGCGAGTTTGCGGAGGGCGCTCACGTCAGTTCAACCACAGATGAACACGGATGAACACAGATGAGTGATCGGAGAACATCATGTCGCTCAGGTCCACTCTTCTTCGAAAACGAAGGTCGCATGCCGGTGATGATGGACGTTACCCATTTGGACAAGTTGTGAGCGCGGGGCTGGGGATAGATCGCAGAGGAACGCCTCGATCAGCGCCCCATGCACCAGACACGGTGGGCACTCAGTTCCAGTCCGATCCGAGGTGCTTTCGGTGAAGGTCTTTCAGGAACAACTCCCCATCAAATTCCGCAATGAAGACGGAGCGCTCTCCTTTCTTCAGTTCCTTGATCAGGCTTTCCTTCTTCGTTTCCTCCACCTCGAACAGTCGCAACGACGCGCGGATCACGCCGCTCAGCGAGGTGTACTTGCCGGACTTCACTTGCCTGGCCACAAAGGCTTCGAAGTGGTCGCCCAGTAGGATGGAGGTGTTCTTGCTCATGGCTTGGGAGTCAACTCGAAGATATCATGCTTTGGTAGCGGGCAACAAGCATGGGTCGATTCAGAGTGAGCTTGTCGAGCCATGCGGTCGGCGGTCAATCTCGTGTGAAAAGGAACCGCTTGGCTTTGTTAGTTAGAATCATTGTATTGTTATCATAGAACTCAATTTGCCAGAGAACATTTTCAGTTTTGGGAGAGTTAATATTTAATCTTAAGGTATCATTGAGTAAATGATAATTACCACTCATTATCAGCCCATCGCCATTCTGAGAAAATGACCAAATGAATCGACCATCGCCATAGAAGCTTATTTTGTTTTTTGGTATTTCCATTGTGCTATTCTCAACATTCCAGCTTCCGAGTATTGTAGATTTTCCTTTGTAATTCAAGAACAGAAGCACGAATAGTCCTAAAACGGCGATTCCGAAAAGCCACCATCGATTTCGAACGCGTTCAATGAATGCACGTGTCATCACTCCCCCGTGAAATTCGCCTTCCGCTTCTCCATGAACGCGCTCGTTCCCTCCTTGAAGTCCGCGGTGCCGAAGCATTTACCGAACTCCTCGATCTCGCGTTGCAGGCCGTTGGCACCGGGCTCGTAGCCGGCGTTCACGGCGCGGATGGCGGCACCTAGGGCCGTGGGACTGTTCTTCGCGATGGTCGCTGCGAGCTCGTTGGACTTGGCGAGCAGTTGGTCCTGCGGAACAACGTGGTTCACCAGGCCCCATTGCAGGGCCTCGTCGGCCTTGATCATGCCCGCGCCGCCGAGGAAGATCATCTCCATGGCCTTGCCCTTGCCCACCAGGCGGGCCAGGCGTTGCGTGCCGCCGTAGCCAGGGATCACCCCGAGGCCCACCTCGGGCAGGCCCAGCTTGGCGTTGTCGCTGGCCACGCGGAAGTGGCAGCTCATGGCCAGCTCCAGTCCGCCGCCGAGGGCGAAGCCGTTCACCGCGGCGATCACGGGCTTGTTCAGACGCTCCACATGGTCGAAGAGCTTGGTGTGACCATCGGCGCTCAAAGCCTTGCCTTCTTCCACGCTGAAGTGCGCGAACTCCTTGATGTCGGCGCCTGCCACGAAGGCCTTGGGGCCGCTGCCGGTGATGATCAGCACGCGCACGCTGCGGTCGGCCTCTGCCTCGTTCAGCGCGCGGTCCAGCTCGTCGATGGTGGCGCGGTTGAGCGCGTTGAGCTGGTCGGGGCGGTTGATGGTGATGGTGCGGATGCCTTCGGCATCGGACACCAGGAGGTTGGTGTAGCTCATTGGGGTCGGGACGATCCCGGGTCGGGCCCGGAGTGACGAAGGCCAAATGTACCGGCCTAGCGCAGGAGTGGCAGCGCCACAAAGAACCTGGCGCCGGCGCCTTCTTCGCTCTCGAACCACACGCGGCCGCCGGCCTGCTCCACCATGCGCTTCACCAGGGCCAGGCCCAGGCCCATGCCGCTGCTCTTGGTGGTGAAGCTGGGGGTGAAGATGCGTTCGCGCACCTCGTGCGCGATGCCGTCCCCGTTGTCGCGCACCTCGAGCACGGCGTGAGCATCCACGCTCCGGGCGCTCACCTCGATCCGGCCTTCGCGCCCTTCGGGGATGGCCTGCACGGCGTTCTTCAACAGGTTGTTCAGCACACGCAGCATGTGTTCGCGATCGGCCTCCACGATGAGCTCGGGGGCCTCGTGCACCACGATCGAGGTGCCAGGGGTGGCGTGGAAGACCTCCACCGCGGCCCGGACCACCTCGCGCAGGTCGAGGTGTTCGGGGCGGGCGGCGGGCATCTGCGCGAACTGGCTGAAGGCGCTGGCCACGCCGCTCAGGGCATCGATCTGCTGCACCAGGCCGGTGCTCAGCTTCTCGAGCTTCTCCCGGGCATCGGGTGCCGCGGGGTCCCAGCTGCGCTGGAACTGCTGGATGCTGAGCTTCATGGGCGTGAGCGGGTTCTTGATCTCGTGCGCCACCTGCCGCGCCATCTCCCGCCAGGCGCTTTCGCGCTCACTGCGCGCCAGCTTCTCGGCATTGGCGCGCAGCTCCTCCACCTTGCGGTTGTACACCTCCACCAGGCGGCCCACCTCATCCTCGCCGCGGTAGCGCAGGGGTACGTTGGCCCCGGTGAGGGCCACGCGCGCCAGGCTTTCCTTCAGGCGGTCCAGCGGGCGTGTGGTCCAGTTGCTGATGAACACGGCCACACCGATGCTCAGAGCGAAGAGCAGCACGAAGAGGTTCACCACCGCCACCAGCACCGAGGCGCGCTCGCGGTCCTGCTGGGCCTGGTCGGCGAAGGAGGGCAGACCCAGATAGCCCAGCAGCACGCCCTCATCGTCGCGCAGCGGCATGTAGGCCGTGCGGTGCAGCGCCTTGCCCAGGGATTCGTCATGCACATACGCGCTCGCACCGCCCAGCACCATCTCCAGGTAGGCGGCGGGGTCCATGCGGCGGCCCAGCAGGCCCGCGTTGAAGAGCTGCGGACGTGAGGAGGACAGGAGCCGGCCGTCGCGGCGGTACACATGGATGTCGGTGAAGAACACATTGCTCAGTCGTCCGAGCAGGTGGTCCAGGTAGGCGTCGGTGCTTCCCTTCAGGGGCCCCACCCCGTCCAATCGGCGTTGCAGCTCGGCGTGTACGCTGCGGGTCTTCTCCAGCAGCGCGGTGGTGCTGCGTTCCTCGTAGGAGCGCTCGAGCAGGCGCCGCGCCCCGAGCCCGAAGAAGACCAGCCCCAGCAGCGTGAATCCCACCAGGGCCAGGCGCACCTTGCCGGAAATGGTGAGCACGGGAAGTCCCTGGTTGCGCACCAGTGTGCGCACCACGATGGCCGCGGCCAGCATCAGGCTGAGGAAGGCGAAGAGGTAGCTGAACCCTGTGGCGCGGTCCAACCAGCTCGTGGGCGGAACGCGCAGGACGACCAGGGAGCGGGCCGGATCGCCGTAGGCGCGGACATCGGGCACCGTGCGCAGGCTGTCCCACAGCACCGGCAGGCGGCCCGCGCCCACCTGTTCCACCAGTTGACCGCTCTTGTAGCGGCCGCGTTCGTAGCGCTCCACGCGTTGGTCCAGCGGATCGCGGCCGGCGAGGAGCAGCTCCGGGAAGCCCAGGCCCTCGGGCACCAGGCGGGGGTGGAGCTCCAGCACCAGTTGCGCCGGCTCCAAGGTGTCCGCCGGCATCACGGCCAGGCGCGCGTGGCGGTAGGTGCGTCCGGCATCGTCCGTGCCCTGATGCAGGTCGGGCATGTCCGCAGCAGCGAGCACCCGGAGCCCTTCGGTCAACGGGTCGGCGCCCGCGGTGGGCAGGGCGGCGTCGGTGGCACAGCGCGGACGCCCGTCCGTGCCGTAGGCGAACAGGCGCACATCATACCGCTCCCAATAGCCGGTGAAGCGCTCCTGCCGGACCGTGCGGTCGAGGTCGGCCGCCGTGCAGGTCGTCGTGTCGGTGAGCAGCTGATACAGGGCGGGATCGGTGCGGAGGGCGGGGGCCACCTCACGGAAGAGCAGTTCCACCACGGGATCCTCCTGGGTGAGGAGCCGCTCGGCCACCGCCTGTCGGGTCCGTTCCTCGCGGGCCTCCACCGCATCGCCGATCACCTGGGCGTTCAGCGCCGCGATGACCGCCAGGGTGAGCACGGCCTCGGTGAACCCGGGCCTTCGATGCCGCACCGCCAGGGCCAACAGCAGCAGGGGCAGCGCCCAGATGGCCTCCAGCAGGCTCTGAGGCGGGCCCAGCACGCGGATGGCGGCAAGTAGGGCGAAGGCCAGTGCCAGCCCCACCAGGCTCTGCGCGAAGGAATGCGTGCGGACCAGGCGCGACCACAGTTCGGCCAACAGGCACCACGCAGCGAACAACAGGGCCACCGCGGCCAGGGCCAGCAGGCTGTACCGGTCGAAGGATTCGATGTGACGCAGGTCCAGTTCGATCCGGCTGTCGCTCACCACGCTGTGCACCACGGTCGCAAGCTCATCGCCCAGGAACAGCAGGCCGAACGCCAGGGCCATCGCGGCCATGCGCCCACGCAGGCCCTTCGGCAGGTGCCCGCGTACGAACGCATCGCGGACATGCACCGCGGCCAGCAGCAGCAGGATGGACTGTATCAGTAGGTCGCCCAGGGAGCGCAGCCAGGCCGAACTGGCGTAGAGTCCCGGGTCGAAGAGCATGAACAGGCCCTGGTCGGGCAGGGTGCCCACGGCGATGCCCATCCACCGCAGCGCCCCCAACAGGGCGAGGAACGCGACCGTACCGGCCCAGGCACCGTGCGATCGCCCGATGTGCACGGCCAGGCGCCGGCCGGCGATCACCAGCAGGATCATGCCGAGGACGACCGCCAGGGAACGGGCGAGGGGCCAACCTTCGCCCTGCGATCCGCCTCCACCGGCCACCGCGCGGAACATGACCGCTTCCCGTCCATCGCGGATCACGGGCCCCACACCGGGACCGGCCTCCGCCCACACGCCGGCCGGTGCCTCAAGTCCTGGATGGAAGCCGCGTTCCAGGTAGCGGTTCTCGATGGGCGGGGCGTACCACACCTGCCGAAGGCCGTGCACCTCCACGTCGGCCCGGGTGTTGGACCGATGCAGGTAGATGCCGTCCGGCAGGCGCAGGTGGCCCGCCAGGTTGTGGGCCAGGGCGCTCCGTTCCGCCGGGGACCGGCCGGTCCACCACACGAGGCGGTCGTTCCGCAGGACGTACAGCTCGATGCCATGGTGTTCGGCCAGCTCCACCAACCGCGACCCTCGTGCGGCCGCCACGCGCTCCACGGGTTCGTGCGCGATGTCCGCGGCCAACTGCTCCACCTGCGCCTGCAATTCGGCATCGGCCGCGGTGATGCGGCGCTGCAGACGTTCGGCCCGATGTTCAAGCGTGCTGTCCTCCGATGGTCCGGGGATCCACCATGGTAACAGGCACAGGAGCAGCCCGGCCATCAGCGGAAGGAGGATCCGGCGCATGCGCTCCCGGGGTCACAAGGCCCGCGCCAAAGTACGATGCACCTCAGCGCTGCAGCACAACCCGCAGCACGCTCATCCGCTCGCCCTGCACGCAGCGCAGCGTGTAGGTGCCGTCGCGAAGTCCGCCCAGGTCCATGCCCAGGCGCCCGGCGCCCGGGGCCGTCCGCTGCAGGACCACGCGACCGAGGGGGTCAAGCACCACCACCACCACGGGCGTGTCGTCCCGGACCAACACCTCCACCGCGCCATCGGTGGGGTTGGGGAAGACCACCGGTCCCGCACCCGTGGACCACCACGCGGTTCGCACCGGAAGGTCCGTGGCGTTGCCATCGTGGTCCGTCTGCCGAAGCCGGTAGTAGTTGATCCCGGTCACGGGTCGCGTGTCCCACCACAGGTAGTCGTGTTGCTCCTGGCTGTCACCCGCACCCTCCACACGGGCCAGAACCTGCCAGCTGGCCGCGTCCGTGGACCGCAGGATGTCGAACTGTGCGTTGTTGCGTTCGGTGGCCGTGCTCCAGGTGAGGGCGATGCCTTCCGGGTCGTGTGCCTCGGCCTCGAACGCGATCAGTTCCACAGGCAGCGGTGTGGACGTGGTGTTGAGCGTGCCCAGCGTGAAGCGGCGTTGGTCCGCCAGCTGGGTGATGCCACTGAACCGGTAGATGCCGCCGCCGATGGCGGTCGGAGGGCCGATGGGGGTCTCGTCCGCGAACACCCCGTCGTTGTCCGTGTCCACCAGCAACCGGATGTCGGCGGCCACGATGGGGCTGAAGGCGTTCAGGTCGAAGTCCATGGTCACGCTGCCCACGTCCACAACAGCGCCCGTGGGGCTCAGTTCGCTCACCCGCCACACGCGGAACCACCGCCCCTGGATCCCGGCCGGCAGGTCCACCGACCCCCAGGTGCCCAGGATGTCGTTGTTGTGGCCCCACATCAGGAATTCGTTGTTGCCCAGGTTGCTCGGGGAATGGATGTGCACGATGCTGCTCCCGCGCGCGCTGGTGTGCTGGTTGCCGGCGTCGATGCGGCCGATACCGGCCACCTCATGGTCGTAGTCGCCGGAGGCCGCATTGTCCATCCGGTACACTTCATTCGCACCCAGGACCAGGCCGTACTTGGCGGCCAGGTAGTTGCTGATGATGACGCGCTGGGCGCTGTTCACCCGGCTGTTGAACAGCACCAGCTCCGCGATATCACCGTCCAGGTTCCATCCCGTCGCTCCCGCCGCGTTGCCGATCCGCAACGGCTGGTTGTTGTGCTGCGGCAGCTGCAGCAGGTTCAGGTCCGTGTAGATGCTGACGCCGTTGCGGTACACGGTGCGCGAGGGGAAGAGCCCGAAGAACACATTGTTGGTGTATTGCTCCAGCGTGAAGGCCGCACCGGTGACGTTGGCCACGGTGGAGGGGGCATTGAACAGCGTGAAGATGTCGTAGATCGGCATCTGCATCGCATTGGTGGAGGTGCTCCACCAGCCGTAATTGCATGTGGTGCTCGTGCTCTTGGTGAACCAGGCGTTGTTGTTCTTGGCGGCGTCCACGGCGTTCACCAGGAAGAAGTCCCAGCCGTTCAGATCGAGCGAGGCCGCATCGTTCACCAGCAGCTCATCATCCACCCCGTCGAAGTCGATGCTTGGATACCCGTTCTGCGAGGATGCGACCAAGGAAGGACGCTGCGCAGGCTGCCCCGCCTGATAGGCCGCGTGGTTGTTATTGCCCGAGCGGTCGTTCCAGCTGTTCACCGCGGCCCCGGTGGTGTTCACGCCCGCATCGGCGCTCAGCCATAGCACGTTGTTGGCCGCGGTGCCGACCCCGCCCGGACCGGTCTGCGCGTTGACACGGGCGACCAACATCAAGACTCCTACAGTGGATAGGCGGATCGTCATGGGTTCCCGTTCGCGCACGCTTGTACGCAACCGCGTCGGATAGGTTCGACAAAGGTTCCGGGATCCGGGGCCGCGTGTCAAGTCCGACGAACGTTCCGGCCGTCCGGTCGATGAAATGTGCGCCTTGGTCGATGGATGGGCTGGTCCGTCGGATGGCCTACGGCCCGGTCTCCCCCGCCCGGATCGTGGCGCCCGCGACCCGCTGGAACCCGCTGCAGCGGTAGGCGATGCCGCTTGCCTCGGTCCGTATGGAAACCCAGCCCCGGTGGACAGGGACACGATGAGCGAACAGCCCAGAACGGTCCACTGGGCAGCACGCCGTTGCATGGTGTGAATGTTCAAGCCCGCGGATCGCATCGGCCCGCGATCGGTCAAGCGATGCCCACCAGGCGTACGGTCAACGCATGGGCCCTCCGTCCCACACCGATCGACCTGCGTTCCTGTTCACTAACTTGGACATAGGATGATGGGACCACATCTGACATCCACCCGGTGGGCAGGGCCGATGCTGATCGCACTGCTCTTATCCATGTGGTCCCGTGACGCTCCGGCCCAATTGGTCTGGACCTACTTCAACAGGGACATCATCGTCAATGATCCAGCTGGTTCCACCGGCCTCGATGTGGACCGGGACACACTACCGGACGCCTCTGTTTCCTGCAGAACGTGGTTCACCCCGGTTCATCAGGGTTGTTGTTGGAATTATTGGCGCGGCTTCGGGAGTCCGAACGACAGCTTGCTGTTCGCCCACCACCATCAGGACTCCTCCTTCACGGCGCCATGCACCCAGGTCTTCTTCGTGGAGGGGGACAGCATCAGTGACACGTACCACTGGCAAGGATCCGCCCCCTTCTACATGGCTGGTCCGGAGGGTAGCTCCGGTTGGGCCTGTTCGTCGCCATCGCTGGGGTATGATCACCTCCTGTTCAAGATCAAGCGCGGGGACCGGGATTGTCTGGGGTGGATCAGGTTCGGACCGTCGCAGAGCGGATGCATGCGGATCTTGGAGAGCGCTTTTGATTCAACCTGTGCGGCAGGACTTGTGATCCGACGGGCGCCTCCGAAGCCTCCCCGCTCGATCATCACGTTTCCGAACCCTGCGACCGACCATGTATGGATCAAGGACCTTTCCAATGCATCCATGGAAGGCATGGAGGTGAGCCTTTGGGATATGAACGGCAAGTTGATCCAGAGGAGCAGATCGGGGCCCGGTGCGGAACTGCGGATCGATCTGCTCGCGGGTCAGGGTGTGTACCTTCTTCAGTGGGAATATGGTGCGGATACACAGCGCACGAAGCTGCTGGTCCTGGCGCCCTGAGCACGGTACCCGACGGCTGTGCTGACCTGTTCGTGCGGGATCCACAACAGAGCCCAACGGCATCAGCCCGTCGGCAGCTCCAACCCGTGAACTAGCTTTCGTCAGGGTCCGGACCGGAACGATCAGCCCTTCAGCGCTTCCGCTCCTCCCACGATCTCCAGGATCTCGCCGGTGATCGCCGCCTGGCGGGCCTTGTTGTAGGACAGCTTGAGGTCCTTCAGCAGCGCATCGGCGTTGTCGGTGGCCTTGTGCATGGCCGTCATGCGCGCGCCGTGCTCGGCGGCGAAGCTGTCCAGCAGGGCCTTGTAGAGCTGGATCTTCAGGCTCTTGGGAATGATCTCCTCCACGATGGTGCGCCGGTCGGGCTCCATGATGTACTCGCCGGTGGAGGCCTTCGCATCCGCGGGCGCGGCCGTGGGCAGCACCGGCAGGAACTGCTCGGTGGTGACCACCTGGGTGGCGGCGTTCTTGAAGCGGTTGTAGACCAGAACGACCCTGTCGTAGGTGCCGTCGGTGAAGCGCTCCATCAGCAGCTCGGCCACGGGGGCGACCTTGTCGAATCTCAGGCCATCGAACAGGCCGGCGAGGTCCTGTGGCAGCTCGGGCCGGTTCATCGGCGTGCGGCGGAAGGCATCGAGGGCCTTCTTGCCCACGCACAGCACGTGCACCTCGTGCCCGGCCTCATTGGCCAGCCGGCGCACCACGCGCGTGACCTGCGTGTTGAAGGCGCCGGCCAGGCCGCGGTTGCTGGTGATGGCCACCAGCAGTGTCCGCTTCACTTCGCGCTGCTGGGCGTAACGGCCTTCGCTCGCATCCAACGTGGCGCTCACGTTGCCCAGGATGGCCTGCAGCTTCTCGGCATAGGGCCGCATGCGGAGGATGGCGTCCTGCGCCCGACGCAGCTTCGCCGCGCTCACCATCTTCATGGCGGCGGTGATCTGCTTGGTGCTGTTCACCGAGACGATCCGGCTGCGTACCTCCTTCAGGCTGGGCATGGTTGCGGGGAGTATCGAGTGGCGAGTAGCGAGTGGTGAGTGCTGCATTCTGTGGCAGCACTCACCACTCGCTACTCGCTACTCATCACTTGCATTTAATTGTCCAGGCTCTTCACCAGGTCGGCGGCCACCTTCTCCAGCGTGCCGGTGATCTGGTCGTTGTAATCCCCCTTCTTCAGCGCGGCCAGCACGTCGCTGTGCTTGTTGCGCAGCATGGTGATGAACTCGGCCTCGAACTGCTTCACGTTCTTCACCGGCACCTTGCTCAGCAGGCCCTTGGTGCCGCAGTAGATGATGGCGATCTGCTCCTCCACGCGCATGGGGCTGTTCTGGCCCTGCTTGAGGATCTCCACGTTGCGCGCGCCCTTGTCGAGCACGGCCTTGGTGGCGGCGTCGAGGTCCGAACCGAATTTGCTGAAGGCCTCCAGCTCACGGTACTGGGCCTGATCGAGCTTCAGCGTACCGGCCACCTTCTTCATGCTCTTGATCTGCGCGTTGCCGCCCACGCGGCTCACGCTGATGCCCACGTTGATGGCGGGGCGCACACCGCTCAGGAAGAGGTTGCTCTCCAGGAAGATCTGCCCGTCGGTGATGGAGATCACGTTGGTGGGGATGTAGGCGGACACGTCGCCGGCCTGCGTCTCGATGATCGGCAGCGCGGTGAGCGATCCACCGCCCTTCACTTTGTCCTTGAGGCTTTCGGGCAGGTCGTTCATTTGGGCGGCCACCTTGTTGTCACCCGTGATCTTGGCCGCGCGTTCCAGGAGGCGGCTGTGCAGGTAGAACACGTCGCCCGGGTAGGCCTCACGGCCGGGCGGGCGGCGCAGCAGCAGCGACACCTCGCGGTAGGCCACGGCCTGCTTGGAGAGGTCATCGTACACGATCAGCGCCGGGCGGCCGGTATCGCGGAAGTACTCGCCGATCGCGGCACCGGTGAAGGGCGCGTAGAACTGCATCGGGGCCGGGTCGCTGGCGTTGGCGGCCACCACGGTGGTGTAGGCCATGGCCCCGTTCTCCTCCAGGGTCTTCACGGTGCCCGCCACGGTGCTGCCCTTCTGGCCGATGGCCACGTAGATGCAGTACACCGGCTTGCCCGCCTCGAAGAACTCCTTCTGGTTGATGATCGTGTCGATCGCCACGGTGCTCTTGCCGGTCTGGCGGTCGCCGATGATCAGTTCGCGCTGGCCGCGGCCGATGGGGATCATGGCGTCCACGGCCTTGATGCCCGTCTGCAGCGGCTCCTTCACGGGCTCGCGGAAGATGACACCCGGGGCGCGGCGCTCCAGGGGCATCTCGAACAGTTCGCCTCCGATGGGCCCCTTGCCATCGATGGGTTCGCCCAGGGTGTTCACCACGCGGCCCACCATCTGCTCGCCCACGCGGATGCTGGCGATGCGCTTGGTGCGCTTCACGGTGTCGCCCTCCTTGATGCCCACGCTCGGACCGAGCAGCACGGCGCCGACGTTGTCCTCCTCCAGGTTGAGCACGATGCCGCGCAGCCCGCTGGTGAACTCGATGAGCTCACCGCTCTGCACGCCCTTCAGTCCGTAGATGCGCGCGATGCCGTCGCCGACCTGCAGGACGGTACCGACCTCTTCGAGCTCGGCCTCCGAGCGGAAGCCGGCGAGTTCTTGCTTGAGGATCGCCGACACTTCGGCGGGTTTCACTTCGGCCATGTCAATGCCGCCATCGCCTTGGCGGAGGAGGGGTCTAGAGGCGTTAGATCGCGGGGATGTACGGGTTCTTGGAGAATTCGCGGCGCAGATCGGCCAGGCGACGGCTCACCGTGCCGTCCACCTGCTCGTCGCCGATGCGGATGTTGAGGCCGCCGATGAGCTCGGCATCGACCAGCTCCTGCAGGTCGATGGTGCGCCCGGGGTGACGGGACTCGGCCATGGCGCGCACCTGTGCCCGGGCCTTGTCGTCCAGGGGCACGGCGCTCGTCACCTGAACCGAGACGATGCCCTTGTGCAGCTTGTAGAGCTCGTTGAACGCTTCGGCCACATGGGGAAGCAGTACCTCCCGGCCCTTGCGCACCAGGATGCCCATGAAGCTGGACGTGATGGGCCCCACGTTGCCGCCGAAGATCCGCTCGAGGATGCGGCCCTTGGCGTCGGGCTTCACCACCGGGCTCTTCAACAGCACCTGCAGGTCGCGGCTCGCTGCGCACGTGCCGGCCACCAGGCGCATGTCGCCCTGCACCGCGTCCAGCTGCCCCTTTTCCAGGGCCAGCTCCATCACGGAGCGTGCATAGCGGTAGGCGACCGGTGCGATGTTCATGAGCGGCGCAGCTGGGCTTCGGCCATCACCTTGTCCACCAGGGACTGCTGGGCCTTGGTGTCGGCGAGCTTCTCCCGCAGGATGCGCTCGGCCACCAGGATGCTCAGCTCGGCCACCTGATTCTTCATTTCGGTGAGGGCGGCGTTCTTCTCGTTCTGGATGTCGGCGCGGGCCCTGGTGAGCAGGGCCTCCGCCTCGGCCTTCGCCTTGCCCTTGGCCTCGGCGATCTCGCGGTCGCGGATGTCGCGGGCCTCCTTGAGCAGCAGCTCGCGCTCCTCACGGGCCTGCCGCATCAGCTCCTCGTTCTTCGCGTTCAGCGAGGCCATCTCCTCACGGGCGCGCTTCGCCTCGTTGAGGGCGTCCGCGATGGACGCCTCACGCTCCTTGAGCCCGTTGAGGATGGGCTTCCAGGCGAACTTGGCGAGGAGGAACAGGACCGTCACGAAGGTCAGCGTCATCCAGAAGATGAGGCCGATGGACGGGTTCACAAGGCTGGCCAGGACGGTCATGGCTGCGGGTTCGGGGTTGGACGACGGGGCGCGGCCTTAAACGGCGGCCGGCATCTCCTTCAGCACCACCAGCAGGCCCACCACCATCGCGAAGAAGGCGGCACCTTCCACCAGCGCGGCGGTGAGGATCATGTTGGCGCGCAGGTCGTTCATGGCTTCCGGCTGACGGGCCATGGCCTGCACGGCGTCGCCACCGATGCGGCCGATGCCCACACCGGCACCGAGGGCGGCAAGACCGGCGCCGAGGGCGGCGATACCGTAACCAACGCCGAGGTCGAGGAGAACGGAGAGGAACATGGGAGTGCGGGTTTAAGGGAGTTCGGGTTTCTAGTGATGATGGGGTTCCTCCACGGCGGCACCGATGTACATGGCCGACAGGAAGGTGAAGACGTACGCCTGGATGAAGGCCACCAGGAGCTCGAGCATGAACATGAACACGGTGAACAGCCACGATCCGATGGCCACGCCATAGCCGGCGCCCGCGCTCGTTTCGCCGAAGACGAAGATCAGGCTGAAGAAGCTCAGCGCGATGATGTGGCCCGCCGTGATGTTGGCGAACAGTCGGATGGCCAGCACGAAGGGCTTCAGGAACATGCCCAGGATCTCCACCGGCGTCAGGATCGCCAGCACCCAGCCCGGCACACCCGGCATGGCGAAGATGTGATGCCAGTAATGCTTGTTGCCGCTGAAGGTGACGATCAGGAAGGTGATCACCGCCAGCACCACCGTGACGGCGATGTTCCCCGTGAGGTTGGCGCCGCCCGGGAAGAAGGGCACCAGGCCCAGCAGGTTGCTGAAGAAGATGAAGAAGAAGGCGGTGAGCAGGTACGGGAGGTACTTCTCGTACCGGTGCCCGATGGCGCTCTTGGCCAGGTCGTCCCGCACGAAGAGGATGATGGGCTCCACCAGGTTCTGCAGGCCGGTCGGCGCTTGGCCGGCGCGGCGGGTGTAGGCCCGGGCCACGCTGATGAAGATCCACAGCAGAAGGGCCGACACGATGAGCAGGGTGGCCACGTTCTTGGTGATGCTCAGGTCCACCGTGGCGGCGGTCAGCTCCTCGTTCACCCCGGCGTGATGCGCGTCCGAGCCGTCCGGTGCATCCACCGCCACCACCTGCCCCTCGTGCAGCGCATACCCGCCGTAGGTCTTGTGCCCGTGGTCGAACCGGCTGCTGCTGAAGAGGCTCAGGCCGCGCCCGCTGGTGTACAGGATCACCGGCAGGGGCAGGCTCGTGTGGCCCCAGAGGTGCCAACCGTGCTCATCGCCGATGTGGTCCATGATGAGCTTTCCGGCGTTGAACTTCTCCGAAGCACCATGGCCCTCATCGGGCGGGGAGGTGGCATGCGCGTCACCGTCCACGGTGATCGTGGCGTGATGCGCGATGCTGTCCGGGGAGCTGTGCTGCGCGGTGGAACGGCCCAGAAGGAGCGTGGCCGTGATCAGAAAAGCGTGGCGCAGCAAGGGTTTCAGCGACATCAGGCGTGGGGGTCCGTCCCGTTTGCGGCCGCGAAGGTAGCGATCCGCAGCAATTCAGTCGAAGGCCGACATCAGCGCCGGGTCTCCTTGAAGAGGAAGATCATGGCCCCGGTGATGCCCAGCAGGGCGAACGCCAGGGTGAAGGCCGGGAACCGGAGGGCGATGCGCCCGTCCAGCCAGCGTCCGGCCCAGATGGCCGCTAGGATGATGCCCGCCATCTGCAGGCCGAGCGCGCTGTAGCGGAGATAGGCGTTGACCCCTTTGCGCGCCTCGTCAGACCTCCGGCCCCGGGGAGCGGTGCCCATCAGGAAGCGGGCTGACGACGCGAGAGGTGGACCAGCCGGCCGGTGCTGAAGCCCAGGAAGGCCAGGTAGAGCAAGGCGAAGGCCAGCGCCAGCGGCACGGCCTGTGCCCGGGGCAGGGTGAGCAGGACCACGGCCACCGCCACGATGCTCACGAACATCTTCAGCATGAGGCCCGCCATGAACCGCCGTACGAAGCCCTTGGGGTCATTCACCATTGCGCGCTCCTGCCAGAGATGAAGCAGCAGGGTCACGCCGCCCAAATAGATGAGGACGGCTCCATAGCCCCAGTGCAAGGAAAGGCCGGCCAGCCGGACGACGAGCGCTGTGCACGCGCCACAGACCACGGTGAACAGCAGCACGGGCACCAGGGGGGAGGTGCGGCGCCCCTGGGTCATCGGCGGGCGGTCAACGGACGGCTTGTGCGGGCGCGCCCTCCTGACGGGCGGTCTCGGTGCGCAGGCGCACGGGGTCCATCTCCTTCACCACACCCCCGGCCATGCTGCAGTTGCCGGTGAACACCGCCCCCGGCTCGATGGCCAGCTTCTTGGTGTTGATGTCGCCCTGCAGTTTGGCGGTGGCCTTCAGGCTCAAAAGGTCCTGACAGTTGACCTTGCCGACCAGGGTGCCCTCGATGTCGGAGCTCTGGCAGCTCACTTCGCCCTCGATCACCCCGGTCTGCCCCACGATGAGCCGGCCGCGCACGTTGATGGTGCCCTTCACCCGGCCGTCGATGCGCAGGTTGCTGTCGCTGCGGATCTCCCCCTCGATGGAGGTGCCCTCCATGATGCTGTTGATCTTGCCGGTGTTCACCGGTTCGGCGGCCTTGTTCATGGGCTCGGACTTTTTATCGGGTTGGAAAAGGGCCATCGCGTACAGGTTCCTGATCGTCAGGGACAAAGTTAACGGCTCAGATGATCCGACCAAGCCACCGGTCGAAGCCTACTGCTTGGGCAGGTAGTTCTGGGTGAAGAAGGCCGCGTAGGCGTCCACGTCCTTGTTCTTGTACAGCTGGGCGTAATTGTCCGGGCTGATGGCGAAGATGGGATGCCCCTGGTCATTGATGCCGCCCAACATGCCCACGTCGCCGAGGAACTGATGGTAGTAGGCCATGGCGGCGGCCTTGTCATCGAACAGGCGCAGCACCACCACCTGCTGCTCGGCGTCCAGGATGGTGTTCTCGATGAGGATGTTGCGGCCCGGGAAGTAGCGCCGGTTGAAGTCGCTGATCTTCGTCTTCACCGTATTGATGTCGCCCGCGCTGTTGGGGTGGATGAGCGCGATGTAGTGCGGACCCTGGTCCATACGGAATGAACTGGCGTTCGTCGGGGCCTTGCCCTGTTCCGCAGGCGCCCCTTCGGAGGTGGCCTGGCGGTCCAGGACGGCCAGCAGGTCCTCGGCGGCCTTGGCCTCCTCGGTGGCGGGGAATTTGTCCTTGACCTCCTGCAGTGCGGTGCGGAAGGCGGAGAGCTCACGCGTGCCGCCGATGGCCATGGCCTTCAGCAGGTGGTACTTGCCCAGCAGGTGGTTGCGGGGCTCGTTGGTGATCACCTGATTGCAGGTGGAGATCACCAGCAGGTAGTTGCGCTGGCGGAACTCGCGGTAGAGCTGGTCGTACTCGGCGGCCTCCACCTTGCGCCGGGCCTCGCCGCCCTCCAGCAACGATGGATCGCGCACCAGCCGGGCGAACTCGCTGTCAGGCCAGCGCTCCAGGATGATGTTGGCATAGGCCTGCGAGGTGCTGCCTCCGAAATCGATGAAGCTGCCGCTCTTCTCCCGGGCCAGGTAGATGCGGTACATCTGATAGTGGCTCTCGGGGGTGAAGCGGCACTCCTCGAAGCGGTTGATCAGCGTCTCGAAGCTCTCGATGGCGTTGTCGGTATCCTTGAGCTTCTCCTTGTAGATCATCCCGCTGCGGTACATCGCCTCACAGATCTTCGCGTTGGAAGCGGCCAGGGCGGTGTCGCTCGTGGGCAGGTCCTTGAGGTAGAACCCGGGGTCCTTCCATTCGGGTTCACCCTCCTTGCCCTCGCCCTCGGTGCCCTCGGCGGTGGGCTCGCCAGCCTCCTCAGGCTCCTCCTGCGCGATGGCGGACCCGCTCTTGTCGCGGCGGCGCCAGTCATCCTCCAAGGGGCGGTTGCCCCATTTCTTCTTGAACTCCGAGAGCCCGCGGCCCAGCTGCTGGGGGTTGTAGAAGTACCAGGCCCCTGAACCGCCGCCGGCCGGTGTGGCGGGGCGCGCCGGTGCGGCCGTTCCTGCGGCCTCCGCCTCCCGGGCCTCCCGTTCGGCGACCTCCTTCTCCGCCTCGGCCTTCTCGCGTTCGCGGATCAGGCGCTTGATGGCTTTCTCGCGCTCCTCGGGGTCCATCCCCGCCAGCTGTTGCAGGCTGTCCTCCCGCGCGATGATGTTGAGCTGTTCCACGAGCTCGCCGAGCACCTCCGCGCGTGTGGCCACCTCCTCGAAGCGCGGATGCTCCTCGGCCAGCAGGGTGCTCGTGCTGTCGTAGTAGAGCTGCGCATCCGGGTAGGCACGGTCGTCGAAGTACAGGTCGGCCAGGCGCAGCCAGGTCTTGGCCTTCTGGCGCGTGTCGTTGGTGCTGACATAGGCGCTGCGCTTGAGGTGCGCGATGGCGCTGCTGTCCTTGTTCTCCTTGAGGTCGATGTCCGCCAGCGCATAGTGGATCATGTCGAAGTGGTCCACGTGCTTGTCGTCGCGCAGCATGCGGTTGAGCATCTTGCGCAAGGCCTTGCTGTCGCCCCGGTCAAAGGCGAGCGCCTGGAACACCTGGGCGTGAAAGGCCAGCTCGTACGGCGGGTTCATCCGCGTGACCTGCTTGTAGGCCGCGATCGAGCGGTCGTCCATGCCCTTCACCTGGTACAGCTGCGCCAGGATGAAGGTCCACCGCACCCGACGCTGCCGGTCCTTGGTGATGTCCACGGCCCGCTCCAGGTTCATGATGGCATCGTCCACCTTGCCGCGCCGGAGGTCCAGGTCGGCCTGCACCGCGGCGAGCTCGTCATGCGGGAACCGCTTCGGCAGCTCCTTCACCTCCTTCACCTCGTCCAGGGTGCTTTGGGCCCGGGCGTACTGTTCGGTCTCCATCAGGGTGCGCGCCAGCCACACTTTGGCCTCGTACTGCCTGTCCTGGTCCTTGAACCGCCGGCCGATGTAGTCGAAGGTGCGCTGGGCATCGAACCAGGCCCGCTTGTAGAAGTAGCTGCGGCCGATGACGAAGTAGGCGTCGTCGATCCAGCTGTTGCGCTGCTTGCCCTTGATGTCCATGCTGTGCCGCTCGATCACGAGCGAGCACTTCTCGATGCATTTCTCCAGGTCGCCGCCGGCCCCCTTGGCCTGATCCTCGGTGCCGTACACGAAGAGGGGCAGCATCTTGTCGAAGTCGTCGATATAGGCCCTTTCAATGCCGTCCACGGTCTCCTTGAGCTTCTCATTGGCGTTGAACCAGCCATTGTCCCGGGAGGTGAGACGGTGGTAAGCCCGGTTGAGGAAGCGGTCCTTCTCCTTGGAACACCCACCGGCCAGGAGGGCCAGGAGCACGACAAGAGCGGCGAGGTGGACGGGGATCCGCTTCACGGGAGCATCAACTGCGAACGGGCGAAGTTATTTCATCGCCCCCGACCCATGCGTGCAGCGGGCCAGTCGCAGGGTGCGCAGTGCCGTTCCCTCCGGGTGGCATTCCCCAGGAAGGTCATTCCCCACCGGCGCGAGGAACCAGCTGTGCGGCCGGCCGTGCGGGTCCAGGGAGATGTCGTGGTAGCGCAGCAGGTAGCCCTGCAGGTTCCATTGCTCCCAGAGCTCCGGGGCGCAGCCGACGAGCGTGCCCTGCGGTACGGTGGCCCCGATGCGGGCCACGTCGTGCAGCATGTCCGCATCGCGCCCCGGTCGGCCCCAGAGCAGCACCGAGGTCGCCAGAGCGGTCAACAGGGCCGCTCCGCCGGCGACGGACAGCCCTCGGGCGAGGCCCCGGCGCAGGGCGATACGCTCCAGCAGCCGCTCCAGTGCCGGCGCGCTCCAGAGGGCCAGGCCCAGGGCGATCGGCGGAAAGGCCGGCACGCTGTAGAACGACTTCTGGACCAGGGTGAGCATCATGGGGGCCACGCCGGACAACCCGATGGCCATCAGGGCGAGCGCGGGGCGGCCGGTGGCCGGCCCGGACGCGCCACGTGCAGCGGCAAGCACCAGCACCCCGGCCAGCATGATCGGGCCAAGCTGTGAGTTGAACAGGTCCAGCAGGATCTGCCAGCGGTGCTCCACCGTGGGCTTGGCGGCGATCCTGTGCATGAGGCGGGCCTCGACGTAAGGCTCAAGGTTGGCACGGGCGTCGGGCCATTGCCAGAGGGCGAGGTACACCAGCACCACCGTGACCACCGGGACGACGGTGAACAGCACCATCCTGCGCACGCCACCCTGCCGGGTGAACAGCCACCAGAGGAACGGAGCCCCCAGCGGGAAGAGCCCGGGAACGCCCTTGGTGAACGTGGCGAGGAACACCAGCGAGCCGGCACCCACCGCCAGGGCCATGGAGCCCGTGCGCAGGCCGCGCAGCGCACACCACAGGGCGCCCGTGGTGAACAGGCCCATGGTGTTCTCCAACATGTTGTTGTGCGTGCACCAGAACACCTGGGGCACGATGCCCCACAACAGCACGGGCCAGGCCCCCAGGCCACGGATGCGTGCATCGCCGCGCGTGAGCTCGCGCCAGATCCCGAGCAGGAGCGCCACCATCAGCAGGGCGGTGGTGAGCGCATAGGCGCGCTCCACCCAGAAGGCGCTCCCGAACGTCCGGAACCACAGGGCCTGCATCCCGAACCCCAGTGGTGGGTGCTCGTGAAAGGTGTCCATGTTCGCCAGGCCCAGCTGGCTGAAGCGTGGCTGCCAGAAGGTGCCGATGCCGCGGGCCTCGTTGTGGGCCACCACGGTGTACAGCATGCCGTCCATGAACATGCCCTCACGCACCAGCCCGGGAAGAAGCAGCAACGCGCATGCGCCCGCGGTGACCAGCATCAGGGCTTTCCGTCCGGGGTCCATCGCGGCGCTGAAGGTACCGAAGGGCCCTGGTCACGCCGATATTTGTCCGCATGGCCGAGCCCACCGCTCCCCGTCCGCGCAAGCAGGTGCTGCGCAAGCTGAAGAGCAAGTACCGGCTGCTGCTGATCAACGACCGCACCTTCGAGGAACGGTTCAGCATCCGACTGTCGCGGCTCAACGTGCTGCTGCTGGCCATCGCCGCCTTCACGCTGCACGGCCTGATGGTGGCGGCCATCATCGTGCTCACTCCGCTCAAGCGCTACATCCCGGGGTATTCGGACCAGGAAACCAAGATCAACGCCTACCGCAGCACCCTGCTCGCCGATTCGCTCGATCACCGTCTGGAGGAACAGGCCCTGTACATCGCCAACCTGCAACGCGTGCTGCGCGGAGAGGTCGCTGCGGACACCAGCTTCCGCCTGCGGGCCGTGAAGCAGGTGCCCAATGCGGAGGACCTTCGTCCGGGGCTGAAGGACAGCCTGCTCCGCCTCAAGGTCAAGGAGGAGGAGGCCTACGCGCTGTCCGAGGCCACGGGTCCGGCGGGTGAGCGCCGCGCATTGGCCGGCGTGTTCTTCTTCCCGCCCCTGCGCGGGATCGTCACCAGCACCTTCGACCGGGCGCAGGGCCATTTCGGCATCGACGTGGTCACCAAGGCGGACGAGGCCGTGAAGGCCTGCTTGGACGGCACCGTGACGCTCGCCAGCTGGACCAGCGACGGCGGCCATGTACTGCACCTGCAGCACCGGGGTGATCTGGTGAGCGTCTACAAGCACAACAGCGTGCTGCTGAAGAAGGTGGGCGACAAGGTGAAGGCCGGTGAGGCCGTCGCGATCGTGGGTGACAGTGGGGAGCTCAGCACCGGACCTCACCTGCATTTTGAACTGTGGCTTGATGGGGAGGCCATCGACCCGCAGGCCTATATGGTGTTCAAGTGAGAACCAAGGCGCGGGCGCAGGAAGCTTGCATCCCACGCTCCTTCCCCTGTCCCTGGACATGAGCCTCAAGAGCGCCATCGCCAAGCCCTACGCCCGCCTCGTGACCAACGCGGTGATGCGACGCGCCATGGACCCTGTCGCCACGCAGCTGGGTGTGCTGCGGCAGTTGGTGGAGCTCGGCGGGGCCACGACCTTCGGTCGCGACCACAAGCTGCACCAGGTGCACGACCACGCCGGCCTCGTGCAAGCCGTGCCACTGCGCGACTACGAAGGCTTCCGGCCGTACATCGATCGCATCGTCGCCGGGGACAAGGACGTGCTGTGGCCGGGACTTCCGCTGTACCTGTGCAAGACCAGCGGCACCACCAGCGGCGCCAAGTACATCCCCATCACCCATCACTCACTGCCCAACCACATCGGCAGCGCGCGCCGTGCCCTGCTCGCCTACATCGCGCACAGCGGCCGCGCCGACTTCGTGGACGGGAAGATGATCTTCCTGCAGGGCAGCCCCGTGCTCGACCGCAAGGGCGCGATCCCCATGGGAAGGCTCAGCGGCATCGTGGCGAACCACGTCCCGAAGTACCTGCTGAAGAACCGGATGCCCTCGTTCGCCACCAACAGCATCCCCGACTGGGAGACGAAGGTGGAGGCCATCGTGGGCGAGACGATGCAGGAGGACATGCGTCTGATCAGCGGGATCCCTGCCTGGGTGCAGATGTACTTCGAGCGGCTGCTCTCGCGCACTGGCAAGGCCACGGTGAAGAAGGTGTTCCCGCACTTCTCGCTGTTCGTGTACGGCGGCGTGAACTACGCGCCCTACCGCAGCCGCATGGAAGCGCTGATCGGTGGCAGCGTGCCGAGCGTGGAGCTCTTCCCCGCGAGCGAAGGCTTCATCGCCTACCAGGACCTCGACAACGACGATGGCCTGCTGTTGGTGCTCGACAACGGCATCTACTTCGGCTTCGTGCCCATGCAGGGCAACGACCGCCGACCGCGCTCCATCGCCGAGGTGGCGCTGAATACGCAGTACGCCCTTGTGCTCTACACCAACGCCGGGCTCTGGGGTTACGAGATCGGCGATACCGTGAAGTTCGTATCGCTCACGCCACCGCGCATCAAGGTCACGGGCCGCACCAAGCACTTCACCAGCGCCTTCGGTGAGCACGTGATCGCCGAGGAGGTGGAGGGCGCGCTGAAGGACGCCATCGCCGCGGTGCCCTGCGAAGTGGCGGAGTTCACCGTGGCGCCGCAGCTCTCACCCGCCGAAGGACTTCCGTTCCACGAGTGGCACATCGAGTTCGCCGCACAGCCTGCGGACATGGCGCGGTTCGCCACGATCATGGATGAGGCGCTGCAGAAGCGCAACCCGTATTACAAGGACCTGATCACCGGCAAGGTGCTGCGTCCGTTGGTGGTCCGTTCGCGGCCACGCGGGTCCTTCGCCACCTGGATGAAGGCGCGTGGGATGAACGACGCGCAGAGCAAGGTGCCGCGCCTGGCGAACGACCGGCGGTACGTGGAGGGCCTTGGGTGAGCCCTACCGTTCCTTCAGCGCCGGTGCGCCCAGCGCCTGCACGCGCGGCTCGAGGGCATCGGCCTTGCCATAGGCTTCGTTCACCCGGCGTTCAAGGTCCGCAAGCAGGTTCTCGGCGTGCGTGCGGCTCGCACGGTGCGTGGCCGTGGGTCCATAGGTGAGCGCACTCGCCCCGCCGGCCGCGTTCCACAGGAAGTCGCGCATGCCTGGTGTTGCCCGTTCCTCGCCCACCTGTGCGCGCGCCTTGCTGCCGTTCAACGTGATGTCGATGGCCTGGAGGGTGTCGCGCAGGGCGATGAGCTCGCGGTGCAGCACCTCATCGGTGCGTGGTGCCCGACCATAGGCGGCGAGCAGCAGCGTGCTTCGCTCCTGTGCCGCGCGGAAGCGTTGCTCCATGCGGTGGGCGCGGGCGAACAGCTCATCCTGTTCGCGGGCGTACAGGGCCACGGCCTCGGGCGACGCTCCGGGCAGGGTCCCCTTCATCAAGGGTTCCACCCGCACGTCCACGCGTGCGCTGATGGCCGTGAGCGCGCCATCCACCTGCTTGAAGAGCTGTGCACCGTACAGGCCGGGGGCCACCAGGCTGCCGGCGGGCGAGCCTTCCGCATTGCCGGGGGTCACCGGGTTGCGCGCAGCGGCCCGCAGGTCCCACACCACGCGCTGGAAGCCCTTCGCGTTGGTGGCCTCCACGCGGCGCACCACCTCGCCCTTCGCATCGGTCACCACCAGCCACACCTTGGGGTCCAACGCGCGCAGCTCGGTCTCCAGCGAGTCCCACGCGGGTACGCTGAGCGGCTGCTTCGCCTTGGTGCGTTCCTGCTCGCGTTCCTTGCGCTGGTCCTTCAGGCTCTTGGTGGCGTCCTTCAGGTGGTAGGTGAGCTCGGCCCCGAAGGGTGGGTTGGGTGCGGTGAAGAACGCATCGCCCATGGAGCCGGCACGGCCACCACCGAGCGGGGAGCGCGGGTTGTACCAGTGCGCTGTGCGCGGCGCGAAGAGCGTGGCCTCGGCCTTGCGCATGTCGTCGTTCAGCTCGCGCAGGGCGCGGTAGTCGTCGAGGATGTAGATGCCACGGCCGAAGGTGCCGGCCACCAGGTCGTGCTCGCGCCGCTGGATGGCGAGGTCGCGCACGGGGATCGTGGGGAGACCTCCCTTCAACTGCAGCCAGCGCTTGCCGCCGTCAGTGGTGACGTACACGCCGAACTCGGTGCCGGCGAAGAGCAGGTCGCGCTTCACCTCGTCCTGCACCACGCGCCACACGAGCGTGCGCTGCGGCAGGTCGCCGGTGATGCTGGTCCACGTGCGGCCCTTGTCGGTGCTGCGGTAGAGGAAGGGCCGGTACACACCGTTCTTGTGGTCGTCGAACGCGGCGTACACCGTGTTCGCGTCGAAGAGGTCGGCCTTGATGTCGTTCACGAACGCGGTGGCCGGCAGGCCGGGCAGCGCGCCAAGGGGCACACGGCGCCAGCTCTTCCCCTCGTCCTCGGTCACCTGGATGGCGCCATCGTCGGTGCCGGCATAGAGGAGACCCTTCTGCACGGGCGACACGGCGAGCGAGGTGATCGTGGCGTACTCCGACATCGCGTAGAGGTCCCACGGATTGTCCCAGCCCTGCGTGGTGCCGAAGAAGTTGGTTCGGATGCGTTCGGTGCCGCTGGTGAGGTCGCCGGAGAGCGCGGTCCAGCTGTCGCCGCGGTCGGTGCTGCGCCACACGCGGTAGGTGCCGAAGTAGATGGTGGCGGGATCGTGCGGGCTCACCACGATGGGCGCGTCCCAGTTGCTGCGCTCCCAAGGCTCTCCGGGTGCGGCCTGCGGACGGATGTACACGTTCTCGCCGGTGCGCCGGTCGTGCCGCATCAGGTTGCCCTGTTGCCACTGGCCGTAGACGATGTCGGGGTTGCCGGGCTCGGTGGCGGGCTGGTGCCCATCGCCACCGATCACTGCGCTCCAGTCGCTGTTGCGGATGCCGTGCTCGTTGTCCGTGCGCGACGGGCCGCCCTGGGTGTTGTTGTCCTGCGTGCCGCCGTACACGTTGTAGAAGGGAAGCGCATCGTCCACGGCCACCTTGTAGAACTGCGTCACGGGCAGGTTGCCGATGTGGCGCCAGGTGGCCCCGCGGTCGAAGGTCTCGTACAGTCCACCATCGCAGCCGAAGAGCAGGTACTCGGGGTCATCCTTGCGGAACACCACCACGTGATCGTCCACGTGCCGGGTGTCCACGTTCATGTATCGGAAGGTCTTCCCGCCGTCGTCGGAGGTCTGCGTGGTGTTGCTCACCAGGTACAGCCGGTCGAACTGGTGCGGGCAGGCGTAGAGCTCCTGGTAGTAGTGCGGGCCGGTGCCGCCGCTCACCGCATCGGACATCTTCGTCCAGCTGGCGCCGCGGTCAGCGCTGCGGTACACGGCGCCGGTGCGACGGTCCAACTCGATGGCGGCGTAGAGCACATCGGGCTTCTGCGGCGAGAGGGCCAGGCCGATCTTGCCGAGGTTGCCGCCGGGGAGCCCGCCTTCGAGCTTCGTCCACGTCTCTCCGCCGTCGGTGCTGCGGTGGATGGCGGAACCCGGCCCGCCGCCCATGTAGCCGGCCACGGTGCGGTGCCGCTGCCAGGTGGCCGCGTACAGCAGCTTCGGATCGCGGGGATCGATCACCAGGTCGGTGGCGCCCACCCACGCGTCATCGCCGAGCGTGCGCTTCCACGTCTTTCCGCCATCGGTGCTGCGGTACACCCCGCGCTCGCCGCCCTTGCTCCACAGGGGGCCCTGCGCGGCCACCCACACCGTGCTGGGGTCGTTGGGGTGCACCACGATGCGGCTGATGTGCTCGCTGGTCTTCAGCCCCATGTTCTTCCAGGTCTTGCCGCCGTCGGCACTGCGGTACGCACCGTCGCCGAAGCCCACGTGCCGGCCGCCCACGTTCTCGCCGGTGCCCACCCACACCACCTCGGGGTCCTGCGGATCCAGCGTGATGCAGCCGATGGAATAGCTGCCCTGCCCGTCGAAGACCGGGCTCCAGGTGGTGCCGGCGTTCACCGTCTTCCACACACCACCGGAGCCCACGGCCACGTACCAGGTGTTGGGCTTCGTCGGGTGGATCACCGCATCGGCGATGCGGCCGCTCATGAAGGCAGGGCCGATGGAGCGGAACTTCAGGCCGCTGAGCTGGTCGGCCTTGAGCGTGTCGATCGCGGGCCGTTCAGGCTTCCGCTGCGCGTGACTCAACGAGGCGGACAGGGCCACCGCAGTGGCCAGGAGAAGGTGGCGCATCATGGTCGGTGCGGACAAGGTAACGCGGGGTGTTCGGCCGGGTCGGTGGGGCGGTCGCGGAGGGTGTTCCCGGTGACCGACCGTGCTGTTCAGAAGGCGTACCGGATGCTGGTGCCGTTGAACTGCAGATGCTGCCAGAGGCCGGCGCGCGACCGTTTCCAATGGCGGGCGTGCACGATGTAGTTGGCCAGGTCGTACACGAAGAGGAATCCGCCCTGCAGCAGCAAGGAGGTGCCGAAGCCCTGGAACATCTCGCTGCGCTTGGCCGCCGGATCGCCGCGCCCGTTCTCCCACAACCACAGCCCGGCGCCCATGTAGGCCAGGTCGAGCCCGGTGTTGATGAGGTACACGGCCTCCACCTTGCGCTGCGCGTCGAAGGTGCCGGGGATGTCCAAGGTCGACGGACCGCGCAGCCGCTTCTTCGCGCCCAGGTAGGCCGGCACCGCGATGCCCAGGTTCACCACGTTCCAGGCCGCGTTCATCTGGTGGAAGTGGAACGCCTCGCTGCCCGAGGGCGTGGTGGCCATGCCGACGCCGCCCGCCACCAGGTTGCCCACCGCCCAGCCGCCCAGCACCAACATGCTGCTGGCGCTCGTGCGTTCGCGCTGTGCGTTGAACTGCATGAAGTCGTCCGGCACCTGGGCCTGCGCCGTGAGCGTGATGGCGACGAGCAGGAAGGACAGGGGATGGCGTGTGCGCATGGGTCGGGGGGGCCTATCGGACGAAGGAACAACGAACGGGGCGGTCGGTTCCCCGGGTGGTGCGGAACTTCGCCCCGCGATGACGACGACGATCGGCACCGATGTGGCCCATGCCGCGCAGCTGCTGAAGCAGGGGGGCGTAGGGGCCATTCCCACGGAGACCGTCTACGGACTGGCGGCGGACGCCTTCAACGAGGAGGCCGTGCTCACCATCTTCAGCGTGAAGCAGCGGCCCGCCTTCGATCCCCTGATCGTGCATGTGCGCGACCGGCAGCAGCTGGACCAGGTGGCCCACGTACCCCCTGAAGCCGAGGCCCTCATCGAGCGCTTCTGGCCCGGACCGCTCACCCTGGTGCTGCCGAAGCGCCCTGGCGTGCCCGATCTGGTGACCAGCGGACTGGACACCGTGGCCGTGCGTATGCCCGCTCACCCGATGACGCGTGCCCTGCTGAACGCCCTGGACGCTCCGCTCGCCGCGCCCAGCGCCAACCCGTTCGGCTACGTGAGCCCCACCACGGCGCAACACGTGCTGGACCAGCTCGGTGGACGCATCCCCTACATCCTGGACGGCGGGCCCTGCTCCGTGGGTGTGGAAAGCACCATCCTGGGTTGGCAGGGGAATTGGGTGTTGTACCGACCGGGCGGTGTGCCCGTGGAAGCGATCGAGGAGGTGGTGGGTCCCGTCCATCAAGCCCCGACCAACGCCCGACCGCAAGCCCCCGGGATGTTGGAGAGCCACTATGCGCCTCGAAAGCCGGTGCATGTGGGTGACGTGCCGGCCCTCCTCCGCCGCTTTGCCGGGCGTGCCGTGGGCGTCATCAGCTTCCGCAGCGAGCACCCCGCCCACCGCTGCGAGGTGCTTTCGCCGGAGGGCGATCTGGCCGCTGCGGCCCGGCATCTCTTCGCCGTGCTGCGCGAGCTGGATACGAGCGATTGCCAGGTGATCGTCGCCGAGCGTTTTCCGGAGGAAGGATTGGGCCGTGCGATCAACGACCGGCTGCGGCGTGCGGCGGCGGGGCGTTGAACCTCAGCGCATGCCCTCCAGCACCTCGGTGGCCACCCGCTGGCCCCAGGCCGCGCCTATGCGCGTGGAGCCTTCCACGAGACCGGGGTTCTCACGGGCGAGCTTGCGGCCCAGCGGGGTTTCATAGAAGCGCGTCATCTCCTGCAGCTCCTCCAGGCTGAAGCGCTCGTAGTACAGCACCGCGATCTCCGCGTTGAGCTCGCCGAGCCGCCCCAGCACCTCCTTGCGGAACCGCTTGAGGAACTCCTTGTCCACATCGGGGTCCTGCTCCTGCACGTCCATCATCGCCTCCATGGCGCTGCGCTGCATCGCCTCGGTGCCGCTGGCCTTCTGGAACGCGTCGAACTGCGCCAGGTAGGCGGCGTCCTGGCCGCGCAGTGGGCCCGTCAGGATGGATGCGAACAGGATGATCGGCAGGAGGCGCATGTGCAGCGTTTTCCCAAAGGTCGCGCATGCACCAGCAGCGCCCAAGCCCGATCTTTGCGCCACGCAGCAGGCCATGGGCACATGTGACCATCTGCCATGCGCGCATGTGCGCAGACATCGGTGGAGACCAGAACGATGAAGAAACGGATCGCCATTCTGGGCAGCACGGGCAGCATCGGCACCCAGGCGTTGGAGGTGGTGCGCGAGCAGCCCGACCGCTTCGGCGTGGAGTTGCTCACCGCCGGCCGCAACGCCGACCTGCTCATCGCGCAGGCCCTGGCCTTCCGCCCCAACGCCGTGGTGATCGGCGACACCGCGCAGCTCGGCCGGGTGAAGGATGCCCTCTTCCCGCAGGGCATCAAGGTCTACGGCGGCGAGGAGGCCATCGCTCAGGCCGTGGCCATGGCCGACATCGACATGGTGCTCACCGCCATGGTGGGCTATGCCGGGCTGAAGCCCACACTGGCCGCCATCGAGGCCGGCAAGCCCATCGCCCTGGCCAACAAGGAGACCCTGGTGGTGGCCGGCGAGCTCGTCACCACCGCGGCCCGCGCCAAGGGGGTCAACATCCTGCCGGTGGACAGCGAGCACAGCGCCATCTTCCAGTGCCTGGTGGGCGAGTGGCACAACCCGATCGAGAAGGTCGTGCTCACCGCCAGCGGCGGGCCCTTCCGCGGCCGCACGCGCGAACAGCTCGCCACCGTCACCAAGGCGCAGGCGCTAAAGCACCCCAATTGGGACATGGGGGCCAAGATCACCATCGACAGCGCCAGCCTGATGAACAAGGGCCTGGAGGCCATCGAGGCCAAGTGGTTGTTCAACCTGCGGCCCGAGCAGGTGGAGATCGTGGTGCACCCGCAGAGCATCGTCCACAGCTTGGTGCAGTTCCACGATGGCAGCATGAAGGCGCAACTGGGCCTGCCGGACATGAAGCTGCCCATCCAGTACGCGCTGGCCCACCCGGACCGTTTGGGCACCACCTGGCCGCGCTTCGACTTCGCGAAGTATCCCGCGCTCACCTTCGAGCCGCCCGATCTGGGCACCTTCCGCAACCTGGCGCTCGCGCTGGACGCCCTCGCGCGGGGTGGCAACGCGCCCTGCGTGCTCAACGCCGCCAACGAGGTGGCCGTGGAGCTCTTCCTGCAGGACCGCATCGGCTTCCTGGAGATGAGCGACCTGATCGAGGAACGGCTCGTAAAGGCGACCTTTGTACCGCGGCCCACGCTGGAGGACCTGGTGGCCTCCGATGACGAGACCCGCCGCAGCGCCCGCACCTGGGCAAGCCCCGCATGGAATTCCTGATCAAGGCCGGCCAGCTCATCCTGAGCCTCAGCATCCTGGTGACGCTCCACGAGCTGGGTCACTTCGTGCCCGCGCGCCTCTTCGGCACCCGCGTGGAGAAGTTCTTCCTCTTCTTCGATTGGAAGTTCGCCTTGTGGAAGCGCAAGATCGGCGACACCGTCTTCGGCATCGGCTGGATCCCCCTGGGCGGCTACGTGAAGATCAGCGGCATGATCGATGAGAGCATGGACCGCGAGCAGATGGCGCAGGCCCCCCAGCCGTGGGAGTTCCGCGCCAAACCCGCCTGGCAGCGCCTCATCATCATGGTGGGCGGCGTCACCGTGAACCTGCTGCTCGGCATGCTCATCTACATCGCCGTGCTCTTCACCTGGGGCCGTGACTACCTGCCGCTGGAGAACGTCACGTACGGGCTCCATCCCAGCAGCGTGATGAAGGAGCAGGGCGTGGCCGATGGCGACCGCATCCTCGCCGTGGAAGGGCACACCGTGCGTTCCATCGAGGAGCTCGGCCGGGCCATCCTGATCGACGAGGCGCGCACGCTCACCATCGACCGGCAGGGCCGGACCATGGACATCACCCTCAGCACCGATGTGGCCGACCGCATCCTGGACCGCAACGAGAAGACGCTCTTCACCCCCTGCGTGCCCTTCTTCGTGGACACCATCCTCCCGGACGGCACGGCGAAGGACAGCGAGCTGCGCAAGGGCGACCGCCTGATCGCCGTGAACGGCACGCCCACCCCGTGGTTCGCCCAGTTCCGCGAGGCCGTCGGCGAACTGAAGGGGCAGCAGGCCACCCTGGGGGTGCTGCGCGGCAGCGACACCCTGCAGCTGCCGGTGCAGGTGAGCGACCAGGGCCTGATCGGCGTGGGCAACCGTCCGCCGGAGGCCTACTTCACCTTCGCCAAGGAGCGCTACAGCCTGCTGGAGTCCATCCCGGCCGGCATCGCCTACGGCTGGAACACCCTGGGCGGCTATGTGAGCTCCCTGAAGCTGCTCTTCAGCGCCAGCGGGGTGAAGCAGATGGGCGGCTTCGGCTCCATCGGCGGCCTCTTCAGCCCCACCTGGGACTGGCAGGTGTTCTGGAACATGACCGCTTTCCTGAGCATCATCCTCGCCTTCATGAACATCCTGCCCATCCCCGCGCTCGACGGCGGCCACGTGGTGTTCCTGCTCTACGAGATGGTCTTCCGCCGCACGCCCAACCAGAAGGTGCTGGAGGTGGCCCAGATGGTGGGCATGGTGCTGCTGCTCGGCCTCATCCTCTTCGCCAACGGCAACGATGTGGTGAAGTGGCTCACCGGCCGCCTGTAACACCCGCCCACCGCATCGCGTAGCACCGGGCACAAGACCCGCTGCCATGCCCCATGTCGTGCTGCTCGAGGATGATCCGCTGGTGCGCACGCTGCTCACCCACCGGATGCTGCGCAACGGCTGGCGCGTGAGCGCCCTGGCCGATGCCCGTGGGTTGCACGCGCTGCTCGAAAGCGGCCTTCCCGACCTGATCGTGGTGGACATCGGCCTCCCGCACCTCGACGGTCTTGCGGTGGTGGAGGACCTGCGCGCCCGGGGCCTCACCGTGCCGGTGCTGGTGCTCACCGCCTACGAGCAGCCGCACCTGATCGCCGCCGTGCGGAGCGCCGGCGCCGATGACCTGGTGCAGAAGCCCTGCGACAACGAGCTCCTGCTCGAACGCATGCAGCGGCTGATGGCGGCGTGATGCCCCATCTTTGTACGCTTGTCCGCCTCCTTCTCCCACGACCTGCTCATCGTCGGCCAGGGCCTGGCCGGATCGGTATTGGCCGAGACCGCGCTGCGCCGCGGCCTGCGCGTGCGCCTGTTCGATGAGCCCCGCGAGGGCCGCGCCTCGTGGGTGGCCGCCGGCCTGGTGAACCCCGTGGCCCTGCGCCGCACCCTGCTCAGCTGGCGCGCCCCGGAACTGCTGCCCATCGCCGGCGCCTTCTACCGCGAAGCGGGCCTGCACCTGGGACGGGAATTCTGGCACCCCCTGCCGCTGGTGAAGGTCTTCCCCAGCGCCAAGGAGGCCGGCGAGTGGCGCGTGCGCATGAACGATCCCGAGGTGGGCCACTACCTGAGCATCGAGACCTGCACGGACCCCGGCCTCCAGCGTGTGGACCAGCCCTACGGCCACGGCCAGGTGAAGCGCGCCGCCTGGGTGGACGTGGCCGGCCTGCTCACCGCCTGGCGTGCGCTCTGGCGCGAGCAGGGCATCCTGGAGGAACGTGGCGTGGGACCCGAGGATGTGCGCTCCATCGCGGGTGGGGCGGACCTCTTCGGGCATACCGCACCGCTCCTGGTGTGGTGCGCCGGGCCCTTCGCCGCGCTCAAGGGCCTGGTGCCCGTGCGCGGGGAACGCCTCACGGTGCGCCTGCCTGGACTGGGCCTCGGCGTGCTGGTGCACCGCGGGGGCTTCATCCTGCCCTTGGGCGGTGATGACTACCGCGTGGGCAGCACCTACGACTGGGACGATGTGTGGAGCGGGCCCACCCCCGCCGGACGGGCCGACCTGCTGCGCCGCCTGCACAAACTCCTGCTGCATACCCCCTTGGAACCTGCGGGGGTCGAGGCCTTCCAGGTGCTGGACCACTGGTCCGGTGTGCGGCCCACCGCCAGCGACCGCCGACCCCTGTTGGGCCGCGTCGCTGCGCACCAGGCCGCGTTCAACGGCCTCGGCTCCAAAGGCGTGCTGCTCGCCCCCTGGTGCGCGCAACACCTGCTGGACCACCTGCTCGACGGCAAGCCGCTGGATCCCGAGGTGGACCTTGCGCGGTTCGCGTGAGGCGGATCCGGCTTCCACTGCACCTTCGTCCCCACCTTTGTGCGCCGCGGCGCCGCACCAGCGTGGCCGCGGCGCTGATGGCCGCCGTGCGTAGGATCCCGCTGCTTCTTCTGCTCCTCTCGTTCCTGTGGTCCGCCGGCTGCCGCAGCGGCCGCAGCGACCTGCGCAGCCGCGCCACAAGCCCCGACCCCCGCTGGGCGATGGTGGACTCCCTGATGCGCGAGGGGCGCTATGCTGATGCGCTCACCGCCACCGACAGGCTGCTGGCCGAATCCCGGGGATCCGGCGATGCGCTGCTGCAGTTCACCGCGCACATGCGGCGGGCCTACCTGCGGCAAATCACCGGCACCGCCCGCCTGCAGGTGCTGCAGGACCTGGACCGCACCACCGACAGCCTCACGGCCGCCGGCGCCCCGCTGCCCCTGGTGCCCCTGCTGCACAGCGCCCTGGCCGAGGCTTGGTGGAACGCCTACAGCGACGACCGCTGGCGCGTGCTGGAGCGCGGGCGCACCGCCGATGACCCCGCCGATCCGGAGACCTGGTCGCAGGCCACCTACATGCAGCACATCCTGCGGCATGTGCATCGCTCCCTGGAGCCGTTGGACAGCCTGAAGGCCTTCGCCACCGCCGACCTCGGTGGCCTGTTGCGCACCGTGCCCACCGCCCGGGGTGAAGCCACCGCCGGGGCCCTCGCCCTGCGCCCCACGCTCTTCGACCTGCTGGGCCACCGCGCGCTGGACCTGCTGCGCAACCCCGAAACGCGGCTGGCCGAGCCCGCCGATGCCTTCCAGCTGAACGACCCGCGCCACTTCGCCCTCTTCGACGACTTCGTGTTCAAGCCCTTCGTCCACGCGGACACCGGGGCCTGGGGCCTGATGGCCATGCGCCTGCACCAGCGCCTGGAGCGCGCGCACATGAGCGACGACCATCCGGACGCGCTGGTGGACGCCACGCTGGAACGCCTGGCCCACGTGCGCGCCCACAGCACACTCCCGAACGCCGACTCGCTCTACCTGAACGCCCTGCACACCCTGCGGACGCGCGTGCCCGAGGACAGCTGCTGGAGCGAGGTGACGCTGGCCATGGCGCAGTGGCACGCCGGCCGCGCCGACCGCTACGACCCCTTGGTGAGCGAGGCGCACCGCGACGAACGGCGCACGGCCCGCGCCCTGTGCGACGAGGCCATGGCGCGCTTCCCGGGCTCGACCGGCGCGCGCAACGCCGCCGTGCTGCGGGCCCAGCTGCTCGATCACGAGCTTGACGTCAGCAGCGAGGAGGCCGCGATGCCGGGCCGCGACCTGCTGTTGAGCCTGCGGTACCGCAATACGCCGCGGGTGTGGCTGCGGGTGGTGAAGGACCCTCAGGAACCCGGTCGCGACCGACGCTGGCAGCGCGACCACCAGGAGTGGCTGCTGCAGCAGCGGCCCGTGCGCAGCTGGACGCTGGCGCTGCCCGATGACGGCGACCTGAACCCGCACCGCGTGGACCTACCGGTGGACGGGCTGCCGGCCGGCCGTTACGCCATCCTGGTGAGCGACAGCGCCCGCTTCGCCGCCGGCAAGGACCGCATCGCGTTCACACACGTGCAGGTGACCCGCTTCGCGCTGGCCCAGCGCAGCGCCGGTCCCGATCAGGAGGTGCTGGTCATGGACCGCTGGACCGGTGAGCCGCTCCCGGGGGTGAAGGTGAGCCTCTACGGCGACCGCTCGGGCACCAACCCGCCGGTGAAGCTCGGCGAAGCGGTGACCGATGCGGATGGACGGCCACAGCCCGCGTTCAACCCCGCCAACGGACGGCAGGTGCTGGTGCTGGAGCAGGGCGATGACCGCTGGATGGCCGATGCGGGGTACCGCTGGTGGAACGGCGATCCTCCGTCCATGGACAGCCTGCGCTCCTTCCTTTTCACCGACCGCGCCATCTACCGCCCGGGGCAGGAGATCCACGTGAAGGGCATCGTCACCGTGAAGCGGGGTGATGAGGTGATGGTGCGCGCGGGCCACCGCGGGGTGCTCCGCCTGCACGATGTGAACGGCGAGGTGGTGGACACGGTGCCGTTCACCACGGATGCCTATGGCGCGGTTGTCGCGCGCTTCACCGCGCCCACCGGAGCGCTCACCGGGGTGATGCGGATCGAGGAGGAGCACGGCTCGGCGCAGCTGCGCGTGGAGGAGTACAAGCGGCCCACCTTCGAGGTGCGCTTCGATCCCCTGGCCGGACAGCCGCGCCTGAACGGTGAAGTGGAGCTCACGGGCACGGCGACGAGCTATGCGGGCGTTCCGCTCGACGGCGCCACCGTGCGCTGGACCGTGCAGCGCACGCCCCGGATGCCGTGGTGGTGCGGCTTCGGTTGGCGCGGGCTGCCGTGGGGCCGCGCCACCCAGGTGGCCACCGGCACCGCCACCTGTGACGCGCAGGGCCGCTTCACCGCACGCTTCATCGCACCCGCCGACCCGGCCTTCCCGCGTGACGCCGACCCCACCTTCCACTTCGCGGTGGAGGCCGTGGTCACCGACCGCTCCGGCGAGCCGCAGCAGGGCAGCACCACCTTCGACCTCGCGCACCGCCGCATCACCATCGACCTGCGCCTCGGCGAAGCGGTGGACCGCAGCGCACTGGACAGCATCGACCTGCGCGTGCGCAACCTCAACGGCCAGGAGGTGGACGTGCCGGTGGACATCCGCATCCAACGCCTGCAGGCCCCGCCGCGGCCGTACCGCGAGCGGCTGCTGCCCCGGTCCGACCGCGCGCTGCTCGAACGGGCCGTGCATGAGCAACGCTTTCCGGACGACGCGTTCGGCGATGCGGCCGACCCGCTCACCTGGCCCGTGGCCGAAGCGGTGTACGCACGCAACGGCCACCGCGCGGGCGGACGCGCACTGCCCCTGCCCGACGCACGCACCTGGGATGTGGGCACCTACCGCATCGAGCTGCTGGCCCTGGACGAGGATGGCGACACCGTGCGCGTGCGTTCCGTGGTGACGCTCTACGATCCCGCGGTGCAGCACACCGGTTTCGCCGGGGAAGCCTTCCACGTGGAGGTGGTGAAGGGGCGCTGCGAGCCCGGAGAGAAGGCCGTGCTGCTGCTGAGCTCGGCGCTGCCCGGTGCGCGCGTGCTGATGGAGGTGGAGCGCGACGGCGTGAAAGCCCTGAGCAGACGCTTGATGCTGAGCCGCGGCCAGCAACGTGTGGAACTGCCCGTGCGCGAGGATGACCGGGGCGGCTTCGCTGTGCACCTGCTGTGCGTGGAGCGCGGCCGCGTGCACGCCCGCACCGTGCCCATCGATGTGCCGTGGACCAACAAGGACCTGCAGGTGGAGTGGATGAGCTTCCGCGACAAGCTGCGACCCGGCGATCGGGAGGAGTGGCGGCTGAAGCTGCGCGGGGCCAAGGGCAACGCCGTGGCCGCCCAGCTGCTCGCCACGATGTACGACGCCTCGCTCGACCACTTCGTGCCGCACGATTGGGTGATGGACGTGCACCCCCGCACCGACATACGGCTGGGCTGGCAGCGCACCACGCCCTTCGGCACCAGCGGCGGGGTGGAGGTGTGGCGTCCCTTTACACCGCCGCCCGGTGCCGTCCGCGTGTACCCGCAGCTGGAGACCCATGGGTTCACGGGGCATCAAGGATGGGCGGACCTCGCCGAAGTAGAGGTCGTTCAGTATCGAGTAGCGCTCATTGAAAGGGATGAAGGGCAGCGAGGGACGGTCACTAGCGAAGCAGCTATGAAAGAGGTCGAGGCAGTGACCGGCGGTGTGCCGGCCAACTTCGGGGATGTGAGCGGCGGGGTGATCGAGCAGAAGGGCGAAGAGGCGCCGAAGGACACGGATGCACGGGGAGAGCGCCCCGCTGACGCACCACCGTTGCGCAGTGACCTGCGCGAGACGGCCTTCTTCCTGCCCGACCTGCTGACGGACCGCGATGGCAGCGTGGTGCTGCGCTTCACTGTGCCCGATGCGCTCACCCGGTGGAACCTGCTCGGCCTCGCCCACACGCCGGACCTGCAGCTGGCGCAGCTGGCCCGGAGCGTGCGCACCGTGAAGCCGCTGATGGTGGTGCCCAACCTGCCCCGCTTCCTGCGCGCCGGGGACCGCATGGTGCTCACCGCGAAGGTGAACGTCACCGAGCCCGGCCGCGCCGAAGGCCTGGCCGCGCTCGCGCTCTACGACCCCGCCACCAACGCGCCGCTCAACACGGCCTTCGGGCTGGACGCATCGGAGCAGGTCTTCATCGCCTCCCAGGGCGAGAGCGCCGTGGTGGCCTGGAGCATCGCCGTGCCCGAAGGGGTGGGCGCGGTGGGCGTGCGCATCACCGCCACCGGCCGCCCGGGTCCGCAGAGCACCATCGTGGCGGCGGACGGGGAGGAGCGCGTGCTGCCGGTGCTCACCGACCAGGTGCTGGTGACCGAGCGCCTGCCGCTATGGATGAAGGGCCCCGGCACGCGCACGTTCACGCTGAACAAGCTCTTCACCGCGACACCGAACGACCGCACCAGCACGCGCCGGAACCACCTGCTGCGGCTGCAGTACACGCCGAACCCGGCCTGGCTCGCCGTGCAGGCGCTGCCCTACCTGATGGAGTTCCCGCACGAATGCGCCGAACAGCTTTTCAGCCGCTACTACGCCAACCGGCTCGCGGCCCATGTGGTGGCCCAGCGTCCTGCGATCCGCGAGGTGTTCGAGCGCTGGCGGCAGGCCGGTCCGGATGCGTTCGCCAGCGCGCTGGAGCGCAATGCCGACCTGAAGCAGGTGCTGCTGGCGGAGACGCCGTGGGTGATGGATGCGCGCGACGACCGCACGCGCCGGCAGCGCATCGCGCAGCTGTTCGACCTGGACCGCATGGCGCGCGAAGAGGATGAGGCCATGCGCCGCCTGCAGCAGATGCAACTGCCCAACGGGGCCTGGCCCTGGTGGGCGGGCATGATGCCCAGCCGCTGGGTGACGCAGCATGTGGTGGCCGGCATGGGCCATCTGGACCGTGTGGGCGCCGCCGATCCGCGCGCCGATGGACCGGTGCAACGGATGCTCGGCCGGGCGGTGAACTGGCTGGACGAAGAGGTGCTGCGTGAGCACCGCCGTCGGCAGCGCGAGCTGGACAAGGACGCACTGGCCGCCTACCGCCCCGACCACAGCGACCTCCACTACCTCTACGCGCGCAGCTTCTTCCATCGCATCGCCCTCGACGGTGCGGCGGGTGGTGCGGCCCAATGGCTGCTGGACCGTGCCGCGGACAGCTGGCAGGGCTACGGGCTGCACGACCAAGCCTTGCTGGCCCTGGTGCTGCACCGCTTCGACCGGCACACCGATGCCGCCCGAATCGTGGAGAGCCTGCGCCAGCGCGCGGTGCAGAGCGATGAGCTCGGCATGTACTGGTCCGACTTCCGCCGCGGGGTCGATCCGTGGGCCTTCCCGACCGAGCTGCATGCGCGCATGATCGAGGCCTTCCACGAGGTGGCCGGGGATGCGGCCAGCGTGAACGCCCTGCGCCTGCACCTGCTGCAGCTGAAGCGCACCACCGATTGGGGCACCACCACGGCCACGGCGGAGGCCTGTCACGCCCTCTTGCTCACCGGCGACGCCTGGCTCGAGGAGGGTGAAGGCCCGGAGATCCGCGTGGGCGGGCAGATGGTGGGCGCGCAGCACCGCGAGGCCGGGACCGGCACCTTCGAGCGTACCTGGTCCGGGGAGGACGTGAAACCCGCCCTGGGCGAAGTGACCATCACCGAGCGTGCCGACCGGCCCTCGTGGGGTGCCCTCTACTGGCAGTACTTCGAGCGGATGGACCGGGTGACGCCGCCGGACCTCGGCGGTGGCAGCTCGCCCTTCCAGCTTACCCGACAGGTGATGCTGGAGCGTCCGGGCGACCGTGGGCCGGAGCTCGTGGAGCTCGGACCGGGCGTGGCGGTGCGGCCCGGGGACAAACTGGTGGTGCGGTTGGTGCTGCGCACCGATCGGCCGTTGGACTTCGTGCATGTGAAGGACCTGCGTGCGGCCGGCCTGGAGCCGGTGGATGTGCTGAGCGGCTATCGGGTCCAGAGCGGGCTGGGCCACTACCAGAGCATCCGCGATGCGGCGATGGACCTGTTCATCGACCGCCTGCCGGCCGGCACCCATGTGTTCAGCTACGCGCTGCGCGCCACCCACGCCGGCGACTTCAGCCAGGGCATCGCCTCGGCCACCTGCATGTACGCCCCGGAGTTCGGTGGCCACAGCGAGGGCCTGCGGGTGCTGGTGTCGGAATGACGCTACGACCGCCATCGATCCATCGTCCCGGATCCCCCACCGGTCGCTCGTTCCCATGTGCTGAACCGGACGGTGACCTGGATCGTTGCGCTGGGCGGCCGGGTTCCGGACCTTTGCACCCTTGTTCACCGTCCATCCCACTTGATGCGCATGAAGCTTCGTTCCGTTCTCTTCCTCTCCTTCCTCCTTCCTGGCGTGCTGGTGCCGGCTCAGGAGTTCGTTGAACTGCACAATGCCGAGGTGCTCCCGCTGGAGTTCCTGGGCGAGACGATGGCCTACCGCGATTGGGACAGCACGCGCGTGTTCCCGGACGAACCGGTGCGCGATGCCAACGGCTGGCTGATCCGGCCCGAGCCGAAGGGCACCAAGGAGGCCCGGATGCACCAACGCCTGAACCCCAAGGCCCTGCCGCTCGGCGAGGACCCCGCGTGGCAGCGCGCGGACGGCTCGCGCACCAGCGGTCGCGCGCTCGACCTCACCATCAATGGCATCGGCAATACGGGCGTGAACCCCAGCGATCCCTGCCTGGAGGTGGGTCCCAACCACGTGATCCAGATGATCAACGGCGGTTCGGGCGCCTATTTCCGCATCTACGACAAGAGCGGCAACCCCCTGGGGCCGCAGACCTACCTGGACAACTTCATCAACGCCATCGGAGGCATCACCACATACGGCGGTGCGGGCGATCCGATCGTGCTGTACGATGCGCTGGCCGATCGCTGGCTCATGAGCGAGTTCTCCTCCAGCGGCAACCGGTTGGTGATGTGCGTGTCCACCACGGCCGACCCGCTGGGCACCTGGTACGCTTACAGCTTCACGGCACCGAGCTTCCCGGACTACCCGAAGTACGGCGTATGGCCCACGGCCTACATCATCACCAGCAACGAGGGCACGGGCTGCCCGATCTACGCGCTGGACCGCACGCGGATGCTCGCCGGCCTGTCCGCCACCTCGCAGCGCTTCACCACACCGGACTATCCGACCATCGGCTTCCAGGCCACCACGCCCATCAGCTTTGAGGGCGGGGCCGCACCCCCGGCGAACGCCCCGGCGATGGTGATGCGCATGGCCGATGATGCCTGGAGCGCCAGCGTACCGGCCGACCGGCTGGAGCTATGGACCCTGACGCTCGACTTCACGACCCCGGCGAACAGCGTGCTGGCCGGGCCGCAGTTGATGCTCACGGACCCCTTCGACACCGAGCTGTGCGGCTACACCTCCTTCTCCTGCATCGATCAACCCAGCTCGAACACCAACCTGGACCCGCTGCGCGAGGTGATCATGAACCGGGCCCAGTACCGCAACTTCGGCACGCACGAGACCATCGTGTGCAACCACGTCACCGACGTCACCGGCACCGACCGGGCCGGCGTGCGCTGGTATGAGCTGCGTCGCACGGGCGCCATCGCCAACCCCTGGGCCATCCACCAGCAGGGCACGTATTCCCCGGACGCCACCAGCCGCTGGATGGGCTGCATCTCCATCAATGCCGCGGGCGACATCGGTCTGGCCTACAACGTGAGCAGCGGCTCGGTGTTCCCGGGCATCCGGTACACGGGGCGCAGCGCCAGCGATCCGCTGGGCCAGATGACCTTCGCGGAGACCACCATCGTGGCCGGCGCCGCCGCCAACAGCAGCAACCGCTACGGGGATTACAACTCCCTGGACGTGGACCCGGTCACGGGCGGCTTCTGGGGAACGGCGCAATACAACGCCGCCTCGGCCTGGACCACCCGCATCTTCAACTTCTCGTTCACCCCGCCCTTGTGCACTCCTCCTGCGGCGACCCTGAGCACGACCTGCCAGGGCAGCACCCAGTACACCGTCAGCATCAACCTCGGCTCCCTGGGCAGCGCCTCCAGCGTCACCCTGCAGATCGATCCGGATGGCGGCGGTCCAAACCCGCCCGCCACCGTGGGCAACGCCACCACCACCGGCGTCTACGGGCCCTACGGTCCGTATGCCAGCGGCAACGCCGTGTCCGTGGTGCTGGTGCACGACCAGTTCAGCCAGTGCAATGTGACCTACACCGGTGTGGTGGCCAACTGCAACGTGCCGGGTGCGGCGTGCACCACCTTCAACAGCACGAGCACCTCGGCCATCACGGACAACGCGACGGTGAGCAATACGATCACCGTGCCTTCGCAGGGCGGTGCCACGCTGAGCGACCTCAACGTGTTCGTGAACATCACGCACACCTACTCGTCGGACCTGCGGTTGTCGCTCGAGAGCCCGGCGGGCACCTTGGTGAACCTGATCAACAGCGGCCTCTGCACCAACAGCGACAACATCGTGGTGGAGTTCGATCAGACGGGCGTGAACGGCAACGTGGGCACCACCTGCCCGATGAACAACCTGTTCGTGGTGCCGGCGCAATCGCTGGCGGCCTTTGATGGCGAAGTGTTCGAGGGCGATTGGATCCTGCGTGTGCAGGACGTGGCCACGCAGGATGTCGGCACGTTGAACGGTTGGTGCCTGATCCCCACGCTGGTGCAGGCTGACGTGAAGGTGGCGGCCAGGGTCTTCCTGGAGGGCGCCTACAACACCGGCACGGGCCTGATGAACGATGACCTGCGGGCGGCGGGCTTGCTTCCGCTGAACGAGCCGTACACGGCCCTGGGCTATCCGTTCGTGGGCACCCCGAGCGGCGCCACCACGGCGCCGGTGCTCGCCGTCACAGACGCGAACGCGATCGTGGACTGGGTGGTGGTGGAGCTGCGCAACAGCCTGAACAGCGCCACCGTGGTGGCCAGCAAGGCGGCCCTGGTGCAGCGCGATGGGGATGTGGTGGCCATCGACGGCACGTCGCCGGTGAGCTTCACCCTGTCGGCGGGCGACTACTTCGTGGCCGTAAGGCACCGGAACCACTTGGGCGCGATGGCCACGCCTGCGCTCGCCCTGAGCGGTACGGCCACCACCGTGGACCTGACGGCCCCGGCGACGGGCACCTTCGGGACCAATGCGCGCAAGACCGTGGGTTCCATCCGTGCACTTTGGGCGGGTGATGTCACCTTCAACCGGCAGATCAAGTACGCCGGTGGGTCGAACGACCGCGACCCCATCCTGGTCCGCATCGGAGGCACGGTGCCCACGGCCGTGGCCAATGGCTACCACCCGGAGGACGTGAACCTGAACGGCCAGGTGAAGTACGCCGGCAGCGCCAACGACCGGGATCCCATCCTGGTGAACATCGGGGGCACGGTGCCGACGGCCACGCGGAGCGAGCAGATCCCGTAGCGCGCGGTCCACACCCGATCGGTGACAGATCGGAGCCACCGGGGCGGCACGCGCAGGTGCCGCCCCGGTAGCTTCGCACCATGAAGCACATCCGGACCGGCCTGTTGATCGTCCCGCTCCTGCTCACCGCCTGTGGGGACCGGGGGGGGCAGGGCGACGCCACGCCCCCCGCTGTCGATAGCACGCAGGCACCGGCCGCGATCGACCTTTCCGCCCACGACGTGCCCCTGCTGGTGACCCCGCCGGATGCCCAGCTGCTCGGAGGCCAGGCCCCGCAGGTGCGCTGGAACGAGGAGGCCGGCATCCTGGAGGTGCGGGCCGGGGACCACTTCGCTCTGGACATCGTGGAGGCCGAAGGCGACCTGTCCCGGGTGAAGGCCACGCTGGACCGCGACATGCTGCTGAAGCATGAGGTGGTGGAGGAGGGCCCCGACCACCTGATGTACCGCAGCAGCTACCCCGACCAGGACCTGGTGTTCGTGCACTTCGTGAAGGTGGTGCGGGTGGCGGGCCGGACCTTCGAGGTGGGCGACGACCCCGAGGGTCGGTTCACCGAGCAGGACGTGCGGCGCATGGTGGCCGCCGTGGCGCCGGCCCCGGCCTCCTGAAGCGGGGTAACCCCCTGCCGCTGACGCCGTAAACAGGCCGCGGAGCACCGGAACGCGCCGGACTTCGTATCATTGTCAGCTCTTCAGACCCGTACGGACATGCGCACCGCCCTCCTCTCCCTGGCCGCCTTGGTCTGCCTGCCCTCCTGGGCGGGTGTCATCGTTGTGGAAGGCCGCTACCAGGGCAAGAACCTCTTCGTGCAGAACCCCTTCTCCGAAGCCGGGGTGGGCTTCTGCGTCTTCGAGGTCACCGTGAACGACCAGATCGCCACCGACGAGATCAACTCCAGCGCGTTCGAGGTGGACCTGGGCAACTACGGGCTGAAGCTCGGCGATGCCATCACCGTGAAGATCAAGCACAAGGACGGTTGCACCCCCGTGGTGCTCAACCCCGAGGTGCTGAAGCCCAAGAGCACCTTCGACATCGTGCAGCAGTCCATCTCCCCGGAAGGGCTCTATACCTGGACCGCGACCAACGAGACCGGCGAGCTGCCCTACGTGGTGGAACAGAAGCGCTGGAACAAGTGGGTGAAGGTGGGCGAGGTGATGGGCATCGGCACCCCCGGCGAGCACAAGTACGAGTTCAAGGTGACCCCGCACAGCGGCGAGAACACCTTCCGCGTGAAGCAGGTGGACATGTCCAAGCGCAGCCGCTACAGCGAGGCGGTGAAGTTCACTGACCCCTCGGTGGCCGTGGTCACTTGGAGCCCGCCCAAGCCCAAGGAGGAGATCCTCTTCTCGGCCAACACGCTGTACGAGATCTACGACCAGTACGGCAACATCGTGAAGCGCGGCTACGCCAACAAGATCGACATCGCCTCCCTGAAGAAGGACCTCTACTACCTGAACTACGACAACAAGATGGGCGAGACCTTCATCAAGCGCTGAACCGCGGAACCTTCCGCAGGACCTGTCCCGCTTCAGCGGGATGCCGCCGATGACACAGCTGGCCCCTCCGATCTCAAGCCCCCGGCCGTTCCGGGGGCTTTCGCATTCCTGAGCACGCATGATCCGCATCGAGCACCTCGGCATCGCCGTGAAGGACCTGACCACCGCCGAGGCCGTCTACACCCGGCTGCTGGGCGTGACCCCGTACAAGCGCGAGGAAGTGGAGCGCGAGGGCGTGCTCACGAGCTTCTTCCAGGTGGGGCCCAACAAGATCGAGCTGCTGGAGAGCACGCGTCCGGATGGCCCCATTGCCAAAGCCATCGAGAAGCGCGGTGAGGGCATCCACCATGTCGCCTTCGAAGTGGATGATATCCGTGCGGAGATGGCGCGGCTGAAAGCGGAGGGCTTCACCCTGCTGAGCGATGAGCCCAAGCCCGGCGCGGACAACAAGCTGGTCTGCTTCGTGCACCCCAGGGACGCGAACGGCGTGCTCGTGGAGCTGTGCCAGGAGCAGCGCTGATCATGGCCACGCGCAAGGACACCGCGGCGTTCGTTCTGGAGCATCTGGGTCACCCCGAGCGGTTCACGGTGCGGCCGATGTTCGGTGAGTTCGCGCTCTACGCCGACGGCAAGCCGGTGGCTTTCATCTGCGACGATCAGCTCTTCGTGAAGATCATGCCGGAGAGCGCTGCGCTGGAGGGACGGTGCGAACGGGCGCCGGCCTACCCGGGCTCCAAGCCCTACTACCTTGTACCGGAGGAGTTCATCACCGGGGACCGCAGCCTGCCGGGGCTGCTGTTACGTATCGGCGACGCGCTGCCGCTGCCGAAGGCGAAGCGCAAAGCAGCCAGGAGGTGAGCAGGTAATTGGCGCGCGGAGGAGCCTGGGCGTGGCCCGTGATCCCGTAATTTCGTACGTTTGCACGTACAGAACACCGACATGATCGCCATTCCGGTCACCACCCTTCGCGACAAGATGAAGACCTACCTCGACCGTGTGACCAAGTCATTCGAGGTGATCGTGGTCTCACGCAGCGCTGATGAGAACGACTCTGTGGTGATCCTTCCGTTGAAGGAGTACAACGCGCTGGTGGAGACCAATTACCTGCTATCATCCAAGAAGAACCGCGAGCGGCTCGAGGAGTCCCTGGCCCAGTTGAAGCGAGGCGAGGTGGTGGCGCCCAAGGAATTCAACAAGCGCTCTTGAGCGGATGCGCCTGGAGTTCACGGCGCACGGCTGGGAGGACTTCTGCTATTGGCTCGATGCCGATGTGGAACAGGCGGAGCGCATTCGCGCATTGATCGCGGACATACGCCGTGACCCCTTCAAAGGCCTGGGCAAACCGGAGCCGCTGCGCCATCAACTCGCGGGCACCTGGTCGCGGCGGATCGATGGCGAGCATAGGCTGGTGTACGCGGTGAGCGGCGGCCGAGCGGACAGGAAGGTGGTCATCTTATCCTGTCGCTACCATTACGAATGACCGGATCGATGGCGTCGCCTTGATCGATCGCGATGCCTTGAAAGCGGATCCATGGATCGGTCCTTGGCGGATCCCATCGCCCATGGCGCCGGTTGTAAGACCGCCGACCTAGGCCAGCAGTCCCAACCGCTCCACCATCGCGAGCACGTCCTCCCGCCCCAGGTCGAGGTGCTCCGCGTGCAGCCCTGCGGCCCGTGCCCCGATCACGTGCTGGATGCTGTCGTCGATGAAGAGGGTGCGCGCCGGATCGGCGCCGTGCCGCTCCAGCACGTGGTGGAAGGCGGCCGCATCCGGCTTGCGCAGGCCGATCTCGCAGCTGTAGTAGGCCCCGTCGAAGAGCGCTCGGAAGTCCGCGATGCCGTTGTGCGTGGAGATGATGCGCTCGAAGGCCGGCACATGGATGGCGTTCGTGTTGCTGAGCAGCAGCAGGCGGTGGCGTTCGCGCAACCGGCGGAGCAGGTCGATCCGCTCCTGCGGGATGCGGCCCAGCATGGCGTTCCAGCAGGCATCCACCTGCTCGGCCGTGATGCCCTTCCCGTGCAGGGCCTGAATGCGCGACCGGAATCCATCGGGAGACAGGGCCCCCACCTCGAACCCGTCGAACAGGTGGTCCTGTTGCGCCTTGCTGTACAGGGCCTCGAAGCCGTCGAACCCCAGCGCATTGAACGCGGTGGCCGTGCGGTGGTAGTCCACATCGATGAGCACACCGCCCAGGTCCAGCAGAACGGTCTCGATCGAGCGGCTCATCGCGCGCAAAGGTCCATGTTCACTCGCACGGCCGAACGGCCATGATCCGAACGGAGATGCTGTCCAGGAGGAACTCGCCGCTCCCGGGCTGCCAAACATACCATGACAGGTGTTCGCCGGGCTGCGCGGCCGGCATGCGATAGGCATAGCGCCAGTGGCGCCACGATGAGGCGAACGGAAGGTCGTTCAGCCGGAACGCATAGTGGACCCGAGATGCACCGGGTGTGCCCAACGTGGTGACCACCAACGCATCGTGGCTGCTGCCCGGCAAGGGCTCACCCCGGCGCAGGGAGACCTCCAGGTGGAAGGCACGTCCGGTGGGCAGGGCTTCGGGTCCCACGCGCAACGTGGGGCCGAACGGGTGCTCCGGGCTGACGAGAAAGCGGGTCCTTCCAGCGGCATCCGGACGGGTGGCCGCATGCTCCACCCAGGGGGAGGCCAGCGTCCCCGCCCGGGCAAAGGTTCCGGTCAGCATCTCCAGGCCGCACGGTGCGTAGGGCGGAGGTTCCAGGTCTCCGCCGAGCGCACCCCGCCAGTGGCTGTTCGTGCGGAACCGGATCGCCTTCCACTTCTCGCGGTCCATGTTGAAGGGATGGATGATGCCCACGGTGTATTGCCAGGCGTGGAAGAGCTGCAGCGCGATGAACGGGACCAGTGACCAGCGGACAAGCTGTGAGGCGCGGCCGGTGAACGACCCCAGGAAGGCGGTGATGGGGATGGCGGCGATGGCCAGATGATCCAGATAGGGTCGCGGCCCGTAGCTGTCGCCGTACTCCCAGCTCCACCATGCGCTGGTGAGGTAGATCATGGCCACGGCATGCAGGACCAATGCGATGGCAGCGGGCCGGGAACAACGCCAGATCGGCCATGCCCCGGGCAGTCCCAGGAGCAGCAGGGGCCAATGGAAGAACAGCCCTTTCTGCGCGCCGGCCAGGCTCTTCCACACCTGTGGCCGCCACCAGAGGAACCCTTCGCCGCTGTAAGGACGAACGAACCAGGCCCCGCTTTGGAGCCACCATACCGTGGGCTGGATGGCCGCCAGGGCCGCGAAGAGCGCCATGCCGGGCAGCAGCGCCCTGCGCCCCACGTGGCGCCACCACCGCGCCGGCTCGACCGATCCGCCGAGGGTCACCACAGGCAGCGCCAGCAGCACGATGCCGTTCACGGGTCGCACCAGGACGACCAAGGCGAACAGCCCCGCTGAAGCGATGGTCCATCGCACGCTGGAGCCGTGCCAGGCGCGGTGCGCGCCGAGCAGCAAGAGGGCGACGGCCGCGAACGAACAGGGATGCGACATGCCGGGTGACATCACCGTGTGCACCACGAGACCGGTGCCGGCCAGAACGATGAGCAGCGATATGGCCACGGCCCCGTCCGGGAAGCCCATGCGCAGCAACAGGGCCCGCAGCGCGGCCAGCCCGATGAGGGTCCAGAGCACGCCCGCCACCGCCAGGGCGATCTGATACCGGAAGGCCCGGGCATCGGGCGGTGCGTGGACGGCAAGACCGATCGCGTGCGCCACCAGTATCATGGGGGCCTGCATCAGGGGGGTGCCCACCATGTACTTGATCACCGCTCCGTGCCCGGCCGGGACCAGGTGATCTTCCCGCGCTTCGAGGGTGTGGAGCGCCCCGGGTTCGAGGAGCATCGCCCAATGGGCATGATACCCGGCGCCGTCACTGATGATCACATCCTTCCAGGCGTTCCCTTCGTCACCCAGGATGCGCCACCGCACGGAGGCGGCCGCAAGCAGTATCCCAAGGAGGACCAGCATCAGGCGTGACCACGGCGCTCCCCGCCACATGCGGGCAAGGTATTCACCCGGGCCATGGTAGCGCTGCGCCTGTACATTCGCCGAGCTCATCGGGCCCATAGCTCAGCGGTCAGAGCAGGGGACTCATAATCCCTTGGTCGCAGGTTCAAATCCTGCTGGGCCCACGACATCAGGCGGCAGGACCAGAGGCCGAACAGGTCCTGCGAACACGTACAGGAGGAGCGGCCAGGAGCGGGGGCGGCATTTCCTTTCAATACGGATCCACCGCGAAGACCTTCACGCGCAGGTCATCCACCAGCATGCGCGCGGTGCGGTGCGGGTCCCGGAACGAGAAGCGCACCTCCTCGCCCGCGCGCAACGGGGGCAGGGGGATCGCATAGCAGAGACGGGCCCAGGTGCGGTCGTGTTCGCCGGGGAGGAGGTTCATGCGGAAGGGCTCGTAGTGGGTGGGCACCCCACCGGCCCCCTGCACGGCGATCACGCCCTGCATGGTGAAGGAGTCGCCCGCACGTTCCTCGTAGCGCATGGCCGTCACTTCCAGATGAAGAGCGCGTCCGGTGGGAATGCTCCCCGCCCGTGCGATGAAGGTGATGCCGGGCTCGTCCCCATCATACACGCACACATGCCGGCCGCTGACCGCCTCGGGCCGCGCTTCGATGCGGCCGCCGACCCAGTGGGGGCTTGGTTCCTCGAGGTTGGTGTAGGCCTTCAGCACAAGGCTCATCCCGTTCGGGTGGAAGGGCGGGGCCTGGTAGTTGCCGCCGAGCCGGTCCATGTCCGCGCGTGCGGTGCGGCCGAAGGCCCAGGCGTATTTGTGCCGGTCCATGCTTTCATGGTGGAGGATGAGATGGCGGTATTGCCAGTACTGGAACCCGTGCAGCAGGATGCAGGCCAGCATGAACGCGCGCGCCAGATCCCACCCGCGCCGCCCCGCATGCGTCAACGCCAGGGCCCAGGGCACCGCGAGCACCGCCAGATGCTCGATGTACACGCGGCTGCCGAAGCCGCTGCCGTAGTACCAGATCCACCAGCTGGCGATCACGTAGGTGTTCACCGCGAAGTAGACCAGGCCGGATCCGGCGACCACCGGTGAGCGGCGCAGGAGCGCGAACAGGGCGGCCACGGCGAGCAGCAGCACCGGGGCGTAGAGGAACAGGCCCCGGCGGAAGCCGAACAGCACGCGGAACACCTCCGGACGGTCCCAGTGGAAGCCCTCGCCGCGATAGCCCCACTCGAGCCAATGGCCCGTTTGGGCATGCCACAGCAACGGCTGAACGGCCACCACCGCGCTGAACGCGATCGCAGCGGCCACCAGATGCAGGGGATGGCCCAGGACGCGACGGACCATCGCCATTGTGCGGTCGCCCGCGACAATGGGCACGGCCAGCAGCACCAGTCCGTTCACCGGACGGATCAGCACGATGAGCCCGAAGACCGCGCCGAGCAGGACCAGCCAGCGCATGCGGTGCGCCACCGCCAGGCGATGGACCAGGTAGAGGAAAGCGGCGAAGGCGAGGAAGGAGTGCACGTGGGACCATCCCGGCTGCAGGGTGGCGTATTGCAGCAGGGGTGTGGCCGTCACGGTCGCCGTGAGCACCCACGCGACCACCGTGTCCCGCACGCCGAGGCCGGTGAGCAACGCGCGCAGCAGCAGCAGGCCGAGCAGGACGTGCACCAGACCCCCGAGCCCGATGGCCATGTACTCCCATCCGCTGCGGCCGTCCTTGGGCGCGTCGGGGCTCAGCAGGGCCACCGCATGGCCGGCCGCGAACCATGGCGCCATCATCACCGCCGTGCCGGCGAAGTACTTGTTCAGCGTGCCGTCCGGTGTGTGATGCACGTACGTGGGGTCCGCAGGCTCGTGCCCCAGATCGCCGCGGATGAACACCGCCAGCAGATACCCATAGTAGCCGCGCACATCGCTGCGCACCATGCGCTCCCACTCATACCCACTGTCGCCGAACCACCCCCACCGCACCTGGAGCACGGTGAGCACCAGCATCAGCGCGGCGATCGTGAGCGTGCTGTTCCGTGGACGCGGCAGGGGCATGATGCGGCAAATGTGCGGCGGCGCATGCGGCTATCTTGCGCCCATGGGTAAAGTGATCGTCACCGGCGGTGCGGGCTACATCGGATCGCACACCGCGGTGGAGCTGGCCGCTGCCGGTCATGTTCCCGTGCTGGTGGACGATCTGCGGAACTCCGAAGCGCGCGTGCTCGACGGACTGGCGAAGCTCATCGGGTCCCGCCCCACCTGCCACCGGGTGGACTGCACGGACCGGCAGGCGCTGGACGCGGTGTTCCGCGCGGAGGGCCCCGTGGATGGCGTGGTGCACTTCGCCGCGGACAAGGCCGTGGGGGAGAGCGTGCATGATCCCCTGAAGTACTACGCGAACAACGTGGGATCGCTGGTGGCCCTGTTGCAGGTGATGCGTGACCATGCCGTGCGCACGCTGGTGTTCTCCAGCTCCTGCACCGTGTACGGCCAACCGGACCAGCTTCCGGTCGGCGAGGATGCGCCCGACGACAACGCCCTGTCCCCCTATGGTTCCACGAAGGTGATCGGTGAGCGGATCCTGCGCGACCTGGTCGCGAGCGAGCCCGCATGGCGCGTGGTGCTGCTGCGGTACTTCAATCCCATCGGCGCGCATCCCAGTGCCTTGATCGGTGAGCTTCCCCTGGGCGTGCCGAACAACCTGGTGCCCTTCGCCACGCAGGTGGCCGCCGGGCTGCGCGACCGGCTGGTGATCCATGGAACGGACTACCCCACGCCCGATGGCTCCTGCATCCGCGACTACATCCATGTGGTGGATCTGGCGCAGGCCCATGTGAAGGCGCTGGCCTGGGCGAAAGCCCGGCAGGAGGCCACCTGCGAGGTGTTCAACCTGGGCACCGGCCGTGGCAGCAGTGTGCTGGAGGTGGTGCGCGGGCTGGAGGCGGTCACCGGCCGGCCGCTCCCGCACACCCTGGGCCCGCGCCGGGCGGGCGATGTGCCCGAGGTCTATGCCGACCCGCGCAAGGCCGTCTCCGTGCTGGGCTGGAAGGCGGAGCGCACGCTGCAGGAGGCCCTGGCCGATGCCTGGCGCTGGCAGCGGACCCTGCCGGCCAGTGACCGGTCCTGACCGGTTATCCGGGCCGTGCGGTGGACAACTGCCCGCGCTTCGCCGTGGGCGCCACGCAGCCTCCCGGCACCTTCGTCCTCATCCCCCGACCCCATGTCGCAACCGCGCAATGCCACCCAGCTCGTCGTGCTGCTCGGCGTGTTCTACGCCGTCTTCGGAGCGGTCACCTGGCTCAACAGCGTGCTGATCCCCTACCTGAAGATCGCCTGTGAGCTCACGCTTGACCAGGCCTTCTGGGTCACCATGGCCTTCTACCTCGCCTATACGGTGATGGCGCTGCCCTCCTCCTGGGTGCTGAAGCGCACCGGCTTCAAGGGCGGCATGATCACGGGTCTCCTCGTGATGGCCGCCGGCGCGCTGCTCTTCATCCCGGCCGCCCACACGCGCGCCTATGGCCTTTTCCTCACCGGCCTCTTCATCATCGGCACGGGCCTTACGCTGCTGCAGACCGCCGTGAACCCGTACGTGACCATCGTGGGACCGATCGAGAGCGCGGCGAAGCGGATGAGCATCATGGGCATCTGCAACAAGGTGGCCGGTGTGCTGGGCCCCGTGGTGCTCGCCGCCATCGTGCTGAAGGACGCGGACGCGCTGATCGCGCGGCTGGCGGGCATGGATGACGCGGCCCGGGCCCTGGAGCTCGCGGCCCTCAGCGGCCGGGTGGTGATGCCCTACACGGTGATGGCCCTCGTGCTGCTGCTGCTGGCGGTGCTGGTGCGGTGGTCGCCGCTGCCGGAGATCGCCTCCGAGGAGGAGGCCACGCATGCCGAAGGGACGCCGGGCCATGCGAGCGTGCTGGCCTATCCGCAGCTGGTCCTGGGCGTGCTGGCCCTCTTCCTGTACGTGGGGGTGGAGGTGATCGCGGCCGACACCATCGCCACCTACGGACAGAGCCAGGGCATTCCGCTGGACCGGGCGAAGTACTTCCCGGCCTTCACCCTCAGCGCCATGGTGCTGGGCTATCTGATCGGCATCGCCACGATCCCGAGGCTGTTGTCGCAGTCCACGGCGCTCACCCTTTCGGCCATCACCGGTGTGGGGATGAGCCTGCTGGTGGTGCTGACGTCGGGGTATCTGAGCGTGTTGTTCGTGGCGCTGCTGGGCCTGGCCAATGCGCTCATGTGGCCGGCGATCTGGCCGCTGGCCATCGAGGGGGTGGGCCGGCACACGAAGACCGCCTCGGCCCTGCTGATCATGGCGATCGCGGGCGGTGCGCTGCTTCCCAAGGTGTACGGGTCGCTGGTGGGACCGGCCGATGCGCCCGTGCTCGGCGATCGCCTGGCCTACGTGCTGCTGGTGCCGTGCTACCTGTTCATCGGGTGGTACGCGATGAAGGGGCACCGCCTTCGCAGCTGGCGCTGATCGACGACTAGAGCTGGATCCCCAGCACCACGCAGGTCCACGTGCTCAGAAAGCCGAGCACCGTGCCTGCGGCCACCTGGCCCGCGGTATGGCCGCCCACCAACAGACGCGCCGAGCCCAGCGCACCCGCCAGCACGATGAGCACCGCGAGCTCCAACGGCGCGAAGGTGCCATGCAGCATCTGCAGGCCGCTGAGCGCGCCGAGCAGACCACCGATGCCGACCATGTGCGCGCTGATCCGCCAACGCAGCGTCACCACCAGCGTGAGGGCCACGGCGAGCAGCACGCCGGTGAACAGCGCGTAGGTGGCCGGATGATGCGGCCCCCGGTGCAGCAGGTACAGGCACATGCCCAGGTAGAGCATCGTCATCAACAGCGGCACCACGCGCTCCTCCCGCAGCGGCATGGTGAGCCCGCTGATGGCCCCGCTGCGCCACAGCAGCACGGTGCTGGACACGGGGAACACCACCGTCATCACCGCCACCATGCCGAAGGTGAACCACTGCACGGGCGGGGGCAGGAAGAAGCTGATGTGCGGGTCGAGCCGGAAGGCGAGCACCAGGGTGAGCAGGGGCATCACCACCGGGTGGAGCACGATGGAGAGGACCTGGGCGAGGGTGCGCATGGGTCAGGGGTGAGTGGCGAGTGACGAGTGGCGAGTGGAAATGCGCCCTTCGACTCTGCTCAGGGCGGCATTCCACACGGCACTCGCTGCTCGGATCTCGCCACTCATAGCTCCTTCCTCAGCCTGGCGACCGGAATGTTGAGCTGTTCGCGGTACTTGGCCACGGTGCGGCGCGCGATGTTGTATCCCTTCTCCTTCAGCAGGGCGGTGAGCTCGTCGTCCGTCAGTGGTTTGCGCTTCTCCTCGGCATCGATGGCATCCTGCAGGATCTTCTTCACCTCGCGGGTGCTCACCTCCTCGCCGCTCTCGGTGCTCAGGCTTTCGCTGAAGAAGTACTTCAGCGGCAGCGTGCCGTAGTTCGTCTGCACGTACTTGCTGTTGGCCACGCGGCTCACCGTGCTGATGTCCAGGTGCACCTTCTCGGCGATGTCCTTCAGGATCATGGGCCGCAGCTTGGTCTCGTCGCCGGTGAGGAAGTAGTCGCGCTGGTGCTCCATGATGGCCTCCATGGTCACCAGCAGGGTGTGCTGGCGCTGCTTGATGGCGTCGATGAACCACTTGGCGGCGTCGAGCTTCTGCTTGATGAACTGCAGGGCCTCGCGCTGCTCCTTGTCCTTCTTGTGCCGCTGGTACTCGGCGATCATGTCGCGGTACTGCCGGCTGATGCGCAGCTCGGGCGCGTTGCGCCCGTTGAGGGTGAGCTCCAGCTGCCCGTCGATGGACAGCACCTGGAAGTCGGGCACGATCTCCTGCGTAGGCTTGGTCGTGTCGCGCGCGGTGTTGCCGGGCTTGGGGTTCAGGTGCACGATCACGTCCACGGCGGCCTTCAGGTCCTCCTCGGTGATCTCCATGCGCTCCACGATGCGGTCGTAGTGCTTCTTGCTGAAGGCCTCGAAGTGCCTGGCGATCACCTCGCGGGCGGTGATGGTGTCCACCTCGCGCGGGAGCCGTTCCAGTTGCAGCAGCAGGCACTCGCGCAGGTCGCGCGCGCCGATCCCCGCGGGGTCCAGGGCCTGCACCTCGCGCAGCGCCCGCTCCAGCTCCGCGGTGTCCGTGCTCATGTTCAGGGTGAAGGCCAGGTCGTTCACGATGCTGGCCAGGTCGCGCCGCAGGTAGCCGTCCTCGTCCAGGTTGCCGATGAGGTGCTGCCCCAGCAGCTCGGTGCGCTCGTCGATGTCGCGCAGGGCCAGCTGCTGCATCAGGGCCTCCTGGAAGGATGTGCCTCCGGCCAGCGGCACCTCACGTTCCTCGTCGTCGGCGCTGCGGTTGTTCACCTGCAGCTTGTAGTCCGGCGTGTCGTCGTCCGGGAAGTAGTCGCTCAGGTCGATCTCGTCCCGGTCGTCGGTGCCCGCCTCCTCGCCGTCGATGGCGCTGTCCTCGTTCTCGGCGATGGCCTGCTCCTCGGTGGGCATCTCCTCGTCGGCGCCGTCCTCGCCCTCCTCCAGGGCCGGGTTCTCCTCCATCTCCTGCTTGATGCGTTGCTCCAGCTCGGCCGTCGGCACCTGCAGCAGCTTCATCAGCTGGATCTGCTGCGGGCTCAGCTTCTGCTGCAGCTTCTGGAAAAGGCCTTGCTTCAACATCGCGGGGCGAATTTACGGGCGGTGGAACCGTTGGGGGCCGGGCATCGGTGCAACTTTGCGCCATGCGCTGGTCGATCGTCCTGCTGCTCGCCGGGGCCTGTAACCTGGCACCGGCCCAGCGTACGGACACCCTCCGTTTCACTTCGGAAGCCTTCGGTACCGAGCGCACCGTGCTGGTGCACCTGCCCGAGTTCCACCGGCTCGCGGGTCCTGAGGTCCGCATGCCGGTGTTCATCCTGCTCGATGGGCAGCACGAGTGGTTCATCGGCCCGGCCCTGAACGACATCCGCTTCCTGCAGTACACCCACGAGGTGCCCCAGGCCATCGTGATCACCGTGCCCCACGCCGACCGCGTGAAGGAGTGCGCGCCGGACAGCATCACGCAGCCGACCACGCCTTTGCTCACCATGCTCACGCAGGAGCTGCCCGGGCTGCTGACGCCCTATCACCCGGGCGACATCACCGTACTGGTGGGGCACTCCTTCTCGGCCAGTTTCGCTCTTTACGCCTACCTGGCGGCACCCGCGGCGTTCGATGCGGTGATCGCCTTGTCGCCGTTGCACCAGGTGGACCGTTCGCTGCCCCTGGTGATGGAGCGCCTGCAACACGCGAAGGATGAGCGGGTGCTGCTGGCCGTCGGGGGACCGGAACGGTTCAAGGATGGCGGTCACCATGCGGGCCTGACGAGGGCCATGCACGATGCGCTTCCCACCCGCGCGGGCGACCGGGTGTTCTTCAAGGAGTACCCGAGCGCGGGCCATACCTCCCTGCCCATCATCGCCTTCCCCGACCTGCTGGCCACGCTCTTCAGGCCCTACGCACTGCGCGATTCCCTGGCGCCGGTGGACGAGAACTACGCGCTGCTGCATGTGCCGCCGCCACCGGCGCAATTGGTGAAGGAGCTGGAGGCTTCGTGGTCCTTCCTGGGCGGCACCCTGCCATGGGACCTTGCCGAGGCCAATGGACTGCTGTCCCGCCTGGAGAACGGCGGCCACCCGGATCACGTGATCGCCTTGTTGCGCCAGGCCATCACGTTCTATCCGAACGAGTATTCCTTTCACGCCTGGCTGGGAGAGGCTCTGCTGGAACGTGATCCCGCGGCGGCACGGTCCCTGCTGATGCGTGCGCGGGAGCTGCAGGACGCCTATGCGCGCGACGATGCGGACTATGAGGGGACGAAGGCGGCGATCGAGCGGATGCTGGGACCCTGACGGGTGATCGCCGGCCGGTGGAACGCACCATCACCGCCCTTGGTGCGACAGCTGCGGATGTCGATGATCGCCGTGGGCAGGTGTGCTGAAGGCGCACGCGGCCGGGGTGCCGGATGCGTCCCCATGCCCCATCTTTGGCGCGAAGCCATCCGCGATGAAGACCCGCACCCTCTTGATCGTCCTGTTGTTCGCCCTGGCGCTCGTGCCGCGCACAGGCCGCGCGCAGGACCTTGTTCTCCAGCTGATGAACGGCACCGTGGAGCTGTACCCGACCCCGGACATCCGGAGCATCAAGTTCGATGGGGCGACGATGAAGATCCACCTGCTCAATGGGACCACCGTGTCGCACGCGTTCGTGGACGTGCGCTCCTACGCGTTCACGGACATCAACACGGGGCTGGCCGATCGGCCGGCGCGCGGTGCGCTCACCATCCATCCCAATCCGGCGGACGGGCCTGTGCTCGTGGCCCTGCCCGATGGGGGTGCGCCCTTCATCGTGGAGGTGCTGGATGCCCAGGGGCGTGTGGTGGACCGCCTGCCGGACCAGCCCGACGCCGGCAGCACCCTCGTCTACGATCCGCATCACCTGGGCGCCGGCCTGTTCCTCTTCCGGGCCACCGGCCGCGATCTTGTGCTCACCACGTCGATCCTTGTGCAATGAATCTCCGTTGGACCACCACTTCCGCAGCGATCGCCCTGGCCGGCATCGTCGCCGTCGCACAGCATGAGCACCGCGTCCACCTCCTCGGGGGCGGCGTGGTCGCCCATCCCACCACCACCATCGACAGCATCAGCTTCGAACAGGGGATGTCGCCCGCCATGCACATCCGCCTCATGGACGGTACGGTCGAGAGCCTTGAGCTGAGCACGATCGACACGGCCCACATCGCCCCCCTCACCACGTGGACCTTCGAGGATGCGCGGGACGGCAACACCTATACGGCCGTGATGATCGGCGATCAGTGCTGGATGGCCGGGAACCTGCGCTACCTGCCGATCGTGTATCCCGGCAACGCCGGAAGCACCACGGGTTGGTATTATTACGTGCATGGATACATGGGCACGGATGTGAACGCCGCCATGGGCACAGCGGAGTACCAGAACTACGGAGTGCTGTACAACTGGCCGGCCGCCATGCAGGGTGCCGCGGGCAGCGCTGCGGACCCGAGCGGCGTTCAAGGGGTGTGCCCGGACGGATGGCACCTGCCCAGCGACGAGGAGGTGAAGCGGATGGAGCGCTTCCTGGGCATGTCGTCGTCCCAGGCGGACGCAGTGGGCTATCGGGGCTCCCAGGGCCAGGGAAGCAGGTTGGCGGGTTCGGTTCAGCTCTGGTCCCCTGATGCGCTCACCGGTCATCCCTTGTTCGGCGCCACGGGGTTCGACGCCCGGCCCGGTTCGCTGCGCTCGCTCGGTGCCTTCGGTACCACGCTCAGTGAGCAGTTCGTCATGTGGACGGCCACGGACCAGGGCACGCCGGAGGCCTGGTATCGCGGCTTGAACCATACGCAGACCGGAGTGCTGCGCAACAACATCGAACGGGAGTACGGCATGTCGGTGCGGTGCGTATGCGACCAGTGAGCCGCGGTGGTCGTGTGGCGCGGGATCACAGGTCTCCCGTCCGCGTCAACCCCGGGTCTTCGCCGCCTTGCGCATCCGCCACGCCCGTTGCCACGGACGCAACGAACCCGTCTACCTGGCTTCGGCGCTCGCAGCCACCATCGCCTGCACCACCTTCGGTGCGTTGCCGATGAAGATGTCCTTCCCGATCACCACCACGGGGCGCTTCAGGAAGGTGTACTCCTGCAGGATGTATGCGCGGTAGTCCTTCTCGGTGAGCGTCATGGTGTTCAGGCCGAGCGCGCGGTACTTGAGCGCCACGCGGCTGAACAGCGCCTCGTAGCTGCCCGCCATCTTCTTCAGTTCGTCGAGCTGCCTGGCCGTGATGGGCTGCGTCTTGATGTCCTGCAGCTCGAAGCGCTTGAGCCTGGGGATCTCCTTCAGGATGCGCTGGCAGGTGGTGCAGGTGGCCAGGTGGTAGATCTTCATCATGGTCGTGTTCGCCGGATGGGTGGGCGCGGCAAAGTGAACACCGTTCCCGCGAAATGGTGCGGTCCATGCGCCGTCATCGCGGGCTGCTCAGGTGGCCCGTGATGCGCACCATCAGGTCACGGGGTGTGAAGCGGGGCGTCTGTGCGATGAGCTGGTTGCGCAGGCCCACCACCACGGTGCCCTCGCCCTGCAGCAGGGCTTCGGCCCCGCGTGCGGCGATCACCTTCGGATCCATCGGCGGGTTGGCGCTGTAGGCGTTGGTGGCCGCCATGGCGGGCGTGGTGAACTCGGTGTCCGCCGTGCCCGGGCACAGGGCGGTGACGCTGACGCCGCTGCCCGCCAGCTCCGCGCGCAGGGCCTCCGAGAAGCTGAGCACGAAGGCCTTCGTGGCCGCGTACACCGTGAAGCGCGGGAAGGGCCAGAACGCCACCAGCGAGGCCAGATTCATGATGCGGCCGCGACCCGCCGCCCGCATGTCGGCGACCGCCAGCTTGGTGAGCACCACCAGCGACCCCATGTTCAGCCGCACTATGCGCAGCTCGGCCTCCAGGTCGGTGTCCACGAACGGGCCGTGCAGGCCCATGCCGGCGTTGTTCACCAGCAGCTCCGGCTGCAGGCCTTCGGCGGACACCGCGCGGTACAGGGCCTCGGCGTTGTGCGGGTCGCTGAGGTCGGCGGGGCGTACATGCACAGCGATGCCGTGCTGCGCGCGCAAGGCGGTGGCCAGTTCCTCCAGCCGGTCGCGACGGCGGGCCACCAGGATGAGGTCGATGCCGCGTGCGGCGAGTGCAGCGGCCAGTTCCCTGCCGATGCCCGAGGAGGCACCGGTGAGCAGGCACAAGGGGCGGGGGGCGGTCGGGTGTTGCATGCCGCAAAGCACCGGCGGCGGTGCCCCGCGGAACGTTGACCTAGGTTCAGGATCGGCCCAGGGCGGCGCGCTTCATCCGGCTCAGGTATTCGGGGGTGATGCCCAGGTAGCTGGCCAGCATGTGCTGCGGCACCCGGGCGTGCACGCCGGGGAAGATGCGGGTGAGCTCGGCATAGCGCTCCTGCGGCGGCACGGTGAGCAGGCCGCGCACCCGCCGGTCCAGGTAGATGAAGTACTGCTCGGCCACCAGCCGGCCCAGCCGCTCACCGCCGCGCATGTGGGCGTAGCCCCATTCGATCGCCGCGCGCGGCATCGCCACCACCGTGGTGTCCTCCAGGGCTTGCAGCTCGTAGGCCGCCGGGGTGCGGGTGAGGTAGGCGGTGTACTCCGCGAACCGCAGGCCTTCGTAGGCCAGGTGGCTGGTGTGCTCCGTTCCGCCGCGGTCCACCAGCACCACGCGCACAAGTCCCTGGTGGATGTAGTGGACCTCGTCGATGCTGTCGCCACTGCGGCTCAGGTAGTGACGGCGTGGCACGGTGCGCACCGCACAGCGGTCCATCAGGCCGCGCAGGCTCTCCTCGTCGGGGTCGACCAGGGTGCGGATGTAGGCCGCGGCGGCGGCGAGGGCGGGGTGGGGGTCAACAGCGGGCATGGCGCACAGCGGTGCCAAGTAACGACCGGCGAGGAGGGGTTGTGCGGGGGGCGCCCGGTTCAAGCTCACGGCCGCAACCGCTGGATCCGGTACGCGATCGCCGACGGCTGCCGCTGCAGGACCTCACTGATCGCGAGCCGCGCCATGCCCTTGTCCAACATCTCCAGGATCAGCGCATCCTCCTCTGGGGTCCAGCGCTGGTAGGCCCGTGGATGCTTGCGACGCACCTTGTCGATGCTGCTCAACGCCTGCCCCTCGGCATCGAGCGAAGCGGGTATGGCCTGTACGCGTTGGTCCCATTCCTTGCGTGGCGCCTCCAACTTGCGGTCCGGAACGGTGCTGTGGATGAGGTCCGCCACGCGTACGATGCTGCGCGCCTCCTTGCACATGGCCGCGTAAGCCTCTGCATCGGCATCCGCCCGCAGCAGCACGCCCATTTCGCGGTTGTTCCGCTCGGAGCCGCCCAGCAGGTTCAAACTGGTGACCACGCCCTCCTGCTCGTTGAAGTAGCACTTGGCATGCAGCTCCTTCAGGAAGTAGAGCCGCATGTTCGGCAGTTCGCGCAGATCGCGGAACACGCCCTGGTCCATGGGTTTCTTGCCGAAGAGGATGGTGATCTCCACGCCGCTCTCCGCAGCATCCTGCAAGCGCTGCAGGTGTACAATGCGGGGAAAGACGAACGCACTGATCAGGGTGAGCGCACCGCTCGCCTCGCGGATCACACGCTCGATGGCGGCGCTGCTGTCGGTGGCGGTGAGGAAGGTGGCCATCAATCCTTCGCCAGTGCCTTGCGCAGCTCCACCAGGTGCTTGGAGCCCTTCTTCTGCAAGTACGCCACCACCTTCTTCATCCGCTGATCGCCCCGGGGAGAGAACTGCCGGTGAAGCTGGTACCGATCGTCGCTGAGGCCCTTGTCCAACGCGCTCATCCGGCCGCCGCAGGCATGCACCGCAGCGATCAGCCAGCCTTCCAAGGTGGGCCGCAGCACCACCAGCTGGCGTTCGCCGTGCGCGGCGCGAAGCACCCCGTACCGGTCCACACCGTTCTTGAAACTGCGCCGCTGGTGCCCGTGCGTGGTGCCCGGGTCCTCGTCGATCAACCCTACGAACAGCTTCGGGTCCTGCTTGAGCACATGCTTCACCACCTCTTCGCGGTTGCCCTCGTGCCGGATGCGTTTGCGCGGCACGCCCAGGAGCCGGAGCAACAGCTCATCGTTGTCGCATTCCACCACGATCACCGGGCTCATGGCTTCACGAACCGATCCAGGTTGAAGAACACGTCCATGTCCAGCAGCTGGCCAAGCTCGGTGGGGGTGAGCCGCTTCAGCCGGGTATACCCGTCAGGGCCGATGTGGGTGATGAGGACGGACAGCTCCTTCATGGGGGTCTTCTCCACGATGGACCGGAAGAGGTACGGGTTGTGGGTGGTGACGAAGTACTGGTTGTCCTTGTCGAAGCCCATCATCTCCCCGGTGTGCTTCACATAGAATGGAAAGGCGTTCTGTTCGGGCTCGTCCAGCAGCAGGGTGTAGCCCTTGTGCGTGGCCAGGATGGTGTACAGGAACAAATAGCGCTTCAAGGTGTCCGATACGATGCGGTAGGGCAGCTGCTCTTCCACATCCTCGTCCACGGTGCGCACCACCATCAGCGTAGTGTCCGTCAGGTTCACCTTCAACCGCATGCCCGTAGGGGCAAGCAGGTTGTTGATGTCCGTTCGGAGCGGCTTGTTCGCCGCCAGCAGGCCGGGCAGGTTGGACCCGTACGGCGGCTCGAGCTCCTTGAACATGTTCGGGCCGAACGGCGCATCGGCCACGTACTCGTAGCGGCGGACCGGTGTCCTGAATTGAAGGGGTGAGCGTGCTGGTAAGTTTCCGAAGCCATCCATGGTTGAACCTGGCAAGGGCTTGAGTTTGGTTCCGGGGCGCTTGAGCTCGGAGAACCCCAAGTGGAATGTGCCCATGGAATAGCCCAGCTCCATCCGAAGCGCCCCGATATCCACTACAACAGGCTCCGAAAGGTCGTGCATGGCGAAGAGGTCCTCCGGCTTCTCGTAACGGATCAACCGTTGATCGAACTTGTTTCCGTTCAAAGCGCCCCGGGAAAAGAAGGTGAGCGCCTCCAGGATGTTGGACTTCCCCGTGCTGGTGTCACCAATGAACACGTTCATCCGGGTGCACGGAAAGGCCAGGTCCTTCAGCGTCTTGAAGTTGCGGATGTGCACCTTCTTGATCATGGTCGCAAGTTACTTGAACGGGTCTGACGCGCAGGGACCCCGGTGCTGCGCACCGCCCGCTTTCCGGGAAGCGTTCACTGCACCCCGCACCACCGCTCGCCTTCGCGCCTGGCGCGTCCCAAGGCCTCCAATGTCTCCAGCAACCGACCCACCTCCTCCAGCCGCTTCTTCGTGGCCTTGCCCTCGAAGCGGGCGGCGATCTCCGCCACGGTGGCCGGTGTGGTGAGGGTGGCCAGCACGGTGGTGAGCACGGCCGCTTGGGCGGGCAGCTCCTTGGGCCATGGTTGCAAGGCAGGCGCAGGGGCAGGAGCTGGAGCATCCTCCTCCACCTCCATCACCTCTTGCCTGCCGCTTGCCCCTGCGCCTGCGTCTGGGCTTTGGTACTCCGGCCGCAACCAACGAACCAGCCCGCGCGCTTCCTCGGCGGCGCGCTCGGCGTTCAGCTCCACCAACCGGTGCAGGATCTCGTCCGTGGATAGGTCGGCGGGCCAGCCGTAGGCATCGGCCACAGCGGCGTCCAGTTGGTCGTGCAGCTCCTTGAGGATGCCCACCAGCCCTTGCTCGTAGATCTGCTTCTCCTTGGGGGGGGGGGGCCCCCCCCCCCCCCCCCCCCCCCCCCCGCTTTGCGTGCCTTTGCGGCTCTGCGGCCCTGCGTTGCGCTCCTCCATGGCACGCACCCGTTCCAGCACGTTGTACATGCCGGTGAGGGTGAGCGTGGGGTGCAGGGCCTGCTGGCGCTTGCGGTGCGCATCCAGCTGCTCGGCCAGGTCGCGGATGGTGGCCTGTTGGGCGGGGGGGCAGGCGGGGAATGGGAATGGAACAAAGCACTTTGAGTGCGTGTAGCGTGGATCATTCCCCATTCCCATCCATCCGCCAGCTGCAAGTGCCCATGGTCCGTGAATATTTGAAGACAATACGCCCAATATCCAGGCATCCCCAGTGGCGATGACAACAACTTCACTTTCAGGTCGTGATCCACCGGGCAAGAACTGAAATACTCTATGGCGAGCCGTGCGCGCCGTGACGATAATCCGGTTCAGCCCATTGATGGAATGCCTCAATGCTTCATGGGTTCGTCCAAACATCCACCAGTTCTCCCGACGGAACTTATCTCTGTTCTGCTCCCTACTTGGTCTCACCAATTGGTCAAGCCGTTGATACACTTCAGGGTATAATGTGAAGACATCCTCGCGCGATAGTCCATAGAGGTCTATAACCAAATTGCCTTTGGGCCGTTGGGCCAAGTCCCTGCCAGTGAAATATGGACGGATGTAATGATCAAGGCCGGGTCTTCTTTCCAGCCCTAATTCCTTTGCTGCCTCAGGAGTAACCACAAAACCATCCCCCACTAGCAAGACACCTCGATTTGATATACCCGCATTGGAGCGGAGGGGTAAGGCATTTGCCACATCAGCACCAATCGTTAAATCGGCAAACACCTTCCCCACTTGCTGCGATAGGATCACTTCCGCTGCTTCGTCCACATCCACTGCAACTTCCTTCACGATGCGCTGGAGCATACCATGGCCGGTGCCCGGCACGCCCACCGTCATGGCCACACGCACGGCGGCGCCGTCGGCACTGTCCACCCACGGGTGGTCCGGGATGGCGAAGGCCAGGGCGATGGGCTTCTTCTGCCCCATGTGGTGCTGGATCACCTTGCGGTTGAAGGTCTGCCGCAGGCTGTTGGTGGTGATGAAGCCGAAGCGCTTGGCCTTGCCGGTGCGCACCAGTTCGGCGGCCTTGTCCCACCAGAACAGCACGAAATCCGCACTGTCCGGCACGTTCGGGTAAACGGCGCGCAGGGCTTCCGTGTACCCATCCCCCAAGGCTTCGCGCATGCGCGCTGTGCCAATAAACGGGGGGTTCCCCACGATGTAGTCCACAGTGGGCCATTGGGCCGGGCGTGGGTTGGCGTAGCTGTACACCGGCACACGGGCCTCGGGGTCGGGCACCTCCTCACCGGTCACGGGGTGCGGCTTGGTGGTGCGTCCGTCCCATCGCGTCATCACCTGGCCGCTGGCATCGCGCTGCTCGGCCTTGCTGTCGTACTCCAGCACGGCGTCCCGGTTCTCGATGTTGTGCAGGTCCTTGATGATGGGTTCGGGCAGGTTCTGCAAGTTGCCGTGGGTCTTCAGGTGCCACTGAAGGAAGCCGATCCACAGCACCTGCTCGGCGATGGCCGCGGCGCGCGGGTTCAGCTCGATGCCGAAGAAGTTGGCGGGGGTCACCATCACGCCTTCCAACTCCAGCTTGGCGGTGCCACCCAGATCGTGCAGGGTGTTCAGCACCTCGCCCTCCAGGCGCTTCAGCAGTTCCAGCGTCACATAGAGGAAGTTCCCGCTGCCGCAGGCGGGGTCCAGCACCTTCACGGTGGCCAGGTGGTGCAGGAAGGCCTCCACTTCCTGGAGGGCCTGCTTGTCCTTGCCTTCGTCGGCCAGTTGCAACGCGGCCACCTGTACGCCCTTCCACTGCTCCCGCAGGGGTTCGATCACGGTGGGGTTCACCAGCCGCTCCACGTAGGCGCGTGGCGTGTAGTGGGCGCCCAGCTTGTGCCGTTCGCGCGGGTCCAGGGCACGCTCCAGCAAGGTGCCGAAGATGGCCGGTTCCACATCCTTCCAGTTGGCGGTGCTGGCCTCGATCAGCAGTTGGATCTGGTCGGCGTCCAGCGCGATGGCATCGGCATGGGCGAAGAGGCCCCCGTTGAAGCGGGGCAGCTTCTTCAGCAGGATGGGACTGAGGCCGCCCGTGTTCATGGTGCCCCACAGGTTCTCCAGCGCCGGGGCGAAGGTGCTGGGGTCCTCCTTCAGCCTCCCCAGTAGGGCGGTGAAGCTGCCATGCGGCAACAGGTCCACGTCCTCGCTGAACATGGTGAACAGGCAGCGCATCAGGAAGGCGCCCACGGCCTCGGGCGGGTGCTTGCCCTCCAGGCTGCGGGCCAGCTTGGCCAGGCGGTCGGCAATGTCGCGTGTGACCTTGGCGCTGCGGCGTCCGGGGTCCAGGGCCAGCGGATCGGTCCACACCGTGTGCAGCAGCTCGCGCACCTCGGGGCGCACCAGGTCACGCAGGCGGATGCGGTAGCTGCTGGGATCGGGGAAGGGCACGTACTCCCCGCCCATCCGGCTCCAGTCCGTGTACAGGGCGAAGCTGTGCCCCACGTCCACCACCACCAGGAAGGGCGGACGCCCATCGGTCACCTCCTCCTTCGGCAAGGAGCGGGCGTAGCGCTGGGCTTGTTCCTTGGCCTTGAACAGGGCCACGTCCCAGCCCTTGGTGCCGCGGATGCCGTGGCCGGTCTTGCGCTGTTTCAGGCGTTCCTCTCCTTCGGCGCTGAAGGCGGTGCCCTTGTCCTTGTCGGCGCCCTGCTTGGTCTCCAGCACGAAGCACCCGCGCTTGTAGAGGTCGATGAAGTTGGAGCTGCCGCTGGCCGTCACCAGCACCTTCTCGAACACGTAAGCGTTGGCGCGTTCGTCCGGGGTCTTGGGCTGGGGGCGGTCCACCCCGAGCACATCGCACAGCTCGGCCAGGAAGAGCTGGGCGTTGGCGCGCTCGGCGGCGCCGGAGGCCTCCCATTTGGTGAGGAAGGCCTGGAGCTGGGCGGGTTCGGCACGGGGCACGGGGTGAAAGTAGGAGGAAGCAGCGCCTTGGACAGGGATCCCGTGTCTTCCATATCGGGTGTGATCGGTGAGCCGGCGCTACCCGGACCCCTCCGCCTCCGGCGGCCAAGGACCGGGAGCCCCAGCCCAAGACCATGTAGCCTCAGCCGACCACCAGGCCTTTTGACCTGCTGACCCCTCCGCCTCCGGCGGCCGAATGGCCCTGGGTTCCGGGTCCTTGGTCCGGGCCGCGTTGGGTTTGTGGGTCTGCTGGTCGGTCGGTGCGTGGTAGGGAGGTCAGGCCGGGCCGGGCAGATGGCTGGTGCTGCTTCCTCGTTGTACCATAGGACAACGCCATGTGACCATGGTATGATGCCATGAGACCATGGTGTGACGCCCCGAGTCCATGGTATGATGCCGTGAGTCCATGGTGCGACGCCGCGAGTCCATGGTGTGACGCTGTGAGACCATGGTATGATGCCGTGAGACCATGGTGTGACGCCACGAGACCATGGTATGACGCCGTGAGACCATGGTATGATGCCGTGAGACCATGGTGTGACGCCGTGAGACCATAGTGTGATGCCGTGAGACCATGGTGTGATGCCGTGAGACCATGGTATGATGCCGTGAGACCATGGTATGAAGCCATGAGACCATGGTGTGACGCCGTGAGACCATGTTATAGCGCCGTGAGACCATGGTGTGAAACCGTGAGACCATGGTATGACGCCGCGAGACCATGGTATGACGCCAGGCGACCATGGCCTCGTGGCGGCGGGACCCTGGATGTTACCCCTTGATCGTCAGGCGGTCAGGCCGGCTGGTCACTCCGGCTCTGCGCTGGGCCCCGATCACCCACGCACGAGAACCAGTGCCAGCCCGCATGTGGACCCATTCTTCTCGAAGGGGGATCCGAACGCGGATGTTCCGCATGCTGGTGACCAACAAGGTGCACCGGATGGGTCGGTCAACGGAAGAACGAGACCAGCTCCGGGGCCTCCGAAAGCCCCGCCACGAACGCCTCCACCTGGGTGTGCGAGAGCATCGACAGTTCGCGCTGCAGGAACCGAAGCGTCCCATCGGGGCGCGGGGCGACAAGGATCAGGCGGCCCGCGTGCAGATCGAAGAAACGCATGTTCACGATGGCGTAGGCGCTGCGATCCGCCAGGTGCATGGTGATCCAGTCGATGTTCCCGGCCGTGGTGGTGGTGAAGCGGCCTTCGGCCAGATAGTTCGGGTGGTTGCGTGAGATGGCGATGGAACGATGCTCGTCGTCCGGGGTGTCCGTGGCCACGAGGATCACGGCCACGACCTCGTCCTGCAGGTCGCTGTTCCCGAAGGCGGCCTCATTATGGGGTCCTCGGCCCACGTGCAGCGCACGACCCACCACCCGTTGCCCTTCCACGAAGCACTCCACCAGGGTGCTGCCGTTCCCGGGTGTTTCGTAGGGCTCCACCGGCCACACCCCCACCGCCAATGGGAAGTCCAACGAACCCAGGAGCCCCTTGTACTGCAGGTCGTTCGCCAGCATGGCCCGGTCCCACCGCGTGCTGTCGTCCTGCCGGTATGCGTTGGGCGGCTCGGACCCCTGGTGATGCTGCGCTTCGACCGGCCCGAGAGCGCCAGCCCCCAAGCAGAGCACGAGCACCCAGCGGACAGGGCGCACCATGCGGGCAGGAGAGGGTGCTTGTGAAGCCATCGCGTTCGGCACGGTCGATCTTTCTCAGAACGCCGCGCTCTTCGGCGTCCGCGGAAAGGGGATCACATCGCGGATGTTGCCCATGCCTGTGACGAACAGCACGAAGCGCTCAAGGCCCAGGCCAAAGCCGGCGTGCGGTACTGTGCCGAAGCGGCGTGTGTCCAGGTACCACCAGAGCTCTTCGGCGGGCACATGCATCTCCTTCATGCGCGCTTCCAGCACATCGAGGCGCTCCTCGCGCTGGCTGCCGCCGATGATCTCGCCGATGCCGGGGAAGAGCACGTCCATGGCAGCCACGGTGGTGCCCTTGTCGCTGTAGCCGAAGTCGCCGGGGCCGTTGGTGCGCATGTAAAAGGCCTTGATCTTCCCCGGATAGCCCGTGACGATCACCGGCTTCTTGAAGTGCTTCTCCACCAGGTAGCGTTCGTGCTCGCTCTGCAGGTCGATGCCCCATTCCACCGGGAACTGGAACTGCTTTTTCTGGTTGGGCTTGCTCTTCAGCAGGATGTCGATGGCGTCCGTGTAGGTGATCCGCTCGAAAGGGTTCTCCAGCACGAACTTCAGGCGGTCGATGAGGCCGAGCTCGCTGCGCTGCTCCTTCGGCTTCTGGGCCTCCTCCTCCTTCAGCCGCGCATCCAGGAACTGCAGATCGTCCAAGCTGTTCTTCAGCACGCGGGCGATGAGGTGCTTGCACAGGCCTTCGGCGAGGTCCATGTCGCCCGCGAGGTCCATGAAGGCGGCCTCGGGTTCGATCATCCAGAACTCGGCCAGGTGGCGCGCGGTGTTGCTGTTCTCGGCGCGGAAGGTGGGGCCGAAGGTGTAGACCTTGCCCAGGGCCAGCGCGGCCAGTTCGGCCTGCAGCTGACCGCTCACGGTGAGGCGGCTTTCGGCGCCGAAGAAGTCCTCCTTGAAGTCCACTTCACCCGCCTCGTTCAGCGGTGGGGCCTTCGGGTCCAGCGTGCTCACGCGGAACATCTCCCCCGCTCCCTCGGCATCGCTGGCGGTGATGATGGGGCTGTGGAAGTAGTTGTAGCCCTGCTGGTCGAAGTACTCGTGGATGCCGAAGCTCACCTGGTGGCGGATGCGGAAGATGGCGCTGTAGGTGTTGGTGCGGAAGCGCAGGTGGGCGTTCTCGCGCAGGAACTCCAGGCTGTGCTTCTTGGGCTGGATGGGGTACTTCTCCGCATCGCTGTCGCCCAGCACCTCCACGGCGGTCACCTGCATCTCCACGCGCTGGCCGCTGCCCTTGCTCTCCACGATGAGGCCCGTGCACTGCACGGCGGCGCTGGTGGTGAAGCGGGCGCGCGTGTCGGCATCGACCTTCTGCTGGTCGATCACGCACTGCAGGTTGCGGATGGTGCTGCCGTCGTTGAGGGCGATGAAGCGGTCGTTGCGGAAGGTGCGCACCCAGCCGGCCACGGTGAGGGTGGTGCCGGTGTGGGCGGTGTCGTCGAGGACGGACTTGATGGGGGTGGGTTCCATGGGCGGACGGGGCCGCAAAGGAACGAAGGCTGAACGTCAATGCTTGACCAGCCGTTCCGTGGCCAGCACGTACCCCGCTTCGTTCAACATGCGGAGCAGGTAGGTGGCCGCCGGCAGCGGACCCAGGTCCAGCATGGTGGATGGTCCGTTCACCGGCACGGTCAGTACGCTTTGGCCGTTCAGGTCGAGCAGCTGAACGGAACGCGCAGCGCCCGCGAAGGCGGACAGGTCGATCGCGACGAGGCCGGAGCTCGGGTTCGGGTGGATGCGAACGTTCGCAGCTGCGCAGGGGGCGATCGTGGTGGTCGCCAGCACGGCATCCGTGCCGTCGAGGTCCGTGAGCCGCAGGCGGTAGTAGAGCACCGGGGTGTTCGGCGGGGTGCCATCGTGCTGCCCGTATTCCATGGGGTGCTGGCTGTGGCCGGCCGCCTGCACCAAGGCCACCTCCGACCATACCTCGCCGTCCGGGCTGCGCTCCACCGTGAAGTGGCCACTGTTCGTCTCCGATGCGGTCACCCAGGTGAGTTCCACCACGCCGCCCTTGCAGGTCGCATCGAAGCGCAGCAGCTCCACGGGCAGTGGCACGTTATTGTGGGTGCCCAGGCCATCCTGGTATCCCGGCATGGTGCGCCAGGGACCGAAGACCTGCCCGGTGAGCGCGGTGGTGGGGTCGTAGCGCACCCGGGCGCGCACCTTCGTGGCCGTGAGGCCGCTGCCTCCACCGGGCTTGTCCACCAGGTTCTTCAGCTCCACACCCGCCACCGCGCCCGGGGTGAACGTGGCCTGTTGGGCGGTGAACGCCGTGCTGGTGGTGATTGCCCCCCCTGCACTGCTGAACGGCTGACCCTGGATGCGGGTCTCCCAGACGCATCGCACCCGCTGCCGCCCAAGGAAGGGCCGCACGAACAGCCCCATGCCGAACTGCGGGTCGGGGATGTTGGCCGCGCTGATGGGGGTGCTGAGGTCGGTGTTGTACAGCCGCATATTGCTGCGGGGTTTGCGGAACTCGTTGCCGCAGACCTGCTGGACCTGGTTGATGCCATGGATCCCGATGAGCACGTCACTGTCACCGTCGCCATCCACATCGCCGGCACCGGAGACCGAGTGGCCGAACTCAGCGTTGGCGGTTGGGCCCGTGGAGAAGTAGTTCGGTGCGGGGGACAAGCCGGTGGGGCCGCCGTGGTAGACGTACGCGCGCCCGGTTCCGCTAGGGGTGCCCCCTTCGCAGGCACCGATCACCACATCGCTGTACCCATCGGCGTTCACGTCGCCGGCGCTGCCCAGGGCCACGCCGAACCAGATCTGGGCCACATTGCCCTCCATGGTCCAGGCGGCCGTGGTGGCCAGGCCGGTGGCGGAGCCGAGGAAGAGGTTGACCCGACCTTCATCCACCTGCCCATTGTCGTAGTAGTGCTCGCTCACCAGCACATCGCTGAAGCCGTCCGCGTTCACATCGCCCGCGCTGATGCAGGTGGGCCCGGAGATCGGGCTCGAACCGAGGCTGGCACCCGCCTGCGTGCCGTTCACCGTCCAGGCCGGTGCGGGGTTGAGACCCGTGGGGCCACCGTGATGGACCTGCACCCGGCCTGCTCCGCCGGAGATGCCTCCCGCCCCAACGATGACATCGCTGTAGCCGTCGCCGTTCACATCGCCGGCAGTGGCCACCGATGCACCCAGGAGGCTGCCGACCGCACCAGGTAACACCACTGCACCGGTGTTGGTGACACCCGTGGTACTGCCATAGAGGAGCGTGAAGCCTGCGAGGCTGCCGATCACGACGTCACTGTAGCCATCCCCGTTCACATCACCGGCGCTCGCCACGCTGGTGCCCCATTCGTTCGCGCTCAAGCCCACGTGCGTGAACGCGGCCGTGGTGGAGAGCCCCGTGGCTCCGCCGTGGTACACCAGGGAACGACCTATACCACCAAAGGCCCGCGGTGCGCCCACGATCACGTCGCTGAAGCCATCTCCGTTCACGTCCCCGGCGCAGGCCACGCTGGACCCGAACTCCCATCCTGCCTGGTTGCTCTGCACGGTCCATACGGCTCCGGGTGATGGTCCGGTGGCGGAGCCGTGATGCACGTAGGCGGCGCCTTCCAAGGTCTGGCCGGAGGTGAACTCCTCCGCGCCGATGATCACATCGCCGTAGCCATCCCCGTTCACATCGCCCGCACTGGCGATCCGGCGGCCGAACAGGGAACCCGCTGCGCCCGTAGCGCCCCATCCGGTGGCGCCAAGACCGAGCACCCTTCCCAGGTAGACCCGCGCCCGCCCTTCGTTGGTCTGTCCATTGTCGTAGTTCGGTATCCCCACGATCACATCGCTGATGCCATCGCCGTTCACATCGCCCGCGCTGGCCACGGAGTTGCCGAAGTTGTCCCCGGCCGTCGTGGACGTCTGGGTCCAATCGAAGGTGAGCATTCCTGTGGCGCTCCCGAGGAAGATGCGGGCCAGGCCTTCATCACCGGTACCCGCAATGGGAGAGCCGATGATGACGTCACTGAACCCATCGGCATTCACATCCCCGGCGCAGGCCACGGATTGCCCGTTGCTGTCATCCAGCGCGCCTGCGAGGGACACCCATGTGGCCGTGGTGTTCAGTCCGGTGGCCGTACCCAGGTGCGTGGCCACGCGGCCGGAGTTCGCGCTCCCCCCATCGTAGAAGGGCATGCCCACGATCACATCCGCATAGCCGTCGCCGTTGGTGTCGCCTGCGGTGCTCACGGAATAGCCGGCCTGTGCACCGGCCTGGTCGCTTTCCACGGTCCATGCGGGAGCGGCGGCCAGGCCGGTCACGTTTCCGTGGTACACGAAGATCCGGCCTTCGTTGGTCTGGCCGTTGTCGAAGAACGGCGAGCCGATGATCACATCGCTGAAGCCGTCGCCGTTCACATCGCCCGCGCCGGCCACGGCGTAGCCGAACCATGCGGACGCCTGATCGCTCTCGGCCGTCCAGGCCGCTGTGCCGCCCAATCCGGTGGGTCCACCATGGTACACGAACACCCGGCCTTCGTCCGCCTGTCCGTTATCGAACAGGTAGGCCCCGATGATCACGTCGCTATAGCCATCACCGTTCACGTCGCCCGCGCAGGCCACCGAGCGACCGTATCTGGCTGAGGCCTGGTCGATCTCGATGGTCCAATCCGGGGCAGGGGACAGGCCCGAACTGCTGCCATGGAAGACGTGGACCCGTCCCTCATCGGTCTGGCCATTGTCGTAGTTGGGCGCGGCCACGATCACATCGCTGTAGCCATCACCGTTCACATCACCCGCGGTGGACATGCTGGTGCCCAGGCCCATGTTGGCCCCGAGCTGGTCGGTCTCATACGACCATGCCGCCGTGGCCGCAGGCCCGGTGGCACCGCCCAGGAAAACTTGGGCACGCCCCTCGCCGGTCTGGCCGTTGCTCCATACGGAAGAACCCACCAGCACATCGCTGTAGCCATCGCCGTTCACATCCCCGGCGCTGCTCACCACATTGCCCATGGCGGCGTTCGTTGCGTTGGATTCTACGCTCCATACCGGTGTCGTGGCAACGGGATCAACGGTGATGGGATATGCCGCTCCGGCGTCGTTCACCAGGAGGACAATGTGCTCATCCTCCCAGGTCGCCCATGCGTTGAGCGTGTCGCCTTGCGCATCCCACACGTGCAGATCGTGGTACCGCATGCGCACGGTCCCACTGGTGTCGCTGAACTCGAAGAGGTCGCCACCGGCGTGCGCGCAGCGCAGATCGCCCTCCACAGCGAGCTCGACCCGGAGCGGGCCATCCCCCTTCGATCGGTGATGCACGATGAAGTTCTGTCGCACTCCGTCGTCGCTGTTCACCTGTTCCAGGTCGAAGCGGCCATGCCGGGCCAGGGTGCGCTTGGGCGTGCGCTCCATCTCCGGCCCTTCGATGGGAACGGACCAGTCCTCCGCCCGTCCGATGCGATGCAACAGGAGGGCCGCCGTCCAGGTCGTGGTGTCCTCCGTGGAAGCCGACAAGACGACACCATCGGCTTGAACAGAGGCCTTCAGGCCTTGTGGGTTCGACCAGGTCCATGCTCCGTCGTTCATGGGGGTCGCATCGACCTTGTGCAGGTCGATGGCCTGGCCGATCGACGGAACAGCGAGGCCTGTATTGGGGCCTGTGCGTGGAACGGTGACCCGGCCGTCGTGGTCATGGCGCTCCTTCCGCCCTGTGGTGGCGCAGGCGACCCCAAGGACCGCGAGGCCGATCAGGACCTGAATGTGCGGTAGGAACGGACTTCGGCCCATGTGTACGACCTGGCCTATGATGCGACCCGAAAGCTGCGGCAGCCGGCATACCCATGAAATAACCCGGACGGGTTATGCGGATGCCGGCCGATCGGGCGACCTGCTCGCGGACATGGTTGAGCGGCCATGCCCCGGCACGGAACCAGGACCGCCTTGTCCACTACGGGATCTGCTCATTCCGCACGTTCGTGGGCACTGTGCCACCGATCACCTGCAGGATGATGTCCCGGTCATTCCCCTGGCCGGTGTATTTCACCCGCCCGTCCATGTTCACATCCGAGGTGGCGTAGGTGTTGTGGACGACCGCAGTGGGAACAGTGCCACCAATGGTCGTCAGGATCGGGTCGCGGTCGTTGGCGGCTCCGGCGTACTTCACGGTCCCGTTGCTGGTGACGTCCCCGGGCCAGAGCATGGTCCGGCCGGCGAGGATGCGCTGTGCCCCGGTGCCGAACGTGCCGGTCGTTGGCTGGGAGAAGTCCACGAGCGGACCGGCAAGGTCCAGGGCGACGGGCAGGGCCGTCATCGCGCCCAGGTGGTTCCGGTGCCGGATGCTGATGTAGTGGTTCCCGGGCGGGGCGGTGAAGTACGCCGTGCCTCCTGTCACCGGGTCCACGACATCACCATCGCGCTGCAACAGCAGGCAGCGTGCAGCGGTGATCTGCGACGGTTGCTGGGGGGCGCGCAATTCCACCACCACCCAATCCACCGGGGCGTCCGGGCCGGTGATGGCCAGGGTGCCGCCCTGGATGAGCTCGCCTCCACCACCGGGCAGATCGTAGCCGAGGAGCGTGTACGGCTCCAGGCTGGGCAACAAACCCTTGGTGCGCAGGGAATCGTGCTGCAGCCCGGTGAGCGGGTCGAACGGGCCGCCCAAGAGGGCCCTGACGACCAGTGCAACGAGTTGGTCAGAAAGGTCGAACGCTGCGGTCGCCTCGCCCCGTCCCACGCCGCCGGCGTAGATACTGGCGGTGATCGGCGCAGCGGTGAAGGCATCGCTCTTGTCGCCACGACCGTTGCCGCCCAGGTAAAGGCTCGCGATCACCGGTGCGGCCAGGAACCCGTCGCTCTCATCGCCGCGCCCGGCGCCCCCACCATAGATGCTGGCGATGATCGACGCAGCAGTGAAGGCATCGCTCTTTTCACCCCGTCCGTGGCCACCTGCGTAGATGCTCGCGGTCACGGGTGCAGCGGTGTATCCATCGCTCACATCACCTCGCCCGGTGCCCCCGCTGTAGATGCTGGCGGTGATCGATGGAGCGGTGAAGGCATCGCTCTTTTCACCCCGTCCGTTGCCGCCCAGGTAAAGGCTCGCGGTCACGGGTGCAGCGGTGTATCCATCGCTCACATCACCTCGCCCGGTGCCCCCGCTGTAGATGCTGGCGGTGATCGATGGAGCGGTGAAGGCATCGCTCTTTTCACCCCGTCCGTTGCCGCCCAGGTAAAGGCTCGCGGTCACGGGTGCAGCGGTGTATCCATCGCTCACATCGCCGCGTCCGGCGCCCCCGCCATAGATGCTGGCGGTGATCGATGGAGCGGTGAAGGCATCGCTCTTTTCACCCCGTCCGTTGCCGCCCAGGTAAAGGCTCGCGGTCATGGGTGCAGCGGTGTACCCATCGCTCACATCGCCGCGACCGGCGCCCCCGCCATAGATGCTGGCGGTGATCGGCGCAGCAGTGAAGGCATCGCTCTTTTCACCCCGTCCGCTGCCACCCAGGTAGAGGTTCGCGGTCACGGGTGCGGCCAGAAACCCGTCGCTCACATCGCCGCGACCGGCGCCCCCGCTGAACAGCGGGTGTGATACACCGGTCACCGTCACCTGATCGATGGCGATGCTGGGTCGCGAACCGAAGCCGGAGAGATCCCGGACCACCCAACGCAGTTGGACGATGGGCTGGTGATCGCAAGCGATCGGCAGTGCTTGCGTGAACAGAACGGGGTCGAGCGGCGTGGTCACCGCGGTGGTCTGGGCGGTGGACCCTGTGGTGTATACAGGCCCGGGCAAGGTGGTGAAGGGTCCGCTGGTGCCCACCCTGTATTGCAGCGTCGCCTCTTCGATCCGGGTGTTGCTGCTGCCGTTGTAGGGATTCCGGATCGTCGACAGCTGGTAGCTCACCTGCACGGAGCTGTGCGCGCTTGTGCTGATGCTGAGCACGATGGCGGCGTTCATAGTACCGCTGTTGAGTATGCCGATCGCCCCGTTGTAGTTGTGTATGCCACCGGTGTTCACGGCGGCCGTGCTGTTGGCGATCAGCGCCACATCGGTCGTAGGTGCAGCCGTTTCGAACGCGGAGGAGGCCGTGGCACCGATGCGCCACCCCTGCCAGCCCAGGGGAGGAACGGTGCTGCTGTGCGGCGTTGTGGAGAACGACTCGGCGTACGAGATCGAGACCGGGACCGGGTTCGTTTGCGCCGAGCTCATGATCGGAGCGGAGCACGCGATCGCCAGGGTGGACAGTAGCCTGAACAGGGCCCTGCTTGTGGAGCCTTGGGACGTACCCATCGCCGTGAACGCTCAGGGTGCGGTACGGATACCGCGGCAACCAGTGGATTCAAGGCGGCTTACACTACTGAAGCTTGCACCCTGGTACCGGTCCGAGACCCGGAGCATACCCGCATCGAAGAAGACCGTGGTCAGCGCCCCGCCACGTGCCCCGAGCTCATTATTCGTCGACAATACAGGCCAGTTGGGTACATCGTGTCCCCCGGTCAGGGAGAGCGCGCCGTTACCGTGAATACCGGTGTAGGCCCGCCCGGCGGCATTGCCAGCGCTGATGGTGACCTCCCATAGGTTGCCGGCCAATTCCATGATGCCGTAGTAGCTGGCCCCTGCGGTCGTGCGCCCGGTATTGGCGGCGTTGGCGGCGAAGATGCCTACCCGCATGGTTTCGGAGAAGCCATAGTTGGCATTGCCTGCGCTGGTGGAATAGCCGGTGGCAACGCTTTCGGTGGTGGTGAAGGCGTTGCTCAGCGTGTACGCATTGGCCGGCACGATCGTGGTGGTCCTCCAGGGGAACTCGTTCGCCACAGGCGGCAGCGGACCGCGGCAGGCCTTCTCGTACTCGAACTCGGTCATCACCCGCAGGCCGCTCCAGTCCAGGAAGGCGAGTACATCCTTCGTCATCAGGTTGTTGCACGCGACCCACTGCCCATCGTCCGGCTCACCACCCGTGCCGTTGCCGTTGGCGTCGCAGTAGAACACGATGCTGCTTTGCGGGTCCACCGTGGCGTTGCAGCGGATGCCGTTGCGGTCCTCCACGATGGTGTTCTCCGTCATCACATAAGGGAACGCGATCACCGAGGTGCCCGGGCTGATGTCGCTCTCCACACGCGCGGCCTGTTGGGTGCGGGTGAGGCTGTTCAGGAAGTCGACGTACTGCTGCTGGCTCATCTCGTACTTCATCATGTAGCTCGCCGCATAGCCTTTCGGAAAAGCAGGCGGGAGGGTGCCGGCTTCGATCGCTCCGTCGGCCCACAATTGCCCGCTGGCGATGTTGATGGTGCCGCCCTCCTGGAAGATCTGGTACGGCTGGCCTGTCGCGCCGTTGCGGAACGCGTTCGTCTCCGTCCCGCCGGTACCCAGGTGGAACGCCCCTTGGTTGATGTGGACCATTTCGATGGCGTACACGCGCACCTCGCGGATGTCCTGGAACGCGAAGCCGAGCGCGCCGTAGTTCCACCGCAGCTGGACGCCCGTGGCGCTGAAGGTGCCGGTGCCATCCGCATCACGGCGGATGAACACCCCCACGGCGGGGTTGGTGCTGGCGTTGTAGGCCGATCCCGGTTGCACAAGACCGGGCTCCACCAGGCTTCCAGTGGGAGCGACATGGCCGCTCGGTTCCAGGAGCACATGGGAGAAGCCGCCATCACCGGGGAGCTTGAACTTCACGAACACCCAGGCCGCATCCCAATTGGACACACCATTGCCACGCCAACTGTTCTCCCAGCCGATGTCGAACTGCACCATCACCTCGGTGCCGGTGTTGCCGGTGAGCGTGGTGTTCGATACCTGGATGTTGTTGGCCGATGCGCTTCCCCAGAAGAGGGCAACGGATAGGGCGAGAAGGGCGGAAGAGGACCTCATGGTGGCGGCCCGGACCTGTTGGTCCAGGTGAGTGCGAAGCAATGCCGCACCGGTGTCCGGCTCAATAACCCATACGGGTTAGCGCGATGCCCCGGGATACACCTTCCGGATCGCCTCCATGCGCCCGTTCACCTGCAGTTTGCTGTAGATGCGCCGCACGTGCACGCGGACCGTCTCGGTGCTCAGATCCAGCTTGTCGGCGATTTCCTTGTACTGCAGACCAGCGGCCAGCCCATCGAGCACCTGCTTCTCGCGTTCGCTCAGCTTGTCGTCGTTGATGCGCTGTTGGGTCTCTTTCTGGAAACTGTTCACCACCAACCTGGCGATGGCGCTGTTCATGGGTGAGCCACCCCGGTGGATGTCGCGGACGGCCTCGAGCAGCTCCTCGGCCGGGGTGCTCTTCAGCAGGTAGCCGGTGGCCCCTGAGCACAAGGCCTCGAAGATGTACGCCGGGTTCTCGAAGATGGTGAGCATCAGGTACTGCACCTCCGGCTTCAGGCGCTTCGCCTCCCGTACGGTGTCGATGCCGTTCCGCCCCTCCATGTTGATGTCCATCAGCACCACGTGCAGCTCCAGCTCGGGCAGCTTGTCCAGGTACGCATCACCGCTCTCGAAGACGCGCACCACCTGCATGTCCCCGGCCCGTTCAATGCGCCGACGGATGAGCGCACGCAGTTCATCGTCGTCCTCCACGATGGCGATGCGAATGGGGGATGCGGCCATGCGACCGCAAAATACGTGGTCCCCCGGCTTCAGGGAAGCTCCATCCGCAGGTGGATGCGCGTGCCCCGGCCATCGCCGCTTTCCACCGTGAGGCGGGCCCCGCAGCGTTCCGCACGGTGCCGCATGTTCTCCAAGCCGTGCCCCTCCACCTTGTCCGCCCCGATGCCCGCCCCGTTGTCCTTCACGTCGAACGCGAGCGTGGTCGGGCTTGTGTGGAAGCGCGCATCGATCCGTTCCGCCTTGGCGTACTTCACCGCATTGTTCAGCGCCTCCCGGAAGATGAGGTAGATGTCGCGCTTCATCGCCGGTTCCAGTGTGCGGTCCGGCCCTTCGTGCACACAGTCTATCGTGTGCTCCACCTTGCTCCACTTGAGCATGCGCTCGGCATGGGCCCGCACGCGTTCGGTCAGGCCCGCCAGGGAGTCGTGGTGCGGGTCGATGGACCAGACGATGTCGCCCAGGGAGCGGTTGGCCTCCCCGGCGATGCGCTCGATGTCGTCGGCCAGGGCGGGCACGGCCCGCACGTCGCTCTGCGCGAGCTCCCTGGCCTCGGTGCTCAGCAGCGCGAGCTTGGTGAGGTCGCTGCCGAGCTGGTCGTGCACGTCGCGTGCGATGCGCGTGCGTACTTCGGAAGCCTCGCGCGCCCGCTCGCTCTCCAACAGCCGGGCCTGCGCCTCCAGGATGGCCGCGTTCTTCTCCGCGAGCGCACGACGGCTGCGGCGTGCGTTGCGCAGGAGCAGGAAGAGGAGCGCCCCCACCACGGCTACCACGCCGAAGCCCGCGGCCAGCACGAGGTTACGCCGGCGGTGGGCCGCGAGCTCGCTTTCCTGCGCGGCGTTCGTGGCGGACAGCTCCTCCAGTTCCGCATCCTTGCGTTCCGAGGCGAAACGGACGTTCAAGGCGTTCAGGTCCTTGATGCGTTCGAGGTCCAACAGGCTGTCCTTGGCGGTGAGGTAGAGCCGAAGGGAGGCCAGGGCCTCCGGCGTGTTGCCGTTCGCCTCATGCACTTCGTGCTGCGCGAACAGGGCATCGCGCCAGGTCTCCAGCCAGCCTTCGCGGGCAGCGAGGGTGATGAGGCTGTCCAGATCGCGAAGGGCGGCACGGCGATCGTCCGCATCGCCATGCGCCAGGATCCGCGCGTGCTCCACCCGCAGCCACGCCCGATCGATGCGCAGCCCGGGATGTTGGGCGAGCGCGAGGCCCTCCTCGATGTAGGCCTGGGCCTGACCGAAGCGCCCCAGCCGACGGCACACCTTGCCCAGGTCCAGCAGGATGGCCGCCTCCTCCACGCGCTCGCCCTGCACCATGGTGATCGCCTGCGGGCCGCGCACCAGTTCCAGCGCCCGCTGCAGGGACCGCAACGCGGTATCCAGCCGGCCCAGCTCCAGGAGGCAGGCACCATAGGTGCCCAGCAGCGTCGCCTTGACGTGCGCCTGTTCGACCCCCTCCAGGAGGTCGAGCGCCTCCTTCAGATGCTCCAGTGCCGAGGCGAGATCCCCGAAGTCGATGTGGAGCTCCGCGAGCTCCCGGCCGGTCTCCACGTTCATGGCGTTCGACCGCAGCGCCTTGGACAGTGTGTGTGCCCGAAGGGCGTTCCGTAGGGCCAGGTCCTGATCGGCCAGTTCGTTCGCGGCGAAGGCGCGCATGCGGCAGGCCGCGCGCTCGTGCAGGAGCGCGCCGGTGCGCTGGATGAGCGCTTCCGCAACGGCGCAATGGTGCAGGGTGCGCATGAACGCCTCGGTGGTGATGGCCTCCATGGCACTGTCCAGCTGCAGCTGGATGAGCAGAAAGGTGTCGCGCGAGGCGGTGATGACCTCCGCGATGCGATCGCTGGCGCGTTGCACCGTTTCCGGGTCGGCCGATCCACCATACTTGGTCACGCCCAGTGCCCAGTACAGGCCCGTGGCCGAACGGTGGCGCTCGAAGCCTTCGAGCGCCTTGGCGTAGTGCACAAGCGCCACGCTGTCCTCGCCAGCTTCCTCGCAACGGTCGATGTGCAGGCACCAATGCGCGTAACCCAGGTCCTCCTGTGGTCCGTGCTGGGTGAGCAGCTGCACGGCCCGTTCCAGCTCCGCCGCCTCGCCACCATAGTATCCGCTCGTCTGCCTGGCCGCCACCCGGCGCGGGATCGCACTGCCCAGCAACGAAGGGTCGTTGAGGCGCTCGGCCAGCGCGATCGCCTGCTGCGCCGCCTCCATCGCGCTCACCGGGTCCGTATCGCGCTGGTACCACGCCAGGCGTTCCAGCTTGCGCGCCCGGTCGGCATCGCTCAAACGCGCATTCGCCAGTTCGCGCTGGAGCCTGCCGATGTTGACGGCCTGCGCCAACGCCCCGTGCCAGGGCGCAAGCAGCAGCAGGAGGACAAGGGCACGGCCGGTCATGCTGCGAAGGTGCGTGGTGCGCGTGGCACCGGCAATAACCCATGCGGGTGAAGCGACCGGATCAACCCGAACGGGTTATGGCGCACCACCGTCCCGACAGGAAGCTTTGCCGTTGATCAATGCTCCACAGCCGATGAACCGGACATGCACCCTTCTGCTCTGCATCACGACCGCGCAGCTCGCATCCGCACAGCAATACGCGCTCGACAGTCTGTGCTGGGGCCTTACCGGCAGCGGGATCGCGATCCTGGAGGACACCGTGCGCGACCGGATCTTCGTGGGGGGTGACTTCGTGCAGGTGCGCGACCCGCGGGAGCTTGAGAACTGCGTGGAGTTCAACGCGACCAGCGGGCTCGTGGTGCGGCGGTCGCCGAACCCGGACGGGGCGGTGCGGTGCGCGCTGCCCGATGGCGCCGGGGGCTGGTACATTGGTGGTGACTTCAGCGTGGTCGGTGGCCTGCCACGCGCCCGCCTCGCCCACATCCTGCCGGACGGCTCGGTGGCGGCATGGGCCCCGGTGGTGGTGGGTTCGGTGCGCACCATGCTCATCAAAGGCGACACCCTGTACTTCGGTGGCGGCCTCACCACCGTGAACGGTGCGGCACGGACCAACCTGGCGGCCGTGCGCCGCTCCACCGGCACCAACGTGGCATGGACCCAGGCCACAGCGAACGACACGGTGCGGTGCATGGCCCTGAACAGCGGCCGGCTCTACGTGGGTGGCGACTTCACGCAGGTGAACGGATCGGCGCGATCGCGCATCGCCTCCTTCACCGTGAGCAACCACGTGCTCACCACCTGGGCACCCACCGTGGACGACAAGGTGCGTTGTGCCATCGCCACCGCCTCGGCCGTGTACATCGGCGGCGATCTGACCACGGTGAACGGCATCGCGCGCGGTGGCGCCGCATCGTTGAACCCGACGGGCAACTTCGTGCTGAACTGGAACCCGAACACGAACGGAACGGTGAATTGCATGGCCCTCTCCGGGTCGTCCATCCTGCTCGGGGGCACGTTCACGCAGGTGAACGGCTCCACACGCAACCGCATCGCCATTGTTTCGGCCGGCACCATAGCGTCGCTGTCCACCTGGACCAAGGACCTCGACGGCGCTGTGGAAGGCATCGCCGTGCTGAACGATGTGGTCTATGCGACCGGCGCGTTCGAGCGTGTGGATGCCGTATTCCGCCACCGCTTGGTGGCGTTGGGGCTGCCGGGCACCGCCGCGCCGGCCATCGGCGATTGGCGCGCGAGCGTTCACGGCGAGGCCGCATGGTGCATCGCGGCGCAGGGGTCGGGCATTTTCGTCGGCGGTGCGTTCTCCCGGTGCGGACTGTCGCGTCGGAGCATCGCCGCTTACGATCAAACCACCGGACTTCCCTTGCCCTGGGACCCGGGGGTGAACGGCGAGGTGCGCTCGCTGGCCCAGGGCGCTGACGGTACCCTGTATGCCGCCGGGTCGTTCACCTCGGTGGGGGGCGTGACGCGTGCGAACATGGTGGCGCTCGACCCGCTCACCGGTGCGGTGCTTTCGTGGAGCGGCGGTGCCACCCTGGGCGATGTGAACGCCATCGTTGTGAGCGGTGATACCCTGGTGGCCTGTGGCACCTTCGCCTTCCTGGGCGGAACGCCCCGCCTGGGCCTCGGGCGTTGTCGCGCACCACCGCGGCGGTGCTTCCGTGGAACCTGCCGGTGGCGCCCGGCGATGAGCCGAAGAAGCTGTTGCTCCGCCGGGATACGCTGTACGTGTGCGGCCACATCACCGCCGTTGGCGGTACGGGGCGCAACGCAGTGGCGGCCATCCGACTTTCCACCGGTACCGTGCTCCCGTTCGTCGCCGATTGTGCAGCAGGAAGTTCGGCGCAGCAGATGGCCTTGGACGGTGACCGGCTCTGGGTGGGCCGGGTGGATGGCATCTGGGGTGGTGAGAACATCCTCACGTGGGACCTTCTTGTGCTGAACGCGTACACCGGCGCCATTCTACCTCGCCAACCCATGGAAGGGAACGCCCTGGCCGTGCGTGGCAACAAGGTCTTCAGCGGCCAGGCCTACCTCGCCGCCCGGGATGCCGCAACAGGCTGGCTCACCGGGAGCAGCCTCGGGCAGAGCTGCGGGGGTGCGTTGCTGTTCTCGGAAAGCGGGGACCTGCTTTGTGCAGGCGTGGCGGATAATATCCCCTCCAACAAGGGTTTCTTCCGTGTGCGCATCGATCCGAGCATCTCCATCCGCGTCATGCTCGATGGACCCTTCAGCACCGGCACCATGAGCCCCACCCTGAACGATCTTGGCCTGTTGCCGACCACCGAGCCCTACACGGCCCTGGGCTATATGCATGCGGGCGGTGGTGGCGGCGAGGTCGCTGGGTGGACACTCAACTTCCCGTCCAGCGGCATCATCGATTGGATCGTCGTCGAATACCGGGATGCGGTGGACCCGTCCATCGTGGTCGCTTCCGCGAGCCGGTTGCTCTATTCCAACGGCCGCGTGGAACGGGCAGGCGGTATCAGTATCCCGACCTTCGCCCCCGATCCCAACGGCCAGTACCACGTGGCCGTGCGCCACCGCAACCACCTAGGCGTAATGACCGCACAACCGGTCGACTTCTCCACCAGCCCGTACATCGACCTCACGGCGCCGGGTACGGCGGTGTTCGGCACGGACACCCGGAAGAACAACAGCGGTACCCTGTGCCTGTGGGCCGGTGATGTGAACTTCGATGGCACCATCAAGTACACCGGAAGCAACAACGACCGCGACCCCATCCTGGTGAGCATCGGGGGCACCACGCCGAACAGTGTCTTGAGCGGCATGTACAGCGCGGCCGATGTGAACATGGATGGTCTGGTGAAGTACACCGGCAACAAGAACGATCGCGATCAGGTGCTGCTGAGCATCGGCGGCACCACGCCGAACAGCACGCGCACCGACCAGCTGCCGTGAGCGTGGTGCATCTGCGGGTTCTCTGACCGCACGAGCGGTCGGAGGACCGCCGAACGCCCAGGTGCACCCTAGCCGGTCCTGATTGCCCGAGATCGCCGTCCGGTCCGCCGCACTTCCACGCGCATCGCGGTTCGTCGGCCTTGCCGCTCGGCCAGGCCGCCGTTCATCCCCGTTCATCAACCGCCCATCACACGGGAAACAAAACGTGTTACAAAACGTTTCCGCTGTTCACTACGTTTGCGGCCCTTTCCGCCCCACCTCCCTCATGGACGCCAAGAAGCGCGAACTCCTCGAACAGGCCCTCAAGCTGTTCATGCGCCTGGGCATCAAGAGCATGACGATGGACGAGGTGGCCACCCAGCTCCGCGTCAGCAAGAAGACCCTCTACGAGCACTTCACCGACAAGAACGACCTGGTGGAGCAGGCCGTGGCCATGACCTGCGACCTCCACCGCGACGCGATCACCGGCATCTGCGAGCGCGGGCTGAACGCGATCGACGAGAACGAGGAGATCATGCGCTTCGTGGTGGGGCAGATCGGCCAGATGCACCCCAGCGTGCAGTTCGACCTGCAGAAGTACCACCCGCGGGCGTGGGAGATCATGGAGCACCGCGAGCGGGAGGACATATACAGCTGCGTATCCACCAACCTGCGCAAAGGGGTGGCCGAGGGCCTGTACCGCGAGGACCTGGACGTGGAGGTGATCACGCGCCTGTACCTGGCCCGGATCGATTCCACGTGGGACGGCCGCGTATTCCCCCCGGAGCGCTTCAGCCTGCCCGACGTGCTGTGGAAGTACCTGGAGTATCACATCCGTGGCATCGCCAGCAAGAAGGGGATCGCCTATCTGGAGAAGAAAGCCAAGAACCAACGCGCCTGATGAGAACCCTGCCCACCCTCCTGGCCCTTGCCTGCACCCTGGTCGCCTTCCGCCCGTCAGCGGTGGCCCAAGGCCCCATGGCCCTCAGCCTGAAGCAGGCGCTCGACCTGGCCGCGCGCCAGAGCTACGCCGTGCAGAACAGCGAACTGGCCGCCGCCAAGGCCCGGGCCCGCGTGAAGGAGGTGCTCGCCATCGGCCTGCCCCAGGTGGAGGTCACCGGCGGGCTGAACAACTACATCGATGTGCCCACCAGCGTGGTGCCGAACTTCTTCGGCGGCGAACCGGAGTTCCTGGAGGTGCAGTTCGGTGTGCCCTGGACGGTGACCGGCGCCGCCCAGCTGAGCCAGCTGCTCTTCGACGGCAGCTATCTGGTGGGCCTGGAGGCCACCCGCGAACTGAGGATCCAGAGCGAGCAGGAGCTGGAGAAGGCCCGCGCCGATGCCATGGCCCAGGCCGCCAAGGCCTACCTGGGCGCGCTGGCCGCGCGCGAAGGCGCCCGCCTTGCGGCCGAGAGCGTGCCCGTGCTCGAGAAGAGCCTGCGCGAGGCCGAAGGCATGGTGCAGGTGGGCTTCATGGAGAACACCGACACCGACCGCCTGGCCATCGCCCTGGCCAGCGCCCGCGACCGCGCCCGCAGCTTCGCCCAGCAGGAGAAGGTGGCCCTGGCCTACCTGCGCCTGGTGCTCGGCCTCGCCTCCGAAACGCCCGTGGACCTCACCGACGACCTGCGCACCATCGTGGACGATGCCGACGAGAAGAGCCTGGTGGCCCGCGCCATCGACCTCAACACCCACATCGACCACCAGCTGGCCAACACCCTGGTGCGCCTGCAGACCATGGACGTGCGCAACCAGAAGGCCGCCTACATGCCCAAGCTGTACGGCTTCCTGAGCCACCAACGGCAGAGCTTCGGCACCGACGGGCCCATCGAGACCGACTGGTTCCCGGCCACGCTGTGGGGCGTGAACCTCACGGTGCCCATCTGGAGCAGCGGCATGAGGGGCAACAAGGTGAAGCAGGCCAACATCACCCTGGAACAGACGCGGGTGAACCTGAAGGCCACCGAACAGCGCCTGCTCGCCGAGGCCGAGGAGCGCACCGAGAAGGCCCTCGCCGCCGAGGAGAGCTACCGCAGCGAGCTCGCCAGCCTCGACCTGGCCAAGCGCATCTTCGACCGCACCAGCATCAAGTTCACCAACGGCCTGGCCAGCAGCTTCGAGCTCAACCAGGACCAGGGCCAGTACCTGCAGGCCCAGCAGCTCTACGTGCAACGCCTGGCCGAACTGCTGATGGCCCGGGTGGACCTGCGCCGCAGCCTCGACCTCTACTGAACCGCAACCCCGCATCGCCCCACGGGCACCGACCCCCATGAAACAGACGATCGTGTTGATGACGATGGCGGCCCTGCTGGCCGCCTGCGGCGCCGCCCCCGCCCCCGGTGAGGTGGGCCGCAAGCGCGCCGAGCGCGACTCCCTGAAGGCCGCCTACGATGACCTCGGCCTGCGCATCCGTGAGATCGAGGACTGGCTGGCGGCCAACGACACCGCCGTGAAGCGCGACCTGCCCATGGTGACGGCGCAGCCCGTGCGCATCAGCCGCTTCGACCACTATGTGGACCTGCACGGCAGCGTGAAGGCCGACCGCGCCGCGGCGCTGTACGCCATGGGTGGCGGCCGCGTGCGCGCCCTGCATGTGAGCATCGGCGACCGAGTGCGCCAGGGTCAGCTGCTCATCAGCCTGGACAACGACATCGTGCGCGAGCAGATCGCCCAGGCCCGCACCGGCTACGAGCTGGCGAAGACCGCCTTCGAGAAGCAGGACCGCCTTTGGAAGCAGCAGATCGGCAGCGAGATGCAGTGGCTGCAGGCCAAGGCCCAGATGGAACAGGCCAAGGCCGGCGTGGACGCCCTGGAGGAGCAGCAGCGCCTGAGCAACATCACCGCGCCGTTCGATGGGGTGGTGGACGACATCATGGTGCGGGTGGGTGAGATGGCGGCGCCGCAAATGCCGGCCGCCCGCGTGGTGGACCTCACCGGCGCCCAGCTGGAGGCCGACATGCCCGAGAACTACCTGGGCCGCATCCGCAAGGAAGCCCCCGCCCTCGTCCGCTTCCCCTCGCTCGACACCACCTTCGAGGCCCATGTGGAGCACGTCGGTGCCTACATCGACCCGGCCAACCGCACCTTCAAGCTCGTGGTGCACGTGCCCAAGGGCGGCGGCTACATCCGCCCCAACCTGCTGAGCGACATCAGCGTGCTGGACCACAGCATCGACAGCGCCATCGTGGTGCCCAACGCCGCGGTGCTGGAGGACGTCAGCGGTCAGGACTATGTGTTCGCCCTGACCCCCGGTGCCGGCGATGAGGCCCGCGCCACCAAACTGCCCGTGCGCCGCGTGAGCGAGTACAAGGGCCTGATCTGCATCGAACCCGTGGAGCGCGGCGCCCTGCGCGATGGCGCACAGGTCGTCGTGGAAGGCGCCCGCAACGTGAGCAACGGCCAGCTGGTGCGCCTGGCCGCCCTGTAAGCGTCCCGCCCCGCCACCGCCCAGGCCACCAACGCATCCGTCATGAACGCACACGACATCGAGAAGGACCTCCACGGCCCCGAACGCCAGTTCGCCATCACCACCTGGGCCGTCAACAACCGCACGACGGTCATCGTCCTCACGCTGCTCATCTGCATCGTGGGCATCTACTCCTACATCGTGATGCCCAAGGAGAGCTTCCCGGAGGTCATCACCCCGGAGGTGTTCGTGGGCACCCCCTACAACAGCAGCTCGGTGGTCGACATCGAGAAGCTCATCACCAAGCCGCTGGAGAAGGAGATCAACACCATCAGCGGCGTCGACGAGATCAAGAGCACCAGCGTGCCCAACTACTCGGGCATCAACGTGAAGTTCAACTACAACGTCTCGCCCACCGAAGCGCTGCGCAAGGTGAAGGACGCGGTGGACAAGGCCCGCGGCGACGCCAACTTCCCCCGCGACCTGCCGGCCGAGCCCAACGTGTTCGAGATGAACTTCAGCGAGCTGATGCCGGTGATGAACATCAACATCAGCGGCGACTATCCGCTCGACCAGCTGCACAGCTACGCCAAGCACCTGGAGGACCGCATCGAGAACCTGCCGGAGATCAACAAGGTGGAGATCCGCGGGGTGCCCGAGCGCGAGATGCGCGTGAGCGTGGACCTCGCCCGCCTGGAGGCCCTCGAGCTGGGCTTCAACGACGTGGCCATGGCCCTGCAGATGGAGAACCTCACCATGAGCGGCGGTGAACTGCTCGTGGGCTCCCAGCGCCGTGCCGTGCGCGTCATCGGCGAGTTCAAGGACGTGGAGCAGGTGCGCGACATCGTGGTGAAGAACGAGTTCCAGCGCGAGGTGCGGCTGGGCGACATCGCCGACGTGGCCTTCGCCTACAAGGAGGCCGAGAGCTTCGCCCGCGAGTACGGCAAGCCCGTGGTGATGCTCGATGTGATCAAGCGCGCCGGCGAGAACCTGCTCACCGCCAGCGACAAGATCAACGCCATCATCGCCGAGGACCACGGCCGCGTGCTGCCCGCCGACCTGGTGATCACCAAGACCGGGGACCAGAGCGACCAGACCCGCGCCAGCGTGGACGAGCTGATGAACCACATCGTGCTGGGCGTGCTCCTCGTGGTGGGCGTGCTCATGCTCTTCCTCGGCCTGCGCAACGCCGTCTTCGTCGGCCTGGCGATCCCCATGAGCATGTTCATCTCGTTCACCGTGCTCAACGCCTTCGGCGTCACGCTGAACATCATGGTGCTCTTCTCGCTCATCCTGGCGCTCGGCCGCCTGGTGGACGACGGCATCGTGATCGTGGAGAACATCTACCGCCACATGAGCAACGGCGAGCCTCCGCTGAAGGCCACCCGCCTGGCGGTGGGAGAGGTGACCCTGCCCATCAGCACCGCCACCCTGGCCACCGTGATGGTCTTCGTGCCGCTGCTCTTCTGGCCCGGCATCATGGGCGCATTCATGAAGTGGATGCCCATCACCTTCATGATCGCGCTGGGCAGCTCGCTCTTCGTGGCCCTGGTGGTGAATCCCGCCCTGGCCTCCAAGTTCATGAAGGTGAACGAGGCGCCGCCCACCATGCGCCGCACCTGGCGCACCGCCGGCATCCTGATGGCCGTGGGCACGGGCCTGGCCGCCCTCGGCCTCGGCACCGGCATGAACGCCGTTTTCGGCCTGGGCACCCTGTCCCTCTTCCTGGGCGTGCTCACCCTCGTGTTCACCAAGTGGATCGTGCCGGCCACCGACTGGTTCCAGAACAGCTGGCTGCCCCGCCTGGAGGACCGCTACGAGCGCTTCCTGCGCTACGCCCTGGCCAAGCGCCACCCGCGCACCTTCTTCCTGGGCACCATCGGCCTGCTCATCGCGGCCTTCATGCTCATCGGCATCGCACCGCCCAAGACCCTCTTCTTCCCGGTGAACGAGCCCCAGTACATCAACGTGTTCATCGAGGCGCCCATCGGCACCGACATCCTGAAGACGGACAGCGTGGCCCGCATCGTGGAGGCCCAGGTGATGGCCGTGATCGACGGTCCGGCGTACACCGAGGAGCGCACTATGACCCTGCCCGACGGCAGCACCCGCACCGAGCGGGTGAACAAGCTCGTGAACTCGGTGATCACCCAGGTGGGCCGCGGCACCAGCGACCCCGGCAGCGGCGAGATGGAGCTGAGCGCCACCCCGCACAAGGCCCGCATCCAGATCAGCTTCGTGAAGTTCGTGGACCGCCACGGCATCAGCACCAACGATGTGCTGGAGGACCTGCAGGAGCGCGTGCAGGGCTACCCCGGGGTGCTCGTCTCGGTGGTGAAGAACGCCGACGGTCCGCCCGTGGGCAAGCCCGTCAACATCGAGATCAGCGGCGACGACATCGAGGGCCTGCTGGCCGAAGCGGAGCGGGTGAAGGCCTTCATCGACTCGCGCAACGTGCCCGGGGTGGAGGCCCTGCGCATCGACATCGACCGCGCCAAGCCGGAGATGCCCATCACCATCGACCGCGCCAAGGCCCGCCTCTTCAACGTGAGCACCTATGCCATCGCCGACGCCATCCGCACCGCCCTCTTCGGCAAGGAGGTGAGCACCTACCGCATCGATGGGGACGACGATGACTACGAGATCAACGTGCGCCTGAAGGACGAGTACCGCTACGACCCGCAGCGCCTGATGGACATGAAGATCACCTTCCGCGACATGCTCACCGGCCAGATCCGCCAGGTGCCCATCAGCGCCGTGGCCACCGCCGAGCGCGGCAGCAGCTTCAGCGCCATCAAGCGCAAGGACCTCAAGCGCGTGGTCACCGTCAGCAGCAACGTCATCGCCGGCTACAACAACAACGAGGTGGTGCAGCAGGTGAAGGACGAGATGGCCTCCGGCTTCCGCCTCGACGAGCGCTTCAACATGCGCTTCACCGGTGAGCAGGAGGACCAGGCCAAGGACATGGGCTTCCTGTTGTCCGCCTTCCTGGTGGCCATCTTCATCGTGTTCCTCATCATCGTGGCCCAGTTCAACAGCATCAGCTACCCGGCCGTGGTGCTCAGCACGGTGATCTTCTCCACCATCGGGGTCTTCCTCGGCCTGGTGGTGTTCCGCATGGAGTTCGTGGTGCTGATGACGATGCTGGGCATCATCTCGCTGATCGGCGTGGTGGTGAACAACGCCATCGTGCTCATGGACTTCGCGCGCCTGCTCTTCGCGCGCAGCCGCCGCCAGCTGGGCCTGGAGGAGGACGGGGTGCTGCCCATCGCCGAGAGCCGCGAAGCCCTGGTGCTGGCCGGCAAGACGCGTCTGCGCCCCGTGCTGCTCACCGCGGTCACCGCCATCCTGGGCCTGCTGCCGCTGGCCGCGGGGCTCAACTTCAACTTCTTCACCCTGTTCACCGAACTGGATCCGCACATCCACATGGGCGGGGACAACAGCATCTTCTGGAGCCCCCTGAGCTGGGCGGTGATCTTCGGCCTCACCTTCGCCACCTTCCTCACCCTGATCATGGTGCCCGTGATGCTGCTGATCATCGCCAAGATCAAGCACCGCCGCTGGGCGAAACGCCGGCCGCCGGTCGCGTCACCCGCGCCGGTCCGTCCCGACCTGGGCGGCGCGGCCACCGCCTGACCGGCGCGTGTGATACCTTGGAGCGGCCGTCCCATGGACGGCCGCTCCTGCATTGCGCCCCCTCCTCGTCCAACTCGCCGGTCCGCTGCTGGCCGTTCTGGTGTTCGCGTTGCTGCGGCACCACGGCGATCCCCCCGCCCTCATGGCCGGCCTGGTGGCCTGGATGGCCCTGTGGTGGATCACCGAGGCGGTCCCCATCCCCGTCACCTCCATCCTGCCCTTGCTGCTGTTCCCCGTGCTGGGCATCGATGACGTGCCCGCCACCGCCGCGCACTACGGCAAGGAGATCATCTTCCTGTTCCTCGGCGGCTTCATCATCGCCCTGGGCATCGAACGCTGCGGGCTGCACCGGCGCATCGCCCTGCGCATCATGGCCGCCGTGGGGAGCTCCTCGTCACGCCTTGTGCTGGGCGTCATGGCCGCGTGCGCCCTGCTGAGCATGTGGATCAACAGCACCGCCGCCGTGCTGGTGATGCTGCCCATCGCCCTGAGCCTCGTCGACGACGAGGACGCGCCGGCTGAAGCGCGCAAGCGCCTCACCGTGCCCTTGCTGCTGGGCGTGGCATACGGGGCCACCATCGGCGGCATGGCCACTCCGGTGGGCACCCCGCCCAACCTCGTCCTCATGGCGCTGTGGAAGCAGCTCTATCCCGGTCAGGATCCGATCGGGTTCGGACAGTGGATGGCCACCTGTCTGCCCTTGACGACCGTGTTCCTCGGCATCGCATGGCTGCTGCTCACCCGGGTGGCCTTCACGCTCAAGGGCGATGCGCTCGGCGGCGCCGATGCGGTGCGCGAGCGCTTGAACGCGCTCGGTCGTCCCTCGCGGGATGAATGGCTCGCAGGCGCCGTCTTCGCCTTGGTGGCCCTGCTGTGGATGACCGGCGACTCGATCAAGCAGGGCGAAGCGGTGCTCTTCTCCGGCTGGCGCGATCGGGCCGAAACGCTCAACGAGGTGAGCGATGCGGCCGTGGCCGTGATGGGGGCGGTGCTGCTCTTCCTGCTGCCGGCGGGCCGGCGCCTGCGGCGACCGCCCGATGCCTATGCCACGCACGAGGAGGGACGATCGCTGATGAGCTGGAGCTTCGCCGAGCGGCGCGTGCCCTGGGGTGTGCTGCTGCTCATCGGCGGGGGCTTCGCGCTGGCGGCAGGGGTTGACAAGGCGGGGCTCGGCACCATCATCGGCGAGCGCATGGTGGGCCTCGGCACACTGCCATTGCCCATCCTGGTGGCCGCCGTGGCGCTCATCGTGTGCCTCCTCAGCGAGCTGGGCAGCAACACCGCCACCGCCAGCTTGGTGATCCCCATCCTCGCCGCCATGGCCGCGCGCTGGGGCATGGACCCGCAGCGCATCCTGTGGCCCGCCACGCTCGCCGCCAGCCTGGGCTTCATGCTGCCCGTGGCCTCGCCCATGCAGACCATCGTCTTCGGCACGGGTCGCATCCCGATGCGGCAGATGGTGCGCGTGGGGGTGTGGATGGACCTGATCGGCGTGGTCCTGCTGATGCTGATCTTCGGATGGTGATCCGGTGCCTGGCCCTGTTCGCTGTCCTGGTCGCGGGGATGGAGGTCGCTGCCCAATCGGCCCGCCTGCGGGCCTTACGAGCGGCCGGGGCGTACGATACGCTCGAGGTGGAGGCCCGCGCCCTGCTCGCGGCGCATGCCGGGCCGGACGAGGTGCGCTACGACGCCCTCTACCACCTCGCCTTCGCCCGCAGCGGAAAGGACGACCCTGCGGATGCGCTGCGCAACGGCCAGGAGGCCCTGCTGATCGCCCGTGACCTGAAGGACACCATCCGCATCATGGGCTCGCTGTACCAGCTCGTGAAGTTCAACGTGGAAGCCCGGCATTACGAGGAGGCCGATCGGCTGCGGTACGAGCTGCTGTCCTGGGCGAAGGGCTATGGCAAGGATGCCCGGCAACTGGCGCTGGCGCACAACGCCGTGGGCAGTTTGCACAGCCGCGAGCTGCGCCACGACTCCGCGGAGCATCACTACCGGGAAGGCCTTCGGGTGCTGGGCGAGGCGGATGAGCCACTGGTGCGCCTGGCGCTGATCGGGAATCTGGCCGGGACAATGGGGGAGACCAGCCGGCATGCGGATGCGATCGCCCTGCACCGGCAGGCATTGGCCATGCTGGACAGCTCGGACCTGCCCAACCGCGCCTGGTCGCTGCGCACCCTGGCCCAGTCACTGATCCACGCCGGGCGGTACAAGGAGGCCCTCGCGACGATGCACGAGGGTGACTCGCTCAACCGGCTCGGTGGCAACGCGCTCGACCTGGCCATCGACTTCGCCGAGCTGCGGGCCGATGCGCTCGATTCACTCGGCGACCACCGCGGCGCGTATGCCATGGTGAAGCTGGCGCGCGACCTGCAGGACACCCTGTTCGCGCGAAGCCTCGATGAGCAGTACCTGGAACTGGAGAAACGGTTCGGGACGCGGCTGAAGGAGGAGGAGATCCAGCGGCTGGATGCGGAGGCCCGCGAACGCGAGGAGCGGCTGCGCGTGCGCAACGTGCAGCTGTACGGAAGCCTCGCGCTCGCCGTGCTCGCGCTCGGCGCAGCGGCGCTGGTGTGGCGCAACCTGCGGGAGAAGCGGAGGTACTCGGCGACGCTGGAGCGGCTCAATGCCGAGCTGAAGGACCAGAAGACACGCATCGAGGAGATCAACCGGCTGCTGCAGCTCAAGGTGCTGCGCGCGCAGATCAACCCGCACTTCATCTACAACTGCCTGCACGCCATCGGCAACCTGGTGCGCAGCGGCGATCAAGCCGGCGCGTCGAGCTATCTTGACGGCTTCGCCCGGCTGCTGCGCATGGTGCTGGACCACAGCGTGAAGGACCGCGTGCCCTTGAGCCAGGAGATGGACTTCCTGCGCCAGTACCTGAAGCTCGAAGCGCTGCGTTTCGTGGATGGGTTGGACTACGAGGTCGGGGCGGAGCCGGGATTGCTGGAGGAGGATGACGCGGTGCCCACCCTGGTGGTGCAGCCCTTCGTGGAGAACGCCATCTGGCATGGCCTGGCCACCAAGGAGGGCGCGAAGCGCGTGAAGGTGCGCTTCACCGAGCGCCAGGGTCGGGTGGTGTGCACGGTGGAGGACAGCGGCGTGGGCCGCAGCGCCGCACCGAAGCGCGCGCATGCCGACGGCAGCCCGAGCATGGGCCTGCAGCTCACCAGCGAGCGCCTGCAGCTGCTCACCTTTCGAATGCAGGAGCAGGGGCGGATCACCTTCACCGACCTCTCAGAGAACGGTGCACCTTCAGGAACGCGCGTCGATGTGGTGCTGGGCTAACTTGTGGCCATGATCTCCGCCCTGCTCATCGACGATGAGGCCCAGGCCCGCGCGCACCTGCGGGCACGGCTGGCCGGGGTGGCACCGGAGGTGCACCTTCGGGACGAGGCCGCCAACATCACGGATGGTGCCGCGCTGATCGCAACGCATCGGCCACGGCTCGTCCTCCTCGATGTGGAGATGCCCGGTGGCGATGGCTTCGAGCTGCTGCGCCGGCTGGGCCGCTGGGACTTCGACGTCATCTTCACCACGGCGCATCAGCACTACGCCATCCAGGCCATCCGCTTCAGCGCGCTCGACTACCTGCTGAAGCCCGTGCAGTCCGATGAGCTGCGCGCGGCCATCGATCGGCATCTCCACCGCAAGGGCACGACAACTCCCGAAGTGCAGCAGCGGTTCCTGAGCAATATCGAGCCGCGCGATGAACGGTCGCTCAAGCTCACCATCACGCACGGTGGCCGTGCGCATGCCGTGGCGCCGGACGAGATCGCGTGGTGCCAGGCCGATGACAACTACACTGCCCTGCACCTCGCCGACGATCGCCGCTTCATCAGCGCGCGCACGCTGAAGGACTACGACGAGATGCTCGCGCCCTTCGGCTTCATCCGCGTGCACAAGAGCGCCCTGGTGAACCGCCGTCATGTGGAGGGCCTCGATGCCGAAGGCCGAGTGCGCTTGCGCAACGGGGTGCGGGTGGAGGTGAGCCGGCGGCGCTTGGAAGAGGTGGAACGGGAGCTGCGTTCCTGACCGCAGCCTCGATCCCGGCCCGTTGCCTCGATCCGGCTTTCCCCTCGGCGCGGCGCGCATGAGCTTGGCCACGCTTAAGCATTAGTCATGAAGCACATCGTCCTCGTACCCGCCCTCCTGATTCCCTCGTTCGCTGATGCGCAGATCTTCAGGGATCCGTCCTTCGGCACCGATGGGTATGTGATCGTGGATGTGGACGGCTCCTTCGAGCAGTTCAAGGAGATGGCGGTGATGCCCGATGGACGCATCGTGGCGGCCGGACATGGCAGCTACGGCTCGGACACCCACCCGTTCCTGGCCCGCTTCACCTCCGATGGTGCGCTCGACGCGTCGTTCTCCGGCGATGGCTGGACCCTCGGACCGGATGCCACTTGGTATCGGCCCGGCGACTACCACGGCATGGCGCTCCAACCCGATGGACGCATCGTTTGCGCGGGCACGGGCCGCCCGTCGGTCAACGATGTCCAGAACATCCTGGTCGTCCGCTATCTGCTCGATGGTTCGCTCGACCCCACCTTCGGCACCGGGGGCCACACCCTTGTAGTGGCGCCGTTCGGCAACACGTCCTATGCCCACGATGTGGTCATTGCGCCCGATGGCGGCATCCTGGTCTGTGGGTTCTCGGACACCGACGACAGCGGCGACACCGAGGTGCTGGTGGTGAAGCTGTTGCCGGACGGCAGCCTGGACCCATCCTTCGGCATCGGTGGTCTGGCCCCGCAGTTCATCGGCAACACCAACCTCAACAGCAAGGCCCATGGCCTGGCGCTGCAGAGCGATGGACGCATCATCGTGGCCACCGAAGGGCGTGCCGATAGCACCGTCTATGGCACCATCTGGGGCCTGCGCCTCCACACGGACGGAACGCTCGATACCGGCTTCGGGAACAACGGGCTGCTGCTGAACTTCGAGGATGGCGACTACGCGAAGGAGGTCTCCGTCGGAGCGAACGATGAGGTCTTCCTCGTCGGGCATGGCAGTATCCTGGGCAGCCTCATCGACCTGATCGGCGTGCGCTATGACGCCGACGGGCACAACGGCGTGCAGTCCTTCCATGAGTGCGCGCCCACGGTGGCCCTGCTGGGCTGCGGCGCCCGGATGCTGGCGGATGGTGGAGCGCTCGCCCTCGGCCTGAGCGATGAGGAGGCCTACATCGCGAAGTGGATGCCGGATGGGACGCTTGATCCCGACTTCGGCGTCGGGGGCATCGTCTCCGAAACGACGATCCCGATCGGCACGGTGGGGAGTGAGACCGGTGGCTTTGCGGTGGACGATGCAGGCCGCATGTTCGTGTGCGGCCGGAGCGACCTGGTGCCGGGCAACGGGGATGACGCTATCCTCATGGCCTTCCTGTCAGGTCAGGTTGGAATGCCGGAAGGAGCGCGATTATCGGAGCTCGAGCTGTGGCCGAACCCTGCTGCTACGGAGGTTACCCTCACCTGTCCGGAGTCCCTTCGCGGCCGCCAAGCGGTCATCGAGCTCTTCGACGCCACGGGGCGACGGGTCCTGCGCGATGAGCGCCTGGCGCTCGCCACCACCGCCACCGTGGAGTTCGGCGACCGGCTGCAGGAAGGTGTGTACATGCTCGTGCTCCGTGTTGCGGGCTTTGGACCGAAAGCCGCGCGGGTGGCCGTTGAGCACTGAGGCCTACTTTCCAGCCATGAAGAACACCGCGCTTGTGGCCTTCGCCCTCCTTGCGGCCTGTTCCTCACCCAAGGAAGAGCCGCCCGCGTACCGGCTCCCTCCGGAATGGGAGCCGCACGAAGCGGTCTGGTTCACCTACTCTGGGACAGCCGCGGACACCGTGCTGGACAAGGTGGTGCTGGCCATGGACACCGCCACCAGGGTCGTTTGCGCCGCCGACAACGACAGCTTGGCCGCTACCATAGTGATGCGCTGGGACAGCCTGGGCATCGCGCGAACGCGCTACCGCGTGGAAGTGATGGGTGAAGGACTCTACGCACCGGCCGTGCGCGACGCGGGCCCGATCTTCCTGCGCCGGCGGGATGGATCCCCGGCCGTGCTGGACCCGGACTGGAACTACTACGGGGACCTGGAGAACCTGGTCGGCACACCTGCGCACCTGCTCGCTTACGAGGACAGCTTCCCCCGCATGCTCGCACGAAGGATGGGGCTGCCCGTGGTCCACAGCGACCTGGTGATCGAAGGCGGCGCGGTGGAGGTCAACGGCGCCGGTGTGCTCCTGCAGGTGGAGGCCGTGACCATGCAGCGCAATCCCGGATGGAGCAGGGACAGCATGGAGCACGAACTGAAGCGGGTGCTCGGCGTGCGCGACATCATCTGGCTGAAGGAAGGGCCCGCCGATGACATGTGGTACCTGGAGCCCCGCATCCACGGCAGGGTGTTCAACCAGGGAACCGGCGGCCATGTGGACGAGTTCTGCCGCTTCGTGAACGACAGTACCGTGCTGCTCGCCTGGCCGGAGGACGACGAGCTCGCTGATCCGGTGCATGCCGTCGCGCGGCACCGCATGGAAGTGAACGAGCGGATCCTGCAGGAGGCGGGGCTCCACGTGCTGCATGCGCCTGTGCCGGTGCTCGAGTACCGCGGGCTGATCCTGGACAGCCTGAAGGACCATCACGCACGGCTGCTGGCCCGCTACCCGGAGGTCCAGCACGGGGACAGTGTCCGGCAGTTGCATGCGGCCAGCTACCTCAACCTCCTCATCACGAACGGGTGCGTCTTCGTGCCGGCCTACTGGCATGAGGGCCTTTCGGAGGAGATGCGGATCAAGGATGAGCGCATGCGGAAGCTCCTGCGACCGCTTTTCTCCGGCCGGCGGATCGTGCCGATCGATCCCCGTGCGATCAACCGGTTCGGCGGCGGCATGCATTGCTGGACACAACAGCAACCACGATGAGCCATACTTGCGCCGGACCATGTCTGGCAGCCCTGCTGGGCTTCTTCGCCTGCACGCAGGAAGAGCCTCCGATGCCGGCGTTCGTCCTTCCCCCGGAATGGGAACCCCACGAGGCCGTCTGGTTCACCTACTCCGGTGCACCCACGGATACGGTGCTGGACAAGGTGGTGCTCGCCATGGATCCCGGAACGCGGGTGATCTGCGCGGCCGACAATGACAGCCTTGCCCGGACGATCGCGGCGCGCTGGGACAGCCTGGGCATCGCGCGCACACGCTATCGCATGGAGGTCATGGGCGACAGCCTTGCCACACCCGCCGTCCGCGATGCAGGTCCGATCTTCCTCCGCAAGCGCGATGGAACGCTTGCCGTGCTGGATGCCGATTGGAACTACTATGGCGACCTCGACAACCTGGTCGGTTCGCCCGAGTATCTGCTCGCCTTTGAGGACAGCTTTCCCACCATGCTGGCGCGGAGAATGGGGCTGCCTGTGGTGCACAGCGACCTGGTGATCGAAGGCGGCGCCGTGGAGGTCAATGGCAGCGGTATCCTGTTGCAGGTGGATGCGGTGACCATGCCACGCAATCCGGGATGGGGCAAGGACAGCATCGAGCATGAGCTGAAGCGCGTGTTCGGCGTCCGCGACATCATCTGGCTGAAGGAAGGGCCGGCCGATGATCAATGGTACTTGGAGCCGCGCATCCATGGCAACGTCTTCAACCAAGGCACCGGCGGGCATGTGGACGAGTTCTGCCGTTTCGTGAACGACAGCACCGTGCTGCTGGCCTGGCCCGATGATGCGGACCTCACGGACAGTGTACAGCTCATCACGCGTCAGCGGATGGAAGTGAACCTGCGCATCCTCGAGCAGTTCCGCGATCGCGAAGGACGTGCGCTGAACGTCATCAAGGTGCCCACGCCGGATACCGAGTTCCACGACCACGTGTTGACCTCGAAACGCAGCTATGACCAAATGCTGATGATGCGCTATGAGGACCTGCACGAGGGCGACAGCATCCGCTACATCCCGGCCGCGAGCTACGTCAACTTCCTGATCACGAACGGGCGCGTCTTCGCACCCGCGTATTGGCACGAAGGCAAGCCAGCATCCATGAAGGAGAAGGATGCGCGGGTGCTCCAGGTGCTGAACAAGCTGTTCCCCGAACGGTCGGTGGTGCAGGTGGATCCGCGCGCGATCAATTGGCGGGGCGGCGGGGTGCATTGCTGGACGCAACAGCAGCCACTGGTGAAGGAATAGACCGACCTTCGGTGCCATGAGCGCCCCCGCCACCCAACGCACCGAACTGTTGGATGCCCTGCGCGGCCTCGCCCTCTTCGGTGTCGTGTGGAGCAACTACGCGGTGCTCGCATACTGGATGTTCATGGATCCGGAGGCGCGGTCCGCGTTACCCGGCTCCTTCCTGGATGCACCGCTCGAGGCCTTCCACACCATCCTCATCGACGGCAAGTTCTACTCGATCTTCTCCCTGCTCTTCGGCATCGGGTTCGGCTTCTTCCTCGCCAAGGGAAAGGACGGCTTGTGGCGCTTCTACCGGCGCATGCTCATCCTGCTGGTGATCGGATGGCTGCACCTGCGCTACCTCTGGGCCGGCGATATCCTCTTCCTCTATGCGGTGCTCGGCCTGCTGCTGCCGCTGTTCCGCAAGCTCGGTGATCGCGCCTTGGTGCTCACGGCTGCGGTGTTGATCCTGTCCCCGATCCTCATCGATGCCACCATCATCCTCACGAGCGCGAGGTTCGATCCGCTGGCGCCCGTGCTCCGTTTCCACGAGGCGCGCGAGGCGGAGCTGGGAAGCGGCACCATTCCTTCCATGCTCGCCGTGCCGAACGGGGGCTGGAAGGAATTCATGGACGCCAATACGCATACCTGGTCGTTCCGCTTCGTCCACTTGATCGAGAGCAACCGTCCGCCCAAGGTGCTCGGACTCTTCCTCCTCGGACTCTGGATCGCGCGCCGCAGGCTCTTCGCGGATGTGAGCGCGAACTCCGCCCTGCTGAAGCGGTTGTGCATCCTCGGCTTCACGGTCGGGCTGCCTTCCTCCGTGCTCATGTGGTGGGCCGAGGAGCACGCCGGATATCCGCCAGAGCCCTCATCCTTGCTGCGGACCACCAGCTACGCACTGAGCGTGGTGCCCCTGGCCATCGCGTTCGCGAGCGGGTTCGCCCTGCTCTGGCGAGGTGATGCGTGGAGGCCGCGGTTGCAGGTGCTGGCCCCGATGGGCCGCATGGCGCTGACGAACTACCTCATGCAGACGATCTTCGCACTGGCGCTCTTCACAGGCGTGGGAATGGGATGGGGTACGCGCGTGAGCGCGGTGGCGTTCGAGGCGATGGCCCTGGCCGTCTTCATCGTGCAGGTGATCTGGAGCCGCTGGTGGCTGGCGCGGTTCCAGTTCGGCCCCTTCGAGTGGGCCTGGCGCTCGCTCACCTACGGCAGGATGATGCCGATGCGGAAGGGCTAGGGCGGCAATGGCCCGTGATAGTTCACGCACGGTGTGTTGTACCACGGGCATTGGTCGAAGAGCGGCAGCTCCACATGCGTCGTGTCGCCGCCACGGATGGTGACCACGCCGAAAGGCCCGCGCAACCAGCGATCCAGGCAGGTCTTGTCAACGGGCTCGGTGTACAGGGCCGGACGTGCATGGTCCATGAGCAGCTGACGGTAGCGTCGGTCGTCCACGCGGTCCTGGTCGAGCAGCAGGTAGTGCCCGGCAGGAAGCACCCGGAATCCGTTGCCGGTGCCATCGGTGCGGATCGTGTCGATGATCGGTCGTCCCAACTCGTTCTGTGCCATGATGCCGGTGCTGTCCGGCGTGGCCGCCCGCAGGAACATCGCCCCCCTCCATGGCACGGGGCGCGGCATGCCTTCGGGACCCGGGTCGGCGCCGCCGCAATAGGGTGCGGTGTAGGTGGCGTGCAGGTGCAGGGTGCCGGTCCCACCCGCGTCCTGCCGTGGATCCATCTCGCCGCGGTCGATCGTGCGGGTTGTGGAGCAGGCTACAAGCACGAGCACCGGGCCAAGAAGGACGCAGAGGAACTTATCCGTGTTCATCCGTGTCCATCTGTTGTCCTCCCTCACACCGTGGCGATCACCTTCAGCTCGATGGCGATCGGCGTGGGCAGGCAATTGATCTCGAGCGTCGTCCTGCACGGCGGGTCGTTCTCGAAGTACTCCTTCCACAACCGGTTGTAGGTCGGGAAGTCGTCCTTCATGTTGGTGAGGTACACCGTCACGTCCACGATCTTCTCCCAGCTGCTGCCGCTGTCCTCCAGGATCCAGCGCACGTTCTGGAACACGCTGCGCACCTGCGTCTCGATGTCGTAGGTGGCGATGCTGCCATCCGCGTTCAGCTCCACGCCGGGGATCTTCTTCGTGCCGCGCTCGCGCGGGCCCACGCCGCTGAGGAAGAGCAGATCGCCCACGCGGCGGGCATGCGGGTAGTGGCCGACGGGTTCGGGGGCTTTGTTGGAGGAGATGCTGGACATGGTGCGAAGATGGGACGCCGCCACGCAGGCAGCAAAGCGGCGAAGCCCCGTCCCCGGGGCCTCGTCGTTCACATCCGCCGCATGCGCCTGCGGTGCCGTCACCGCTTCCGCCCTCCCGGGCCCGGCGCACACCGACCGTTCTGCTCGAACGGTTTGACCAAGCAACAACCTGGAGCGCGCATCGGTTCAGCGACCAAGGTCGGGCGCCCATGTGAACAGCATGTTCGGCCAGCCTTAGGGTTCCTCGTAGACCGCATGAGTTATCCACCGCGTGTCCACCGTTCGGCGGACGATCTTTGCATCCCCGACCAAGCACCGACCCCATGCGCTACCGCCGCCTCGGCCACGCCGGCCTCCAAGTCTCCGAACTGTCCCTGGGCTCCTGGCTCACCTTCGGCAAGCAGATCACCGACGACACCGCCGAGGCGCTGATGAAGCTCGCCTACGACAACGGCGTCAACTTCTTCGATAACGCCGAGATCTATGCGCGCGGCGAGAGCGAGCGCGTGATGGGCCGCATCCTGCGGAAGATGGAATGGCCGCGCGACACGTGGACGGTGAGCAGCAAGGTGTTCTTCGGGACCGGTGGCAAGCTGCCCACGCAGGTGGGCCTGCATCGCAAGCATGTGGTGGAGGCCTGCCATGCGGCGCTGAAGCGGCTGCAGGTGGACCACCTGGACCTCTACTTCTGCCACCGCCCCGACCCCGCCACGCCCATCGGCGAAACGGTGTGGACCATGCACCAGCTGATCATGCAGGGCAAGGTGATGTACTGGGGCACCAGCGAGTGGAGCGCGGAGGAGATCAAGGAGGCCCACGCCTTCGCGCAGGCGCACCACCTGATCGGCCCCGTGATGGAGCAGCCGCAGTACAACCTGTTCCACCGCGCCAAGGTGGAGGAGGAGTTCGCGGCGCTCTACGACACCGTGGGCCTGGGCACCACCATCTGGAGCCCGCTGGCCAGCGGCATCCTCAGCGGCAAGCACACGCTGGAGGGCGATGCTTCGTCGCGCCTGCGCATGGCCGGGCTGGAGTGGCTGAAGGAGCGCGAGCTGAACGAGGCGCGACTGAAGAAGGTGAACGAACTGAAGGCCATCGCGCAGGAGCTGGGCCTCTCGCTGCCGGTGTTCGCCATCGCCTGGTGCCTGAAGAACCCGCGCGTGAGCACGGTGATGCTGGGGGCCAGCAAGGTGGCGCAACTGGAGGAGAACCTGAAGGCGGTGGACGCGCAGGACCTGCTGACGCCGGAGGTGATGGCCCGCGTGGAACAGGTGCTGGCAGGGCAGAAGCTCAGCACATGGTGAGCGTGCCCGCCCGGGCGATGCCCTCGGGCGGACATGGACAGGTGCGCCAGCCCCTGGAGCACGCGATGTGCCCGGCTTGATGGCCCAGGTACTGATGAGATGACCGAACTTGCGCGGCCATGCCGGCCGTCCGCATCCTCATCGTTGAAGATGAACCGCTCATCGCGGAGGACCTGCGTGCGCACCTGGAGGAGCTGGGCTACGAAGTGGCCGCCGCGTGCGACAATGCCCTGGATGCCATGGCGGAGGTCGCCGCCACAGCGCCTGACCTGCTGCTGCTTGACATCAACCTGGGCGATGGGGCGGATGGCGTGCAGCTGGCCGAGAAGGTGAGCGTGAAGCACCGCGTGCCCTTCATCTTCGTCACCAGCCACAGCGACAAGGCCACGCTCGACCGCGTGAAAGCCCTGCGTCCGGCCGGCTTCATCATCAAGCCCTTCGACGAGAACGACCTGCGCGCGCAGATCGAGCTGGCACTTGCCCGGTTCGCCAACGATGTGGAGGCGACCGCGGCGCCCACCGAAGCCCAGCGTCACGAGTTCGTGATCGCCGACAGTATCTTCATCCGCGACAAGGGCAAGCTCGTGAAGGTGGCCATGGATGACATCCACTACGCCGAGGCGGACGACAACTACGTGACGCTCTTCACCCCCGCGAGGAAGTATGTGATCACCAGCACGCTCGCCGCGGTGGAGCAGAAGCTGAAGAGCGCGCACCACCTGCGCATCCACCGCAGCTACCTGGTGGATACACGTCGCATCACCGCCGTGGAGGATGGCTATGTACGCCTCGGGGCGCTGAGCCTGCCCGTGGGCAAGACCCACCGCGAGGCGCTGATGGCCCGGATCAGGACCTTGTGACGTTCGCCCGGCTCGCGGGCCTGTTGACGTGATCCCGGTCGTCCTTCACCGGATCGCGGCCCGGCGACGTTTCCCCGAAGGCTTGCTTGCGGCCAAACCTCCGACCCATGCGCACGATGCTTACCCTCATGATGATCGGATGCTCTGGCATTGCGCAGGCGCAGATGAGCGGGGTTTACACCGTAGGGCCTGCTGGAGCCGTTCCTGCTCCTGACTACACCTCTCTTGCTGCAGCTTGTTCTGCGCTGATGCAGACCGGAGTTTCCGGGGCAGTGGACATAGAGATCATGGATGGGACCTACACGGAAACGATCACCCTGGGCGCGGTGCCTGGTGTATCGGCCACGAACCGGATCAAGATCACTTCACAAAGCGGGAGCAAGAGCGCTGTGACGTTCGCGGTGGATTGCCGTCCTCCGGGATCTTTCCGCATCAACTGTCCGTATGTCCTCGTAACTGACCTGACCATACATCAACTCACCTATGGCTCAGCGAACACGAATGCAGGGGTGTTCCTAGGGGCGGATCATCTATTGTTGAAGGACTGTGAGGTGGAATGTCTGGACTGTGGGGTGAACGACTGGAATGGCCTGGTCGCAGTACAAGGGGCGAACGTCCGCATTAAGGGTAACACGCTGATCGGGAATGGGGGTGCGACATGCGGTCTCAATCTGAATACTGCTATAGACGCGGAGGTGTTGGGAAATGAAATAGTTGAGAGCCAGATCGGCGTATTGGCCGTATATCAGAATGAGCGGGTCACATTAGTTGACAACCTCATTCAAGAATGCCTTACGGGTATCGTGATCGGAGGGACGGACCATGTGATCGCGCGCAACCAGTTGTACGGATCCTCAATGGCAGAAGGGATCAAACTTGAGAACTACTATGCTGATGATATGCATGTGGACATCAACAACAATATGATAAGTGTGCGCGCAATGGCACCCGCGAATGTGTCCGCTATTGCCGGGATCCATGTCTACACGACTCCAGGTACTGGGCAAGCAGGACTGCTTTCTGGAAGAATATCGCACAACAGCCTTATTTGTGTTTCAGACCAAACGAACGTGACCGGGATACGTGTTCGCAAGACGTCCTCGACCGGCCTTTACCTGCTCTCCAACTCGATCAAGCTGGTAGGCTCCGGCATGGTAGGCATCGGCCTTGTGGATTCACTCTGCCAGGTCTGGCCTGCTTCGGACTACAACAACGTGTACAAGGTGGGCGCAGGCAGTATGTGCGGGATCCTCGCCACACACAATCAGATCGCCGCGCAAACGGGCATGGAAGCCCACTCCATCAGCGCGGACCCGTGGTACTTCAGCAACACGGACCTGCACATCAAGGACATGTCGGCGAACATCAACCGCGCGCTCATCGATCTGAGCCTTTCCGTGGACTTTGACAAGGACCCCAGGCAGTACTATGACATCCCGTACGACATCGGCGCCGACGAGCATGGCAACCTCGGACTGAAGTCGGTGGTGGAGATGGAGCCCTCCCTGCCGGCCGTCGAGGAGTTCCGGGCCTATCCCAACCCGGCGGACGACCATGTGCGGCTCGAACCACGGCCGCAGGGCGGCGTTGAGGTGTTCAGCACCATGGGGCAACGCATCGCTGTCCTGTCGGTCGAGGGGATGGGTGTGGCGCTGGGCGAGCTGCCCAACGGCACCTACATCCTCCGTTGGACCTCGGATGAGGGCGGGCACGCCGGTCCGATCGTGGTGCGGCACTGAGCGGTCGCTGACCGGTAGGGACGGGAACATGGCGCCGGTCCTCTGACGTTCACCCGATCAGGGGAGGCGTTCACCCGATCGAAAGGCTGTTCGCGCCCCCGATCCCGGACGTTCGTGGTGCCCCATGTCCACTACCATGCGCGATCGGCTCCTCCTCCTGCTTGCCGTGCTCGGCCTCGCCGTGCTTGCGGTACACGCACAACCCGGCGATGCCCAGATCATCAAGGACCTCACCAGACCCGGTGTGCTCAAGGTGGAGCTTGCGCCCGGTCCCACGACGAAGGAGTGGCACAGCGCGCATGGACAGTACATGTGGGACCGTGTGGCGTACGTCACGCGGAGCGCCGAGGTGGCCGAGTATCCGGAGGCGACGGTGAGGATCACCGGCATCGCCCGTTACCACTATGGCGCCAGCACCAGTTTCCGGGAGTTCAAGGTGGCGGAGAACGAGTACTTCGGCCTGCCGGCCCCCCGCAAGGACGAGATGCTCGGGATGATCCGCGAGCGCTACCTGCAATTCCTTGGACACCGCGCGGGTAGGATGTTCGGCGACCTGCACTACCTGCGCATCCCCGAAGGCGAGGGCGTCATCTGGCATACGCCGCTTTCGTTCACCATACCCGTGGAGGTCGAGTATGACGCCAAGACCAGCAACGTGCACCTCACCACCATCCGGGAGAAGATCGATACCCGCTTCTACCGCGATGCCGTGAGCGCGCCGTGGAAGGAGAACATCGTCTCCATCGGGCGCGACCGCACCGAAGGCGGGCAGCGCACCTTCCCTGCGGAGGAGCTCAGGGCCATGCCCACGTTCCGCGACCAGCTGGAGGAGCAGCAGGCGCGCACCGAACTGGCCGCCCTGGGCGAGGTGGGCATCCCGGAGTTCAAGAGCGACATGGAGGTGTTCCTGCACACGCACAAGCTCCTGCGCGAGAGCGACGCCAGGGAGTTCGAGGCTTATCTTATGCGCATGCTGGCGCCAACCTATTTCGTGGAGGGCAGCACCACGCGGCTCACACCGCAGGGGGCCGAAGTGGTCAACAGGGCCGTGGCCGCCGCGTTCGGCGGAAAGAGCAGCTATGCGGCGCAGTACTGCCCCGATCCCGGGGTGAAGCACCGGCAGCAGGACGCCATCGAGATCTGGAACGCCACGCAGGACAAGCACACCCGCATGCACATCGGTCGGTTCGGCGGCGGCTGGAAGAACGGGCAGAAGGTGGGCGAGCAGTACAGGTTCATCGCGCTCGAGGTGTGGATGTGGACCGACGCGGACAACATCGCGCGCATCCGCAGCTATGAACCGGGCATGCTGTGCAAGCCGGTGGGAGCGGTGGGGACGTCCGCGGACAAGGTGGGCGCGTCCGCCCCGGAACCGAGCTCGGCCACCGGCTCCCAGCAGGGTGCGGGCAGCGACCTGATGAAGAAGGGAAAAGGACTCCTGAACAAACTCGCCACCCCATGAAGCAGCTTGCCGCCCTGATCCCTACCCTGTTGGTGCACACGACCACCGTGGCCCAGCTCACTGGTACCCTGACCGTCGGCGGGCTCAATCCGGACTACCCGACGCTCACCGCCGCGGTGGACGCGCTCATGAGCCAGGGCGCCATGGGCAACGTCACCTTCAACATCCGGTCAGGCACCTATACCGGGCAGTACGCGCTGGGCGCGGTGCCCGGAACGCCGGGGACCATCACCTTCCGCAACGCGACCAACGGGGCGCAGGCCGTGAACCTGGAGCACGACGCCAGTGGTTCGGCGGACAACTTCATCTTCCGCATCGATGGCACCGATGATGTCCGCCTGGAGAAGCTCACCTTCCGGCCGCTGGACAACACATACGCCCGCGCCGTGCACCTCTTCAATGCCATCGCGGGCATGACCATCGAGCAGTGCGTGTTCCACGGAAGCACCAACCCATCGGGGTCGGCCTACTTCGAACGCATCCTGGTGCATTGCGATCAGTTCACCATCAACACGGACAACAACCCGCAGGATGTGCTGATCCTGGACAACAGCTTCTTCAACGGCAACACCGCGATCGAGCTCGATGCCTACGGCTTCAATGGCGCGCGCAGCGCGGGACTGATCATCAGCGGCAACGAGTTCCGCCAGCAGGTGGGCACGGGCATCCGCCTCAACCACTGCATCGGTTCGATCAGCGACAATGCCTTCAGCACCACGGTGGGTAATTGGTACGTGGGCATCCGAACGACCTTCTTCGACGGCGGAAGCCAGATCCGCCGGAACGACATCCAGGCCTACGCCACCAACGGCTGCTCGGGCATCGAGGTGGGCAACACGCAGAGCACCACCGGGAACATGATCAGCAACAACATGGTGTACGTGAACGGCACCGGCGATGTGTGGGGCCTGGCGGTGTACAACCTGTGGGACATGAAGATCGTGCACAACAGCGTGCTGGTGGCCGCCGGGAATCAATTCCAGAGCTACGCCTTCTACCATCTCAGCAATTTCCCCGACGGTCAGGACGCACTGGTGCGGAACAACATCTTCGCCAACAATGCCGGGGGCTATGCATATTACGTCCCCGTTGCCGGCAATGTGGCCACCGAGGACCACAACTGCCTGTTCACCACCGGCAGCACCATCAGCAATGTAGCGGGCAACGAGTACTTCACCATCCCGGCGCACCAGGCCGGCACGGGGCAGGGAGCGGGCGATACGGACATCGATCCCGTGTTCCCCATCCAGCCCGATCTTCACCTGAACAACTGCGCCATGGACAACATGGGTGAATACTTCTTCGTGGTGGCGAGCGATATCGATGGCGATGCACGCGGCAACCCGATGTGCGACATGGGTGCCGATGAATACACCGCGAGCACCAATGCGATGCAGGCCCCCACCATCACCATCCTCAGCGGCGACCTGCCCTACCAGCTCGGACTGGGCGCATCGTTCAATGCCTACCAATGGAGCACCGGGGACAACACGCCCACCACCACGATCACCGCCGGCGGCACCTACAGCTGCGATGTGCTGGACGCGAACCTGTGTTCGTACGCCATCAACATCACCGTCCTGGTGGACATCAGCACCGGGATCACGGACGCATCAGATGCGCAGGCAACGCCCTTCCCGAACCCGGCCCTCGACCAGCTCGTCGTGCCGGGGGTGCGGGCCGGCGCGTGGTTCGAGCTCTCCGATGCGAGTGGACGGGTCCTTCGCGCGGGCCGCTTCGATGCGACGCCGGTGATCGAGGTCGGTGACCTGGCTTCCGGGATGCACCTCCTGCGGGTACTGGACGGCCGCGCACCGAGCGCCTTCCGGTTCGTGAAGCAGTGAGCGATGGCGGATGCGGTCTTCGTGCGCGACGGGGACCGGCATGTGCGACCGACCGTGAGCGACATCCTCCATGGGGAGGCCGAAGACCACAGCACCCAGGTGCACAGGGCCCAACAACGGTTCACGGTACCGCGTATGCGGAAGGATGTGCTCGTGGAGCTGCCACAGGATCCCCTGGAGCGGGTCCATCGCGGCCATGCCGTGAACCTGGGCCTCGTGCTGGCCATCAGTGACGATGGACCGCAGGTCAGGGGGCAGTGGCTGCCCGGGGGACGGAGCTTCCGGGCGGAGCGGATGAAGTGGGCGAAGGTGCTGTGAGGGTGGTCGGATCGAACGGTATCCCTCATCTTGCGGCCATGCGAGCGGTGGCGATCATCCTGATGCTCATTGCGGGTGCGGCCCAGGGCCAGCTGGATAGCCTGCTCCGGATCCGTGAGGGCCTGCCAGCGGACACATCGCGCCTACCCGTGCTGACCGAGCTGCTGCGTGCGACGGTGTTCAACGATCCGGACAGCGCGCTGGTTTTTGCCCGGGAGTACAGGGCCCTCGCCGGGCAGAGCGGGATCGACCTGGAGATCGGGAAGGGGCACAACTATACGGGGATGTGCTACACGAACCGCAGCGACCATGACAATGCGCTGCAGCACTACCTGGCCGCACTGCCCCATTTCGAACGCGGAGGCGACCCCTGGTACACCGCCATGGCCCACAACAACATCGGCACCGTGCACGAGAAGTTGCACCGCTTGGACAAAGCGGCCGCCGAGTATGAGATGGCCTTGAAGGGGTTCCGGAGCATCCCGGATTCCGTGTGGATGGCGAACGTGTCCAACAACATGGGGAACATCCTCTACGAACAGAGGGGATTCGACCGATCGGTGGCGTACTACCGGCAGGCGGACACGATCCTGACCGCCTTGGGGTTCGACCGCTATGCCGCCACCACACGGATGAACCTGGCCAATGCCCTGGACGAATTGGGCCGAAGCGAGGAGGCACTGGGCATCCTGCGAAGCGCCATGGCCATCATGCCCGTGGGCGAGGATGAGAACACGCGGGCCAACATGCTGGCCGATCTCGGGCGTTTGCACGGCAAGGCCGGCGATCCGGACAGTGCACTGTTGCGCATGCGCGAAGGCCTGGCGCTGGCCACCACAGTGCAGGCCGGCGATGTGCAGGCCAACGCCCATGAGTTCCTCAGCGAGTGGTTCGAGCAGCGCGGAATGCCCGACTCGGCGCTTCGCCACCTCCGGCGTTCCGTTGCCCTGCGCGACACCATCCTCGGCCTGGAGCGCAGCGCGCAGGTCGCCGAGATGCAGGAGAAGTACGAGAGCGGGAGGAAGGATGCCCTCATCGCCGAGAGCGTGGCCCAGCTCGAACGCCGCTCCCTTGCCATCAAAGCCATTGCCGCAGGAGCCCTGCTGCTGCTCGGGGTGGCGCTCTTCGCCTACCGTGCCTATCGCCTCAAGCGGAATGGCGAGCGGGAGGTGATGGCCCAGAAGAAGGTGATCGAGGCGCAGTTGAAGGAGAAGGAACTGCTGCTGCGCGAGATCCATCACCGCGTGAAGAACAACCTCCAGACGGTCAGCAGCCTGCTGAGCATCCAGGGTCGCGGCATCACCGACACCAAGGCGAAGGAGGCGGTGAACGACAGCCGCCTGCGCGTGAAGAGCATGGCGCTCATCCACCAGGACCTGTATCGTGAGGGCGACCTCACCGGGGTGGCGATGCCTGCGTACGTGGAGAAGCTCGTCCATGGCCTGATCACCAGCTACGGCATGACCGATCGTGTTGCCGCCGACCTGCGGGTGGCGCCGGTCAACCTGGACGTGGACACGGCCGTGCCGGTCGGGCTCATCCTGAACGAGCTCGTCACCAACGCGCTCAAGTACGCCTGGCCCGATGCTCGAACGGGCACGCTTGCCATCGCTGTGGAGGAAGCCGCAGGCGCGCTGGTGGTGGAGGTGGCCGACGATGGCGTGGGCATCGCCGACCCGGAGGCGGTCTCGGCTGGTGGCACAGGCTTCGGACTGGGCATGATCCGCACGTTCGCCAACAAGCTCAAGGCGGAGCACACCATCAGCGGGGCACGGGGCACCACGGTGCGGATCGTCGTGCGCAATTACAAGCGTACCGGCTGAGCATGGGTTCGGACGTTCACCCGATCCTGAGGGCCGTTCACCCGATCGTGCTGGACCACGGGCGTCGGCTTCGGGGACCTTGCAAGGTCCATCGTTCCGACCCATGGCCCGTCCGTTCCGCTCCCTGGTCGTCGCAGGGTCAATGATCCTTGCGCCCTCGGCATCCGCCCAGCTCAACGGCACCTATGTGATCGATGGCGGCGGTGGGGGCGACTACACCACGTTCAGCGCGGCCATCGACGACCTGAACGCGCTTGGTGTGAACGGCCCGGTGCTGTTCGAGGTGACCGACGGATCCTACTCCGGTCGTGCGACCATCGGGGCGGTGGCCGGTGTGTCCGCCGTGAACACGGTGACCTTCCGCGGGCAAAGCCTCGACAGCTCGTTGGTGACCTGGACCGAGGCCAGCTACACCTCCATCCCCTGGCAGGGCCACAACAGCCTGTTGCGCCTGGACGGTGCCCAGTACATCACGCTGGAGCACATGACCCTGCAACGCACCGGGACCAACCAGTATGCGCACGTGCTGGTGATCGACGGCACCACGGCACACCTCACCGTTCGGCACTGCAAGCTGCGCGGCCCCACCAATTTCACCGCCGCCGTGCAGGACCGGAACGTGATCCACAGCGCGAGCAACGCTGTGCAGGCCGCCATCCGCTTCGAGGCCGATCGCATCGAACATGGCAACCATGGTCTCTATTGGTGGGCCACTACGGGCGAGGCCGATGAAGTGACCGTGGAGGGCTGCGATCTCCACGAGGCGCGCATGTGGTTCCAGGGGATCTCCGGACAGGTGCACCTGCTGGGCAACACCTCCTTCCACACCCAGGCAGCGAGTTGTGTGACCGCCCTGAGCCTGAGCGGGGATGTGGACATCAGCCGGAACACGCTGCGCTCAGTTGGGCTCTACACCACCCTGGCCTTGCAGCAGCTCGCCGGGACGCCTGCCCTGCCCATCCGGGTGGCCAACAACATGGTGATCGGGAGCAGCAGCACCGTGAGCCTGGTGTTCTGTGACCGGGTGGATCTGTTGCACAACAGCGTGTCAGGTGCAGGCAACATCTCCAATGGGAACACGGCCATCCGGATGCTGAACAACAGCTGGTACCGCGACCTGGGCTACGCGCTCACCGTGGGCGCCACGGCCACCGTGATCGCCTCCGACCACAACTGCTACCACACGGTGTCCGGCGCCTCCGTCAACTGGTCCGGGATCCACTCGAACCAGACCTCTCTTACAGCGGCCACCGGCCTTGATGCCAACAGCCTTTTCATGGACCCGGTCTATGTGGACCCGCTCACCGACCTCCACATCCAAAGCACGTCCCCCTGTGGTGGTACGGGGACGCTCGCGGCGGGCGTGGCTGATGATCGGGATGCGGAGCTGCGACCGCGCCCTGCGCTGAGCGACCCGGATATCGGAGCGGATGAAACGGACGAGTACTGCTTCACCCTCAACGGGACCTACACCATCGGCCCGTCCCTCGGAGCGGACTTCCCCACGTTCAGCGCGGCCGTGCTGAAGCTGGGCATCTGCGGCATCGCCGGGCCGGTCCTCTTCCTGGTGGAGGACGGGGTGTACACCGAGGCCATCAGCCTGCCGGCCATCACCGGATCGTCCTCCACCAACACGGTGACCTTCCGCGGCAATGTGTCGGACAGCACGGCGGTCACCCTGCGCTATCCCGCCACGACCACCTCGACGCCCATCGATCACGTGGTGCGCATGGAGGGCGCCGATCACGTGGCCTTCGAGCGCATCACCCTGGAGCGGTACGGTGTGGCGACCTATGGAACGATCTTCCGCTTCCGTTCCGGTGTTGGCACGCCCAACGACCCCTCCGAGCACATCCGCTTCACCGGCTGCCGGTTCCTGCGTACGGGTGCGATCGGCTTCAACAGCGTCATGGTGAGCGCGGCCAATTCGCCGGCCCTCAACGAAGTGGGTACGGTCTTCGAGGGGAACTACTTCAACGGTGGGGTCTATGCGTTCGGGAACCCGGGCAATGCGGGCGATGAATGGACCATCACGGACAATGTGATCGAGAACGTGCAAGGCGGCATCACCGTGTTCCAGGCTTCGTCCGTCACCATCTCAAGGAACAAGGTCACCATGCTCGGCAGCGCCCTGTTCCCGGCGATCAAGGTGACCTGTGGCTGCGGTGCTACCATCGATGACAACCGGGTGCTGACCCGAGGGAGCGCTTTGGAGCTCACGGTGGCCGCCACCGTGGGCGCGCCGTCATGGGTCACGAACAATACCCTCATTTCGGACCTGTTCGCCGGGCACACCCTGCGCATCCTCGGCCTGAACAACCACGTTCGGATCGTGCACAACTCCGTGAGCGCGTACTCCGGTCGTGCGTTGTTCGCGAGCGCCGCCGCTGGTTCGTCGGACCTCTGGCTGGTGAACAACATCCTGGCGAGCCGCTTCAGCCATCCGCTGGATGCCCCCTCCGGGACCGCGTTCAGCGACGTGCGCCACAACCTGCTGCGCAGATCGGCCAGCACCCTGGCCACCTGGAACGGCGCCACCGTCACCACCCTCACTGCGCTGCAGTCCGTGAGCGGCATGTTCGCCAACAGCTTCGCCGGCGAGTCGTGCTATTTCGATCCCGCCAGCGACCTGCACTGCTACAGCATGGACGCCGATGGCGGCGGACTGCCCTTCGCCCTCTACCCCACGGACATGGATGGAGAGGCGCGCAGCACCACTGCGCCGGATATCGGGGCGGATGAGTTCCAACCGCAACTGTGGTCGGCCACCTATGATCTCTGTGTGCCCGCGGATCCCATCACGAGCACCGGCACGGGCACCGACCAATGGATCTACAAGGATCGCATGGTGGTGGCGCGCTTCAACGACAACGGGCAGCCCCTGGGGATCGTGCAGTTCGGCGTGTTCCTCAACAGCGGTCCGGTGCGCCAGAGCCTCATCGGACAGCACTACCTGGACCGCAACTGGCACTTCACCACCAGCCTGCCCATGTCCGGCACCGCCATCGTCCGGCTCTTCCACAGCGGAGCGGAGTTCGGCACCTATGCGGCCGCCGACCCGGTGGTGAACGTGTACGCCGATGCCGGCGTGGCCCACTACGCCGGGCCCATGGAGGACTGTGCGCTGCTGAACAACCCGGCCGGCAACGTGTGGATGCCCACCTTCCCGGCATCCCCTGCGCTGGAGCCGCGCATACAGGCCACCGGTGGCACCCATGGCTACACCGCCCTGCTCGGCGCGGACGGCGAGCTGTACATCACCATCATGGGGGCACCCCTTCCGGTCGAACTGCTCTCCTTCACCGGCGAACGCATCAACGATCGCGAGGTGCGGCTGGACTGGTCCACCGCCACCGAGCACAACAATGCGGGCTTCGAGGTGTGGCGCATGATCGAAGGCGAGGACGACTTCACCGAGGTGGGCTGGGTGGATGGCGCCGGCGACAGCCAGCAGCGCACGGACTACGGGCATGTGGACGCGAACGAGGCGGACCGTACGAGCTACTACAAGCTGAAGCAGGTGGACCTGGACGGACGGCATGTGTGGACGGCCGTGGTGCCGGTGGCGGGTGCGACCCTGCCCGGGGGTCTCGTGCCCTACCCGAACCCGGCCACGGACCACGTGCGTGTGGAGGGAGCGACCGGCGAAGCACGCATTGCGCTCTTCGATCCCGCGGGTCGCATGGTTCGTGGATGGTCACCGGCGCCCCGCATCGACGGCCTGGGCGGGCTGCAACGCGGCTGCTACACCCTGGTCGTGGAGCGAGCGCACGGGGCGAGGAGCGTGCTGCGCGTCATGCTGCAGTGACGAGGGCCCTCCGGCGGTGACCACCCGGGCTCCGCATGCGATGCGTCGATCGCGGCATCAGCCCGGAGTTCTTCCTTGGCCGGTGCGTTCCTTCAGCGGGGCCGGTCTTCACAGGCCCTCATGGATCGGTCGTTCGCCCCGATCGGCTTGGAGCGCACTGATCGTGTGCCTACGTTCGGGTCGCTCAGCCCCACCACCATGCAGTTGCGCCACCTCCTCTTTGCGACGGCCCTCGGGTCCACCGCCCACACCCTCGCTCAGGCCCCGACGTGGGCCCATGCTCTCGGATCCACCCAGGCCGACTTCGCCTATGATGTAGCCATCGGCCTGAACGGCATGGTGATCACCGTGGGCACCTTCACCCTGACGGTGGACCTCGATCCCGGTCCCGGTACCTTCAACGTCACCAGCAACGGCAGCAACGACGTGTTCGTGCAAGCCCTGGACAGTGCGGGCGGCTTCCTCTGGGGGGGCTCCATCGGTGCGGGCGGAGCGGACTGGGCCTTCGGTGTGGCCACCAACACAGGGGGCGAAGTGTACCTCACCGGCCGTGCCAGTGGAACGGTGGACCTGGACCCCGGCCCCGGCGTGGACCTGCGGACCAGCGCCAACACCTCCTTCGATGTGTTCGTGGTGAAGCTCGATGCGCAGGGCACCTACCTGTGGGGCCACCTCATCGGAGGCAATGGCACCGATGTCGGCAACGACATCAGCGTGGACGCCAGCGGCCGTGTGCTGGTCTGCGGTGTGCTGGGCGCCGCCGGTGATCTGGATCCCGGGCCCGGCGTGGCCACCGCCGGCGGCAACGGCCAGCAGGACGCCTTCGTGCTCAAGCTCGACCCGGCCGGCCAGTTCGTGTGGGGCTTCGCGGTGGGCGGCACCGGCAACGACCAGGCCTTCGGGGTGGCCGCCGATGCGCTGGACGATGTGCTGCTGTGCGGCGAGTTCCGCAACACCGTCGACTTCGATCCCGGGGCGGCCGTGCTGTCGCGCACCAGCGCGGGCATTGAGGACGCGTTCGTGATGAAGGTCTCCTCCGGAGGAGCGGTCCTCTGGGCCGCGAGCTTCAGCGGCACCAGCAGCGAACGCGCCCAGGCCCTGGACGTCGGACCCGATGGTGGACCGGTGATCACCGGTCGCATCAGCAGCAGCACCGACTTCGATCCGGGGCCCGGAAGCTTCCCCCTGGCCGGTGACTTCAGCGAGCCCGCCTTCGTGGCCAAGCTGAACAGCGATGGCACCTTCGCCTGGGCCTTCATGCTCAAGAGCTTCCTCAACGAGGGCTTCGATGTCGACGTGGACGCCCAGGGAGCCGCGCACGTCACCGGCACCTTCGGCAATACCACGGGCAACCCGCTCGACCTGGACCCCGGTGCGGGCGTTTCCACCATCGCCTCCAACGGGGCCGCCGATGTGTTCGTGGCCAGCTACTCGGCCGCCGGCACCTTTCTGCAAGGCTTCAACCTGGGTGGTGCCCAGAACGACGTGGGCCGCGGAGTGGCCGTCGGTGCCGATGGCCGCATCCACGTCACCGGCGCCTTCCTCGGCACCTTCGACGCGGACCCCGGGGCCAACACCCTGCTCCTCGTGTCGGCCGGTTCCACCGAGGCCTTCACCGTCCAGTTCGAGAAACCCGATTGCGCCGGCGTCTTCGTCCGCCTCAAGGCCATCCTGGGCGCCGTGCACACACCGGCCGACTTCCTGGCCATGTCCGATCAGCTCCGAACGGCCGGGCTCATCCCCCTGGAGGAGCCGTATACGGCCATGGGCTTCACCCTGGAACAGCCCGCCGTGACCACTCCTCTGGTCCTGGGCTGGACGCTATCCAGCGCCATCGTGGACTGGGTGCTGGTGGAACTGCGCGATCCCGTGGACCCCACCCAGGTGCTGGCCCGCAGGGCGGCCCTGTTGCAGCGCGATGGCGATGTGGTGGGCGTGGACGGCGTGGCGCCTGTCGGCTTCTGTCGCTTCCCGGGCGACTACCATGTGGCGCTCCGCCACCGCAATCACCTGGGCGTGATGACCGCCGCGCCCGTGAGCCTGGGTAGCACCCCGCTCACCATCGACCTCACCCTGCCCGGCACGCTCGTCTTCGGCACCGATGCCCGCAGGGATGTGAACGGCACCCAGGTGCTTTGGCCCAACAACACCCGCTTCGACAACACGGTGAAGTACACCGGCGCGGCCAATGACCGTGATGCCATCCTCGTGCGGATCGGCGGGATCATCCCCACCGCCACCGTCGCGGGCTACTGGCCTGAGGATGCGAACATGGACGGCGTGGTGAAGTACACCGGCAGCGCCAACGACCGGGATCCGATCCTGATGACCATCGGACCGCCGCTGCCCACCGGCACCCGCACCGAACAGCTGCCCTGAATGCGCCGCATGCCCGGGTCGATGGTGGCCGCCCTCCCCGGGTGGCGCGCCATCGTCCTGCCGTGGGCATTGCTCGGCGCCCTGTCCCTTCCCGCCCAGGTGGACAGCCTGGAGCGCGTGCTGGCCGGGCTGCCGCAGGACACCTCGCGACTGCCGGTGCTGCGCGCGTTGTTCCATGCCGAGGTCTTCCGCAGGCCCGCCCGGGCCTCGATGCATGCCGAAGCCTTCGCCGTACTGGCCGATGCCGGCGGTACCGCACATCAGCGCGCACAGGCGCAGGCCATGCTGGGCCAGGCGCTCTATGTGCGCGGCGATGGCCTGAGCGCCCTGCCGCACTTTCAACGGTCACTGGCCACCTATCGCGCCGAGGGCCTCCTCGGGGGATCCGGCATGGTGCAGGCCAACATCGCCAGCATCCTGGCCGATGCCCGCCATTGGAACGAGGCCCGCACGGCGTATGCGCGTGCGCTGGCCGACCTCGAACAGGCCGGCGAGCACGAATGGGCCGCCGGAGTGGAGCGTGAACTGGCCCAGGTGCTCCAGGTGCTGGGGCGGCACGACAGCGCCGCGCTGCACTACCGGCGGTCGGCCGAGGCCCTCGAACGCCACGGCATGGCCCGCCATGCGCACGAGATCCTGCTCGACGAGGCCGGTGCCCTCTTCCGCTCGGGCCGCACCACGGAGGCTGTCGACCGGTTCCGCGCCGTTGACAGCGCATCCGTCGGTGTCCCCGCACCCCTGGTCCTCATCCGGCTCCTCCTGCGTTCGGGCCGCTGGTCGCTCGCGCACGACCAGCCCGCCGACGCGGACAGCCTCCTGCGCCGTGCCCTGCGCCTGGCCGTGGACGGGGGCTTCGTGCTGGAACGCACACTGGTGCACGAGGCCCTGAGCGACCTGGAGGTGGCCCTCGGCCGACCGGACAGCGCACTGGCCCAGCTGCGCCGCTTCATCCAGTGGAACGACACCCTGGACGCGCGCTCCGACGCCGCCGCCATCCTCGCCCTTGAACGCCGCGCGAGCGACGCGCTCTCCAAGGCCGAGCTTGAGCACCGCGCCGCCGTCATCGCCCGCCAGCGCACGCAGCTCGTCCTTGTGGGTGCGGCGGTGCTCCTTCTGGCCGCCATCGCCTTCGCCCTGGCCTTCGTGCTGCGACGCGAACGCCGCCACCGCAACGCCCTGGCCGACCGCACCCACGCGCTGGAGGATGCCCTTCAGGCCAAGGGCCTCCTGTTGCGAGAGATCCACCACCGCGTGAAGAACAACCTGCAGATCGTGAGCGGCCTGCTGCGCGCGCAGCTTCGCGCCATACGGGATCCCGCCGCGCGAGCGCCCGTGCGCGACGGCCTCGACCGCATCCGCAGCATGAGCCTCATCCACCAGGACCTCTACCAGCACGACGGGGTGCAGGGCATCGAGATGGCGCCCTACGTGGAACGCCTCGCGCAAGGCCTGCGGCGAAGCCATGCCGTGGACGAGGATCACGTGACCATCCACCTCGATGTGGCACCCCTCTGGCTCGATGTGGATACGGCCATCCCGCTCGGGCTCGTCATCAACGAGCTCATCACCAACGCCCTCAAGCATGCCTTCCCCGACGGGCGCAAGGGCCGCATCGAGGTGAGCCTGCACCACCAGCGCGATGGTCTGCTCCTCACCGTCGCCGACGATGGCGTGGGCCTGTCCGAGCCCCTTCCCGGGATCGTTGACGGCTCCGGTCTGGTGCTCGTGCGCACCTTCGCCGAGAAGCTGAAGGCCGAGCAACTGGTGCGCACCGGTCCCGGCACCACCGTGCAACTCCGTCTTCACACCCCGCCCCACGCCCCATGATGCGCCCGCTGCAGGTGATGATCGTGGAGGATGAGCCCTTCATCGCGGAGGACCTGGCCACGATGCTGGTCGACCTGGGGCATGCCGTGAGCGGCCGGGCCCGCGATGCCGCGGAGGCCCTGCATCTGCTCCACACCATCACGACCGATCTGGTCCTGCTCGACATCCGCCTGGGCGATGGTCCGGACGGCTTCGCGGTGGCGGCGGGGTTGCAGCAACGCGGCATCCCCTTCCTCTACGTCACCTCCCATACCGATGCCGACACCCTCGCGCGCATGGGCGAGACCCGCCCGGCAGGCTTCATCCGCAAACCGTTCGATGAGGAGGACCTGCGCGCCCAGCTGGCCGTGGCCCTCTCCCGCACCGCGCCCACGGGTCCCGCCGATCTGTTCGTGCGCGACAAGGGCCGCCTGGTGCGGCTGCCCGTCGGCGAAGTGCTCTTCGCGGAGGCCGACGACAACTATGTGATCCTGCACACCGCCGAGCGCAGGCATGTGCTCGTGGCCACGCTGGCCCACATCCAGCAGCGGCTCGGTACAGCAGGCTTCGCGCGGGTGCACCGCTCCTACCTGGTCAACCTCCACCGCGTGTCCGCCCTGCACGATGGGCATGTGCTCGTGGGGCCCCATCGCGTGCCCGTGGGCCGCACGCACCGCGATGCGTTGAAGGCGCGTCTGCGCATCGGAGGCACCGCGGACCGGTGATCGCGCGGTGCGCTCACGGTAGCTGTGCGGTGCGTACCGCCGTGGGGGTGCTGCCGCCGATCGTCTGCAGCACGATGTCCCGATCGTTCGCGCTGCCCGTGTACTTTACTGTCCCGTCAAGGTTCACGTCGCGGCTGTCGTACACGCCCGAAAGTACCGTGTTCGGTGTGCTCCCGCCCACGGCCACCAGGATCGCGTCGCGGTCGTTGGCCGCACCGATGTACTTCACGCTGCCGTCGCGCGTGGCATCCCCAGGCCACATCACCGTCCGCGTGCCCACGGTGTTCCGTGCGTTGGTGCCGTGGGTGGCCGTGCTGCTCACCGTCAGGTCCACCGCAGCGGGCGTGCTGCCCATGCTGTAGGCGTTCCCGGTCATCACCCCCAGGTGGTTGCGGTGCAGCACGGCCACGCGGTAGTTGCCGGCCGGCGCGTTGAAGCCCACCGTCAGCGAGCCGTTGGTGCCCACCACGTCGCCATCGCGCTGCAGCAGCGCGGGCCGCGAGGCCACCACCGGGTATGGCGCAATGGTGGAGCGCAGCTCCACCACCACCCAGTCCACCACCGCATCCACCCCCGTGGCGTTCAGCACGGCGGGGTCCTGGACGCCCGGCCAGCCGTTGCCCACATAGGTGATGCCCAGGCCCGGGTAGGGGTCGGTGGTGGGCAGCACACCCAGGGTGCGCAGGTCGGTCCGCATGAATTGCGTGACCGGATCGTAGGGCCCCTGCAACAGCATCCGCAGGTCCACGGCCGTGGGCGCCTGGAAGCATGGCGAGGTGTTGCCACACAGCACGGCGGTGAATCCCAGGTTGGCCACGCTTGTGTTCAACCCCGTCGGCTGGTTGGGCAGGCAGCTGATAGGGCTGCCGGTACAGTACAAGGTCTGCAGACCAGTGTTCAATCGAGGCAGACAGGGCAGTTGTGTGTCGCTCACGCGCAAGCTTCGCACCAGGTTGTTCAGCCGGGCGATCCCTTGCGTTAGTGGATTGTGGCTCAAATTCAAGCTGTGGGCGGTCACCGTACCGCTCACACCATCCACCGCATTGTGGCTCAGGTCCACATCCAGGTCGTTGTTCCCGTTCACCGGCACCACTCCCGTGATCTGATTCCAGCTCAGATCCAAGGCGTTCATATGACCGGAGTTGAACGCTGGCATGGTCGTGAGCAGGTTGTGGCTGGCGTTGAGGGTCACCAACCACGAACTGTTCACGATCCCCCATAGCGATGTCAGCTGGTTGTGGCTCACGTCCACGAACGTCGCATCCCAGTTGCCCACGATGGAGCTGATCTGGTTGTGCTGGGCATACAGTGCGCCCAGGTTCGACCCGGAAGGTATGACCAAGGTGGTGATGGCATTGAAGGAGATCTGCAGCGTGTGAATATGGTACGGCACGTGGAAGGTTCCCGTGATACCACAGTTCACGGCACCCAACATCAACAGGTTCGGCGGGCCCATCCAAATGGCGATCGGGTTGTTGCTCACGATCATCTCCTCAGCGTTCAGGAAGGCTTCCATTCCCCGCAGGTCCGTCACCGTGCCCACGAAGCTGATGTCCACCTGGTAGGCCGACTGTACGCCGGGGTGGGTCTCGTCGATGGACGTGCCCACGATGCACCCCGGGAACTGGGTGTTCGCCCATGCGCGCAACGCTGCGTCTGGCATGGGGATCAAGGCACAGCACGAGAGGCGCGAAAGGACGGTAAGTAGGAGGTGGATCAGGCGCATGGGTGATGTGCTCCCTGGTTGGACGTCGAGCGGCGAATAGGGTTGCCCCTGCGCTGGAGGGCGTCATCCTTGACTCCGGGTCTGTTAGATAAAGTGTGTCATCATCGTTATTGCTGATGATGTTGATGTTGTTGGGTTTTGAACGAGGGGGTCCGGGGGAGACTCAGAACCTGTTGATCGGTGTTGATCGCCTGTGGATCGAAGCGTGGGCCGAAGAGCAGGCGTAGCTCGGCGGCTATCTCCCTCCAAGCGAAGATGGGCTTGGCGGCCATTTTCTCCACGATGCGCTGCTGGGCCAGATAGAGCAGCTTGAGCAGGGCCATGTCGTTGTCGAAGACGCGCTTGGTCTTGGTGTACTTGCGCAGCTGAGCGTGGAAGCCCTCGATGGGATTGGTGGTGTAGATGAGCCGCCGGATGCGCTCGCTGTAGCGGTACTGGCTGGCCAGCAGCGGCCAGTTGGTGTGCCAGGAGCTCACCGCCTGCGGGTAGCGTTCCCCCATTTGTCGCTGAAGACCTCCAGGGCATGCAGCGCTTGCTGCTCACCAGGGGCCCGGTAGATGGCCCGCATGTCCTTGACCACCTCCTTGTAGTGCTTGTAGCTGACGTACTTCAGGGTATTGCGCACCTGGTGCACGATGCAGAGCTGGATATCGCTCTGTGGGTACACCAAGGAGATCGCGTCGGAGAAGCCGCTCAGGTTGTCGATGCATGCGATCAGCATGTCCTCCACGCCGCGTTGGCGCAGGTCGCCCAGCACGCCCAGCCAGAACTTGGCCCCTTCGCTCTGCCCCACGTACAGGCCCAGCAGGTCCTTGTGGCCATCGGGGCCAACGCCCAAGGCGGTGTATACGGCCTTGTTCACCACGCGCCCTTCCTGCTTCACCTTGAAGTGGATGGCATCGAGCCACACGATCGCGTAGCGCGCCTCCAAGGGCCGCTGCCGCCAGGCCTGCACGTCGGCGATCACCTGGTCGGTCACCGCGCTGATCGTGGCCTCGCTCACCTCGATGCCGTACAGGTCCCGCACATGGTCGCTTATGTCGCGCTGGCTCATCCCAAGCCCGTAGAGCTTGATGATCTTCATGTCCAGCTCGGCGTTCAGCACGCGCTCGCGCTTGGGCAGCAGCACCGGGTCAAAGGTTCCCTCACGGTCGCGCGGCGTGGCGATCTCCACCTCTCCGTGGGCGGTCTTCACCCGCTTGCGCCCATGTCCGTTGCGCCGGTTACCTCCAGGCGGCTCCTCGGCCAGGTGAGCGCTCAGCTCGCCCCGTAGCGAGGCCTCCATCAGTCGCTTCACCAGCGGGGTCAGCACCCCATCGCTGCCGCTCAAGGGCTTGCCCAGTAGCAATTGCTTCATGGCCTCCTTCTCGAAGGCTTCGTAATCGAACTTGTCCGTCTTGTCCTCCATGGGTCAGGTGTTGAAGTTCGCAATCCGGCCTGACACACTTTACTGAACAGTCTCGCCCCTGCTCGTGCTTCCTCAGCGTCCTCTGCGCCTCTGCGTGAGGCCCTTCGCTGCTCACTCCCGCCACTTGCTCCCTGTCCCCCGCCACCTGCTCGGCCGGGCTCACGCACCCCCTCCTCCGGGGCTTGCTTTGACCCACCAACGACACGGAAAACCCCAACACCTGAACGCCATGAACCTCCAGCCCCACATCCGCCGCACCTTGATCCAGGCCACCCTCATCGCTGCCTGCATCACCCTCAGCATCGCCGCCGGTGCGCAGACCTTCGTCACCTTCACCGGCGATGTGCGCATGCCCGACCAGGACCTGCACCCCGTGCGCATGACCGTGAGCGATGGCCACGAGACCATGGACGTGGTGCTCGGCCGCAACGGTGCCTACAGCTTCCACATCCCGGTGAAGGAGCGCGTGACGCTCACCCTCGAAAGCCCCGGCCACATCACCAAGGAAGTGACCATCGACACCCACGGCGTGCCCGAGGCCCGGGGCCTCTTCGCCCGCACGGTGCGCGTGGCCTTCGACCTGGAGCTGGAGCGCCAGCCCGATGACCTGCATCTCTGCTATGCCGGCCCGGTCGGTCACATCGCCTTCGCGGAGAACGACGGCATCACCGTGCCTGTGATCCGCCCGGTGGAACAGGACCTGTCCGTCACCGAACTGCGCGCCGAGGCCACCAGTGCCCGGTGAACCGGATCGCGGCATGCGGAAAAGGGCGCCTTCGGGCGCCCTTTCGCGTTGTGGTGCGGTGGTTCAGAACAACACCCGGTACATCGGGATCGGGAAGAAGCCCAGCTGGTACTCGGTGGCGAGCTTGCCGGTGCGGTCGTCGTAGTACTGCGTGTAGATGTTGCGCCGGCCGGTGACGTTCTGCAGGTCGATGCCCGCCTCGTGCGTGGCTTTCCGGCCCGAACGGCGGTACATCAGCTTCAGGTCGGTGCGGAAGTAGTCGAGGTAACGCTCGCTGTTCGTGCGCTCCTCGATCAGCACCTGCTCCCCTTCCGCGATCGACGCGTCCAGATCGATCGGCGTGTAGCGCCGCCCACCGGCATAGGTCGCCTTCAGGTCCACCACGAGGTGGCTGTTGCCCTTGCCCAGCTTCCATTCCTTGCCCGCCAGCGCGTTGAACACGTAGTTGCCGTCGAAGGCCGACGAGCGCCATACGCCGTCGCTGCCCATGACCTCGCTGCAGAAGAGCGAGGCGGTCACCAGCGCATAGAAGCCCTGGTCATACGTGCGTTCGGCCGTGATCTCCAGGCCATAGTTGCGGCCCAGGCCCTTGTTCACCAGCTGCGTGGCGTCAGGAGTGCCGAAGTCGGCACCGGCGTTCAACATGCTGAAGGTGCTGGGCACGGACTCCACCGGCGCGCCGAACAGGTACTGGTAGTAGGCCTCGGTGCGCAGGCGCATCGTGCTCCCGAAGCGCTGCTCATAGCTCACCACGGCATGATGGCTGCGCGTCAGGTCGAGGCCCATGTTCCCGCCGTCGCTGCCGTCGCGCTCGGTGGTGTAGTACACCGGCAGGGGTTGGGTCTGTCCATGCAGGCCGTAGCCCAGGCCGAAGGTGCCCTGGTCGCTCACCCGGTAGGTGAGGCCGAAGCGCGGCTCCACCGCCGTGCTGCTGTTCAGGTCAAAGAGCTGGCCATGCAGACCGAGGGTGGTGGACAACCGGTCGGTGAAGCTGTGCTTCCAGGTGGCGTAGGCCTGGTAGAGCGTGCTGGCCCCATCGCCCTGCTTCAACTGCACCCAGCGGTCGCCCAGCGGTGACAGGGCGAAGTAGCGCTCTTCGAACCCGGCCACGGCATGGTTCGCCATCACCCCCACATGCACATTGTCCCGCGCACCGAAGCGCCGGCGCAGCACGAAATGCACCTGGTAGCTGTTCTGCTCGCCGCGCTGCGTGTACACCGGATCGGTGTCCAGCAGGGGATAGCCGTTGGCCGCATCGCCCCAGGTGAGCGAATCGGCGATGTTCTCCTCCAGCTGATGTGTGGCGGCCACCACCAGGCGGTAGCTGGTGTTCGGGTCGAAGAAGTAGGTGTGCGAGGCGCCGACGACGCCCGTGCGCGAGCGGTTGTAGATGTCGCGTTCCGCAGAGCCGTACAGCTCGCTCTCGTTGGCGGCGCTCAGGTCGGTCTCGCGGCCCAGCAGGTCCACCCCGCTCTTGCCGCCCAGGCCGAACAGCGTGAAGCGGCCGGCCTTGGCCGTGGGCAGGTCGAGCTTGAAGCTCACATCCTGGTACTTGGGCACCGCGCTGCCCGTGCCGAAGTCGAGGCCGATGGCCTGGAACGCCTGCAGGGTGGAATAGCGGTAGTTCACCAGGTAGCTCGCGCGCGACCGCCGGTTGATGGGACCCTCGGCGCCCAGCTCGAAGCCGTTAAAGCCGAGCTGGCCGAGGAACTCATGCTTCTCGTCGTTGCCGCTGCGCATGAACAGGTCGAAGGCGCCGCTGAGGGCGTTGCCGTAGCTCGACGGGAAGGCGCTGGTCATGAAGTCGCTCTTGGCCAGCACGTTGTTGTTGAGGATGCTCACCGGACCGCCGGTGCTGCCGAAGGAGCTGAAGTGGTTGGGGCTCGGGATGTCCACACCCTCCAGGCGCCAGAGCAGGCCTGCGGGCGAGTTGCCGCGGATGATGATGTCGTTGCGGCCGTCGTTGGCGCCGCTCACCCCCGCGAAGTTGGTGGCCATCCGCGCGGGGTCCCCGCGGCTTCCGGCGAAGCGCTGGCTCAGTTCCGCATCGAAGGTGCGCGCGCTCAGGGTGGTCATCTCGTTGTTGAGCGCGTTGCGGTCCTGTTCCGCGGCGCGGATGGTGACCTCCTGGAGCTGTTCCACGCTCGGGGCCAGCTCCAGGTCGAGCACCAGCTCCTTGCCGGCCACCACCAGCAGCGGGGCGGTGCTCAGCGGCTGGTACCCCATCGCCGCCACCTGCAGCACCGCCCGGCCCAGCGGCACGGTCGCAAGCGTGAAGCGGCCCTCCTCGTCGGTGGAGGTGCCCAGCGTGGGCTGGCTGCCGGCCACCACCACGTTGGCCATGAACACGGGGTAGCCGCTCTCCTGGTCCAGCACGCGGCCGCGGACGGTCTGCGTGCCCTGCGCGTGCGCAGCGATGGGCGTGGCGGTCATGAGGATCGGGACGAGCAGGAGGGGAGCGAAGTGCAGGCGCATGGCAGGTCGTTTCGGGTGCAAAGGAGCTTGCTGACGGCCATGCGACGCGTTGACATGGGTTAAGAATACAGCGGTGGGAGGAACGGTCGGAACGCGGGATGAGCGTCCGATCGGCGGGACATCATCGACCGCCGCGGGCCACCCGCGCCCGGATCCGGCTGAGGCTCTCGGGCTTCACGCCCAGGTATGAAGCGATATGGCGTTGAGGCACCCGCTGCATCACCTTGGGGCGCTCGCGCATCAGGTCCAGATAGCGCTGTTCGGCGCTGTCGAGCAGAAAGGAGCGGTTGCGCCGCGAGACGGACAGGAAGATCTCCTCGGCGATGCGCCGGCCCATGCGTTCCGCTCCGGGGTCGGCGGCGTAGAGCCGTTGCATCGCCTCCCGGTGCAGGGCCAGCAACAGGGTGGGCTCCAGCGCCTCCAGGTGGAGCTGCGTGGGCCGCCGGGTCAGGAAGCTCTCGTAGTCGGTGGTGTAGCTGCCTTCGAAGAAGAACTGCTGGGTGATCTCCTCACCGTCCTTCAGGAAGTAGGCGCGCACCAGCCCCCGCCCGATGAACCACACGTGCTCACAGACCTCCCCGTCCTGCAGCAGCACCCCGCCCTTCGCCAGGGTCGCGGGAACCAGCGCGCCCATCAGCCGGTCCATCACGGCGTCGTCGACCTCCACGATGCGCTGCGTGAACGCACGCAGCTGCGCACGCGCCGCCTCAAGCTCGGCGGGATCGCGGAAGGGCTCAACGGCTTCCACTGCGGTAGGCCTTCGAGGACAGCACCTCCTTCATGACGTCCATCCGGCGCAGGTCCTCCTCCTTCACCTCCCCGCCGTTCACCAGGCTGCGCACCAGGGTGGCCGCATCCTCCGTCTGCCCCGTGCGGTGCAGGTAGCAGGCCTTCACCAGCTGCGTGTAGCGGTACAGCGGGTCGGCGGCCTGGGCCCGGTCGATGTGGTCACGCGCCAGCGGCAGCATGTCGTTCAGCACGTAGAGGTACGCCAGGTCCGCCAGGATGGTGACGTCGTTCTTGAGCGCGGGGTTCTTCTCGTACACCAGGTTGAGCTGCTCCAGGGCCTGGCGGGCATCGCCGGTGCGGCGCAGGCACTCGGCACGCCAGCGGGCGGCCTCCACATCGTCGCGGATCCGCAGGCTCTCGTCGAACTGCGGCACCGCCTCCTTCAGGTTGCCGGCCAGCATCGCCGCACGGCCCATCTGCTTCTTGGCCTCCGCCTTGTCCTTGCCCAGTTCGATGGACCGGTCGAAGCACTTCACCGCGGCCTCGTCGCTGCGCAGCGCCTGGTACACCAGCCCCAGCTCGTAGTGCAGCTCCGCGTTGTCCTTGTCCGCGTCCACGGCCTGCTCGCCCAGCTCCTTCGCCTCCGCCAGCCGGCCCGAGGTGCGGGCGATGCGCGACAGCATCGACAGGACCTCGGCGTTGCGCCGCTCCTCCTTGAGCACCGCCTTCAACAGGCTCTCCGCATTGGCCGCATCGCCCATGGCGTAGTGCGCCCGGGCCTTGCCCAGCATCGCCGGGTGTTTCATGCGCTCCACGTTGTTGCGCAGGATCACATCGAAGTCCTCCATGGCCCTGGCGTGCTCGCCCAGTCCCAGCCGGCAGTGGCCCCGTTCGAGGATGCCGACGAAGGGGGTCACCGAGCTCGCGATGTACTGGTCGAGGTCGTGGATGGCCTCCGCGTAGCGGTCGATGCGCATCAGGTTGCGCGCCTTTTCCAGCCGCAGGTCGGGCTGGTCGTCGCGCAGGGCGCAGGCCACCCGGAAATGACGGTCCGCCTCGGCGTTGGCGTTCAACGCCTGCAGTTCGTGCGCCTTCTCCAGGTGATGCGCCGCCCGCTCGTGCAACACCGAGCGCTGCGCCTCATCCAACCCGATGGCCCGCCCGCGCTCCAGGCTGCGTTCGCCGGCGGCGATGCTGTCCAGCTCGAACAGGGCGAGGCCCTTCTCCACATGGCAGCGCGCGCAGTCCTCATCGATCGTGAGCGCCTCGTCCAGGTGGTCCAATGCCTCGCGCGGCCGGGCGGCCATCAGGTGGATGACCCCCTGCTGGTAGCGCGTCTCCAGGTCGAAGGGCCAGCGTGTCCGCGTCTCCTCCAGCAGGGCGATCGCCTCGGTGCACTTGCCCTGGTCCTGGCACAGCAGCATTGCCAGCCGATGGTCGTAGCCCGGGTTCCAGCGGTCCTTCAGCCGCAGCGTGTACAGGTCGCTGGCGGCGGTCTGCCGGTCGGCGGGCACGGTGCTGCGCTCCAGCAGCGAGGCCCGCAGGTCGCGCGCGGGCACGTGGTCGGGCATGCGCTCCAGCAGCGTGCCCAGGAGCTGCAGCGCCTGGCCGTTCTGGTCGCGCGCGATGAGGATCCGGGCGTGCAGCAGGGTCAGGTCGGGGTCGTCGCTCCGGCCCACGCCGTTGCGCGCGGCCTGCACCTCGGCAAGGGCCTTGTCCAGGTCGCCCATGCGATAGAGCTTCTCGCGCTCGGCCTGCTTGGCGGCAAGGGCGCGCAGCCCGTCGATGCGGGCCTTCACCGAGGCGTCGCCGGGCTTCACACGGTCGGCGCGCTCGAAGGCGGCGATGGCGCGGTCGTAGCACCGGAGCGTGGTGAGGACGCCACCCTCCTCGATGGCGGCGGCGGCCTCGGCCTCATCCTTCAGTCGCTTGCGCTCCATGGCGCGCTTCACCTCGTTGATCAGCACCAGCGGCTCCACGGCCAGCGGGTCCAGGGTGCGCGCCTGCTCGAAGAGGGTCATGGCGCTCTCATGGTCGCCCCGCTCCAGAAAGCTCCGCCCGGTCGAGACCGCATCGGCATAGGCCTTGCGGCGTTGGGCCCGCTCCTCCTCGTCCCGGCGCAGCGCCTGGTCGAAGGAGCCGCGGTACTCGGCCAGCGCCCGGCTCAGCTCGCCCAGCTCGCCCCGCCCCGCCCGCGCCAGGGAGTCGATGTCCTGCTCCATCAGGGCCTCCGCGAACGCCGATCCGGGCGCGAAGAAGTTGTCCGTCGCAATGGCCACGTCCCAGCCTCCCTCGGGGCGCCGCTCGGCCACCAGCTCCAGCACGCGGAGGTGCCGCTCGTAGCTCCGGGCGCTGGAACTGTGGCGACCCAGGAAGCGCAGCTCGTACAGCACCTGCGTGAAGGCCCGGTCGGTGATGGCCGGTTCGCGCTTCTTCAGCAGCCGGGCCTCCACCGCGGTGCCCAGCGGGTCGGTGCTCTGGAAGTAGAGCAGCAGGTCGTTCATGTACTCGGCGAGCGGGCGGTCGCGACCGGCCGTGCGGGCGTCGTTGGCCGGGTCCACGTTGTCCTCGATGCGCACCTGCGGGCCCAGGAACATGCGGTCGCGGCCCGGCTCGCACGCGTTCGCGATCAACTGCTGCACGAGCATCGCGCTCTCGTCATCCGCGGCATCCATCCCCGCCACATTGTCAAGCAGCGCGATGTACCGCTTGAAGAGGCTCTCCGCGTGCGCATTGATCAGGCCCTTGTCCTTCAGGGAGAGCGTATCCCCCGGAGCCGCGTGTGCCGCTCCGCCATGCGCCATCAGCGCCACGATCACCAGCAGGTGCGCCGCTCGATCACAGGCCCAGCACATGCTTCCAGAGGTACTGAAGTTTGTCGCCCTCGCTCATCCGGTCGGCGCGCACCACGTTCCAGCCGGACGGTGTGAAGTCCCTGGCGCGGAGCGGCGGCGGCCGATACTCCACCTGCAGCGTCCAACCCGGTACCTGCAACAGGTGCATGGTCACCCGCTCGATGGCCAGGATGCGCAGGCCGCCCCGCAACAGGGCCTCCTGCAGCTCGAAGAGCGCCGAGATCCCCGGTGGGCCGATGTACGGGTACACACCGGGATGACCTTCATCGTCGATGCGGAGCAGGTCGATGAAGCCGTACTCGTGGCTCTTGGAATCGATGTAGAGCTGGGTGCCGGGGGCCACGCGCGCCAGGTCGGTGCTGAGGATGGACCACTTGCGGGCGGCGCCTACCTGCTCGCGTACCAGCCAGAACCCCACCGCCGAGGTGTCCCCACCGCTCCAGGTGTGACACACCACGTGGGCCAGCCACGGGGTGCCGTCCAGCTGCAGTTCCGAGGCCGCCCCGCGCGCCAGCATGTCGTTCACGAAGGCCTCACGCGTCCCTTCGTCCAGCGTCGCGGCCATCAGGCTGTGCAGCAGCGTACGCCGGTCGGGCGCGGCCACCCCGTCGGGCACCGTGCCGGCGAAGCGGCCATTGAAGCGGTCGCGGAACTCGTTGAACTGCTTCACGCACAGCTCGTACTGCTGGTCGGGCGTTTGTGCGGCGGCCGGTGCGAGCGCCAACAACAGGGCGGGCAGGGCAAGACGGCGCTTCATTCGGCCATGGTGCTCACCACCCCGATATCGCCCAGGAACACGTCCCACAACCGCTCCGTGCGGCCCTCCACCACCTTGTCGTACGTGCGCAGCTTGATCTGGATGTTCTTGTTGGTGATGTCGCTGTAGTACACCTGGCCGTCCACCATGCCCTGGAACCGCTGCTGCAGCGAGACCACGGCCGTGTAGCTGCCATCGGGCTGCAGCTCGAAGTCGCTCACGTACTGGATGTCGGCCCATTCGATGGTCACCGCGTCGTACTTCAGGTAGCGCAGGTGCGTGCTCAGGTACTTGTGCACCGGATGGGCCTTGGAGGCGCCGGAGGCCACGTTGCTCACGTGCACCAGGTTGTCCGGCCGCTCGAACAGGCCGATGGCCTGCTCCACCGCCTTGTCCTTCACGATGGCCGAAAGCTCCTTGTTCGTGATCTGCGCGATGTACCCGCTCAGCCGGCGCGTCTTCTCCAGCGCCACGTCCTTGAAGTAGGTGAAGTCGAGCTCCGCCTTGCCGCTTTCGCTCACCGTGCGCTCGAAGCGCGGTGCGATCCACTTCTCGGTGTACCGCACCGTGCGCGGCTCGGCCACCGGCGGGCAGCGCGAGGCATCGTTGAGCGCGCTCACCACCCCCGCATCGGCCAGCAGACCCTTCAGCCGGTCGGCCGGCGCGGTGAACTCCACCAGCCCCGGCGAGAGCACACCGGCCAGCTCGCTGCGCGGCACGTTCACGTCACCCGCCGCCGTGCGGATCGTCAGCCGGTCGTCGTCCCACCGCACGATCGTGCCCTTCAACACCTGCTGGTCCACGCGCACCAGCGCATTGCAGGCCGCCCCGCCCTGGGCGAACGAGGCGAGCGGCTCGCCACAGGGACGCGTGTGCACCGTGAGCGCACCGTCCACCACGCACAGCACCTCGCTGCACGGCACCGAGCTGGGGCCCTTCCGCAGGCCGCTCGTCACGAGCAGGTCGATCCGGTCCGCCGCCACCCGCTGCACCTGGCCGTGCAGCTGGGATCCATCGGCGCGCACCACGGTCTGCTGTGCAGCGCCGCGTGCACCGATCAGCACGAACAGGGGGAGAAGAAGATGGAGGCGCATGGCGATCAGGGAGCCTAAACTACGGCACCAGCGATCGATGGGGCGGAACGCCACCGTGGGCCATCCCGGTCGATCTTCGCACCGTCATGGCCCGCCTCCTCCTCATCGCGCTGCTGGTCGCCGTCCTTCCGGCGCACGCGCAGGACCGGGCGGGGCGCGAACTGGAGGCCCGCCTCGAGGTGCTGCGCCTCGGCACCGACGACGACCAGACCCTGCGGGGCCTCGCCTCCCTGCGTACGGACCTGGACCTCGCCCGCACCGCCACCGATGGTGCCACCGTGCGCCGTGTGGACAGCCTCTTGGCGGAGCTCGCCGTCCTGGAGGCCACCGTGCATCGCCGGGCCGGCCGCACCCGCGAGGCCGCGGACGCGTTCGAGGCCGCCATCGGGGCCCTGAACGAGCAGCCCGCCCTGCGCGGGCGCCAGGTGGAGCTTGCGGCCCTGCTCGCCCAGCATTGGAGCTCCGCAGGGCGCACGGACAGCGCCCGCACCGTGTTGCACCGCGCGGCCGCCCGCGCCATCGCCGCCCGCGACAGCCTCGGCCTGCGCCGCCTGCTGCACGAGGAGATGGCCCTGCTCACCGACCGCGGCGACCTGCGCGGGGCCATCGCGGCCGGCGAGCGCATCGTGGCCATCGACCACGCCCTCGGCGACCGGCGCGATGCCGCCTATGCCGAGCTCGGCATCGCCCGCGCCATGGCCCGCGTGGGGCTCACCGCCGCCTTCGACAAGGCCCGCTCCGCACACGCCGCCTTCGACACCCTGGGCGATGCGACCGGTGCCATAGGGGCCATCGACCTGCTCATCACCACCTACGCCCTCACCGCTCAGGAAGCCCCGCTGCGCGAGCTCATCCTCGCGGGTGCGGCCAAGGCCGAGGCCCGTGGCAACCCCGCCGACATCGCCCGGTTCCGCGACCGCCTGGGCCGCTTCCACATCCAACGCGGATCGGCACGCGAGGCCCTGCCGCCCTTGCGCGAGGGACTGCAGCTCGCCGGTGGCGCCGGTCCGCACGCCCTCGACCCCGCCACCCTCGGCGGCCTCACCCCGCGACGCGCCGAGCTCCTGCTCGACCTCGGCCGGGCCCACCGCGCGCTCGGCAGCACGGACAGCGCGCTCGCCTACCTGGCCGCCAGCGAGGCCCTGGTGCGCCAGGCGGGCCTGGCCGGCATCGCTGCCGGCGTGGAGCACGGCGAGGTGGCCTTCGCCGTGGGCCGCACCGAGCAGGCGCTGAAGAGCGGGGAGGAGGCCCTCCGCGCCGCCCGGCAGCGCGGCGACCTTGCCCTGGTGGCCCGCGCCAGCCTCCTGCTCTACGAAGTGCACAAACGCCGCGGCGACACCCGCACCGCCCTCGCCATGCACGAACTGCACCTCGCCAGCGCCGACTCGCTGGACCGCGAACAGTTCCGCCTCGGCCTGCTGAAGCGCCAGATCGAGACCGACATGCGTGAGCGCATCGTCGCCGACAGCATCGCCAGCGCCGAGGCCATCGAACGCGAGCGGCTCACCTCCCGCGTGGCGCGCCTCGAGGCCGCACAGGCGCGCGACCGCATGCAGCTCCTCGGGGTCGTCGCCCTGGTGCTCATGGCCGGCGGCGTGCTCTTCTTCCGGCTCGATCGCAAGCGCCGCCGCGAGCGCTTCGAGAAGGAGGCCGCCCACCTGGAGACCCAGGCCCTGCGCAGCCAGATGAACCCCCACTTCATCTTCAACGCCCTCAACTCCATCAACGCCTACATCCAGCGCAACGACCCCGACGCCGCCGGCTCCTACCTCACCCGCTTCGCCCGCGTGATGCGCAGCGTGCTGGAGAACAGCCGCCACGCCACCGTGCCCCTGCACGACGACTTGGAGACCCTGCGCGGCTACATGGACCTCGAACGCCGACGGCTGCAGGAGAAGTTCGACTTCACCATCAAGGTGCATCCCGACATCGACCCGCAGGAGGTGCAGGTGCCGCCCCTGGTGGTGCAGCCCTTCGTGGAGAACGCCATCTGGCACGGCGTCACCCAGATGGAGGGCAAGGGCCACATCACCCTCACCGTGGAGCCACGCGGCGGACAGCTCCTGTGGATCATTGAGGACGATGGTGTGGGGCGCCACGCCCCGAAGGCCGCCGCACCCGAACAGCCCACCAAGAAGACCTCCCTGGGCACGGCCATCACCCGCAGCCGGCTTGATCTGGTGCAGAAGCAGCACGGCGGCCACGCCGGCTTCCGCTATGTGGACCGCCCCACCGGCACCCGCGTGGAGGTGGAGATGCCATTGTTGCGCGACGGGTAGCGGTTTAACGCGCCTCTCCACACGTCCTCACGAGCCCGGCTCCGCGGGCGAAGGGATCTCCCCTTCCCACACCGTCATCGCGAGACGGGCATTTGCCGCCGAAGCGATCTCCCCGGAAGTGCTCCATCCCCTCTCAAGGGAGACTGCCACGGCGCCCCACCCACCGGTCCATCGCAGCGCCTCGCAGTGACGATGCGGAGGTGCTCTGCGTCCTCTGCGCCCTCTGCGTGAGTGCTTGTCCACCGCTGCCGTCAGGTCGCCACAGCCTTCCGACTCAGAGGACTCCCGACTCAGAGGACTCCCGACTCAGAGGACTCCCTCCGCACCCTTGTCATCAACGTAATCGCGAAGCGGGCTCTTCCGCCGAAGCGATCTCCCCTTCCCAGCCATCATCACGCGGTCCGGTTCTGCGGTCGGAGGCTGGAGGCTCGTGGCCGGAAGCTGGAGGCCAAGTCCACGGCCGCCGTCAGGTCGTCTCTTCTTTCAGCTTTCAACTTTCAACTTTCAGCTTTCCGCTTTGCCTCCCTCACTCCACCACCATCCTCCCCCCGCTCACCCACCGCCCATCCACCACCAGGTGCACATGATAGAGCCCGGCCGGATAGCCCGACACATCCAGGGAATAGTTCTTCTCGGCGAGCGCCACCGGCACCGTTTCCACCAAGTGTCCCGCGGCACTCACCAAAGACAACTGGCAACTGCCGACCAGCCCATCTGGCAACTCCCACGCCAGCTGCGCCACGCCTCGAGCCGGATTCGGCGCCACCGTCAGCGCACCGCGCCAGGTGGTCACCTGGCTCTCCAGGCCCGTGATCAGGTGGCAGCCCGGCTCCAGGCAACCCATGCTGTCCACCTTCACCACCCACGTGTCCTGCCCGTAGATCGGCGGATCGTTCGGGTTGTTGCTGCTCGGATAGGCCGTGCCCACGGCAATGAAGCCGCCGTCCGGAGTGGGCATCACGTCGCGCAAGTTCCCGAAGCCCTGTGTCCACAAACTATCGGCGTACTGATAGTAGCGCATCCATAAACTATCCCCTTGTGCAGTTGTACGCAGCAACACACCGTTGAAGAGGCTGGGATACGAGCTCTGGCCCACCGCGATCAGATCCCCTCCGGGGCTCACCTCCTTCACGGCGAACAGTGCGGTGTTGTAAGCTGCACCATCATAGGTCTTCGACCACAGGGTGCTCCCGTTCGGGTCCACCTTCACCAGGGCCAGTACTTGGTCATCAGCGGGGTTCACTGACCACGCGGTCGCGAAGACCAGGTCGCTATCCGCCAAGGTGGTCACATGGGTACTGGGGTCGTGGTAGGGGGTGGGGTAGTCTTCTTCCCAGATCACCCCCCGCTCGCGTCCACGCGCAGCAGCCATTGGTCGTAGTTCCCGCTGCCCATGTTCACCTGGCCGCCCAGGTAGTAGCCGTTCCCAGGCGCCAGGTCCACGGTGGTCAGTACCTCGGTCCGGTTCGGCAACCCGTAGGTCTGCACCCACTCCGGGTTCCCCAGGCTGTCCACCTTTAGCAGAAAGCCGTCTACGCTGGTCCCGCTGGCGCTGGTTTCCCCAGTGATCACATACCCGCCATCAGGGGTGGTCCTCGCCTGTCGTCCGATACGTTCATCCCCAGCTCCTCCGTAAGCCAATAAACTATCAAAAGCCCCTGTTGGGGCGAAGAAATACAACACCGCTCGGTCAATGTTCGTCGAGTCCTTGTCCCCTCCTCCAACCACAACTCCACCCCCCGGTCGTGGGCATGCGGTGTTCACCCAACCCGGATAGGTAGCGTGCCCTTCTGTGAAAGCAAAGGCCGTATCCAACGGTACCCCATACCGATCAATGCGCAGCCCCGTGACGACCGAGCTGTAGATGAGACCGCCAACTTGGAGTTTGCCGCTCAATACCACCAGCCACGTGCTATCGGCCAACAGCTCGATCCCGACGGCACCTTGCGCCCGGTCCTGTCCCAAGGCGTCGTACCGCCTCATGTACTCTTGGGCGCCACTTCTTGCAGGCCCCAGAACTGAAACCGCTAAGAGTATTCCTGGGACCAGATCTCTCTTCATCGAACAAGTTCGAACTTGGTCACCCCGATGCGGATGCCGTCCGCTTCCAGCATGGCCGTGTAGACTCCGGTAGCTAAGGTACGCGTGCCGGTGCTCCCGTCCGCTCAGGGGAGACTGCCACGGCGCCCCATCCACCGGTCCATCGCAGCGCCTCGCAGTGACGATGCGGAGGCGCTCTGCGTCCTCTGCGCCCTCTGCGTGAGTTCGTGTCCACCACCACCGTCAGGTCGCCACCCATCCTTCTTCTTGGCTCTTCCTCCTTGTTCCTTCTTCCTTCCTGCTCCGGCCCTGCGGGATCGCCACATGAGCACATGCCCACATGAGCACATGTCCACATGAGCACATGGTCACACGGGCACATGACCACATGAGCACATGTCCCACCCCCCTCCCGGGCACGACCTTTGCGAACCGCTCCCGCCGAACCCACCGACCATGACGCACGCCCTACGCACCTCCGCCAGCTTGCTCCTTGTCACCCTCGCCACCGCCGCCAGCGCCCAGCTGAGCCCCGCCTGGACCGCCGCCACCGGCCCCGTGCAATGGATGCGCACCACCAGCGCCGGCGCCCTCGTGGTGGCCACCGCCGACGCCCTCAAGGGCGTGGACCCCGCCACCGGCACGGTGGCCTGGTCGCTGAAGGAACTGGCCAACGCCCCGGTGGACGGCTACCGCGAGGTGGAGCGCAGCCCCTTCATCGCCCTCGCCCCGCAGGGCCGTCCCGAAGCCCTCTTCGTGGTGGAACCCTTCGGCGGATCCGTGGTCTTCAGCAGCGATGCCGCCGGCATCAGCAACGTCACCGGCACCTGGTTCCTCTACGCCAACAACGCCATCGTGGTGGTGGGCCAGAAGGCCGACAAGACCGCCGCCATGGCCTGCGTGGACATGGGCACCGGCGCCGTGCGCTGGACCAAGGACGACAGCTTCAGCCGCCTCACCGCTTGCAACAGCGCCGGCCCCGACGCCATCCTGCTCAGCACCCTCTTCTTCGCCTACAAGCTGGACGCGAAGACCGGCGCCGAGCTCTGGAAGAAGAGCCCCGACCCCGCTTTCGAGAAGATGAGCGGCCTGGCCGCCATGCTGGACAAGGGCGGCGCCAACATCAACCTGCCCGGCGTCACCGGCCTCTTCGTCACCACCCCCACGCGCCCGGCCTGGGCTTCATGGGCATGCAGACCGAGCAGCGCAAGGAGAGCACCGACAGCCAGGGCAAGAAGACCGTGACGGTGACCTACAAGACCTTCGTGAACGCCTTTCGCATCGACGATGGCAGCTACGCCTGGAGCGCGCCCCTGCAGATGCAGCAGAAGCTCGGCACCATCGTGCCGCTGAAGCAGGGCCTGCTGGTGGGCGCCGGCGACACCCGCAGCGTGGACCTGCTCGACTACGCCACCGGCGCGGGCAAGTGGGGCAAGAACGGCAAGGGCATCAACGTGAAGGGCATCCTGGCCGGCGCCGTGGAACTGGGCGACCGCACCCTGCTCACCAGCGGCGGCGATGATGGCGTGGTGAGCCTGGTGGACGCCGCCGGCACCGAGCTGTGGAAGAAGCCCGTGAAGCTGGACGGCGTGGTGCGCAGCGTGCGCCTGCTGGGCGGCGATGTGCTGGTGGCCACCGCGGAGGAGGTCGACGTCATCGACCTCGCCACCGGCCTCTCGCGCCTGCCCAGCCCCCTGAAGGGCGGCGCCGACCTGGTGGCCGTGGACGCGAGCACCACCTACGTCTTCAACACCAAGGATGGGCTGCTGCACACCGTGCCGGAGAACGGCGGCGCGGCCCGCGCGCTGGGCACCACGCCCGTGGTCTTTGAGGGCAAGGAGAAGCCCACCGCGTTGGAGAGCGCTCCCGACGGCCTGGTGCTGAGCAGCGACCAGAACCTCGCGCTGTTGGGCACCGACGGGTCGTTGAAGTACCGCAAATACCTGCCCGCGCCGCGCGAGAGCGGCCTGGTGCGCGCCTTGAAGTACGCCAGCGCCGTGCGCGCCATCTACGCCGCTGCGGCCTACAGCTACACCAGTGCGGCCTTCGGCGCCGCCAGCCAGAGCATCCAGGTCACCGATGCGGGCAGTGCCGCCGCGCGCGACATCACCGGCGCGGTGAGCCAGGTGTACGGCGAGGGGGCCGTGGCCGCCACCGGCGCCGCCGCCCGCTTCTTCCAGGAGGCCAACGCCCGCTTCACCGCCAGCGCCACCACCGCCGACATCCACTTCATGATGACCGTGGCAGGCAAAGGCGAGCACGTGCTGAAGGCCCTGCGCCGCAGCGATGGCCATGAGGTCGGCAGCATCCCCCTGGGCACCGAGAAGGCGCCGCGCTACGAGGTGGACGCCTTCACCAACACCGTGTACCTGGCCGAGGGCGACGCGGTGAAGGGGTTCAAGTTGTAGGGGAGGGGCGTGTGGGCGGGCCGGAATGGCCGAGTTGTCCTTTCCATCGGCCGGCGCTCCCCCGCCTCACGCGAACCGCCGCAGCACCCCCTCCACCTGCGCCGCATAACCACCACCGAAGAGCAGCACGTGCACCAGCAACGGGTAGAGCTGGCACAGCTCCACCCGTTCCGCCCAGCCGGGTTCCAGCGGGTATTCTGACTGGTAGACGCTGAAGAAAGCCTCGTCGAAGCCCCCGAAGAGCCGTGCCATCGCCAGGTCCATCTCGCGGTGGCCATGGTACACGGCGGGATCGATCAGCACCGGCGCATGGTCGGTCGCGCACAGCACGTTGCCGCTCCACAGGTCGCCGTGCAGCAGGGTCGGCGGCTCGGGCGGGAAGAGCATGTCCAGCCGGGCGAACAGCCGGTCGAAGCGCTGCACCGTGGCCGGATCCAGCCGCCGACGGTCGCGCGCCCGCCGCACCAGGGGCTCCAGCCGGTGGCGCACCAGAAAGGTGGGCCAGTCCGCCTCGCGGGTGTTCACCTGCGGCAGGCTGCCGATGAAGTTGTCGCGCTCCAGCCCGAAGTGCGGCGCCGTGTGGCGGTGCAGCGCGGCCAGCCCGCGCCCCAGGCCTTCCCGGAACGCGGTGCTGCGCAGGCCGCCATCGATGTGCTCCAATAGCAGGTAGGCCTCGTCGTGGTCCTCGCCGTGGCCCACCACAAGCGGCACGCGCACCGCGCCCGTGGCCCGCAACCGCTCCAGCCCGTCCGTTTCGGCGGCGAAGAGGCCGGGGTGCCGACCGGCATTGACCACCTTCACGAACCAGCGCCCCGCCGTGGTGTGCAGCCGGTAGGACGCACAGATGCTGCCGCCGTCCACCGGCTCCTGATGCTCGATGTCCGCATGCTCACCGAGGTGGCGGCTCAGCTGCTCGCACAGCCGCTCGATCAGGGAGCCGGAAAGGGCCATCAACGGAAAGGCCGCTTCACAGGGAAGCGGCCTTGGGTGGAGAATACCGGAGTCGAACCGGTGACCTTCCCGCACGTGGCGCGGGACGCTCTGGCCAGCTGAGCGGGACCTTGCCCAGGACATGATGCATCCAAGTCCCGTGCGGGTGCCGGGCAAGGAACAGATCCAGGAGACACGTGATGGCGATCCACGGAGGCGCTGCTTGGAACGGAGGTGGTCGCTGCCATCAACGGAAAGGCCGCTTCACAGGGAAGCGGCCTTGGGTGGAGAATACCGGAGTCGAACCGGTGACCTTCCCGCACGTGGTGCGGGACGCTCTGGCCAGCTGGGCGGGACCTTGCCCAGGACATGATGCATCCAAGTCCCGTGCGGGTGCCGGGCAAGGAACAGATCCAGGAGACACGTGATGGCGATCCACGGAGGCGCTGCTTGGAACGGAGGTGGTCGCTGCCATCAACGGAAAGGCCGCTTCACAGGGAAGCGGCCTTGGGTGGAGAATACCGGAGTCGAACCGGTGACCTTCCCGCACGTGGTGCGGGACGCTCTGGCCAGCTGGGCGGGACCTTGCCCAGGACATGATGCATCCAAGTCCCGTGCGGGTGCCGGGCAAGGAACAGATCCAGGAGACACGTGATGGCGATCCACGGAGGCGCTGCTTGGAACGGAGGTGGTCGCTGCCATCAACGGAAAGGCCGCTTCACAGGGAAGCGGCCTTGGGTGGAGAATACCGGAGTCGAACCGGTGACCTTCCCGCACGTGGTGCGGGACGCTCTGGCCAGCTGGGCGGGACCTTGCCCAGGACATGATGCATCCAAGTCCCGTGCGGGTGCCGGGCAAGGAACAGATCCAGGAGACACGTGATGGCGATCCACGGAGGCGCTGCTTGGAACGGAGGTGGTCGCTGCCATCAACGGAAAGGCCGCTTCACAGGGAAGCGGCCTTGGGTGGAGAATACCGGAGTCGAACCGGTGACCTCTTGCATGCCATGCAAGCGCTCTGGCCAGCTGAGCTAATTCCCCAGAATGTCACCCTCCGTTCTTCGCGAAGGGGCACAAAGATAAACGATCGGTCACGTACCAAAAACACGGGAGGGCAACGCACATCTTCCGCCTGCGTCCCATCTTGCAGAGCCCTCCGCCGATGACCCACATCTTCCACCCCACGGACCTGTCCGAGGCCGGGGCCACCGCCTTCCGGCACGCCCTGCGGCTGGCCGTGGCGGCGCCCGGCAAGCTCACCATCCTGCATGTCACCGACGGTGAGGCGCACCGCAGCGATCTGCCCGGTGTGCGCCAGGCCCTGGTCGACTGGGGCCTGCTGCGCCATCCCGAGGACGAGGAGGGCCTCAGCGCCCTGCGCCTCGCCGTGCGCAAGGTGATCAGCGCCGAGGGCGATCCGGTGACCGCCTGCCTGGACCACCTGATCCGGCATCCTGCGCACTGGCTTGTGCTGGGCACCGGGCAGCGCACGGGTACCGATCGCTTGTTGAAGGCCTCGGTGGCCGAGGGCCTCATGCGCAAGTCCCGTGTGCCGGCCTTGGTGGTGCCTGCCGGCGTGCCCGGCTTCGTGCTGCCCGACCACGGCCGCGTGGCCCTGCACCGGGTGCTGCTGCCCGTGGGACCGCCCGCGCTGGCCCGCACCGCCGGCATCGCCCTGCACGACCTGCTGCAGCGCTGTGGCGTGGAGCGGGTGGAGGTGCATACCCTGACGGTGGGGGAGGCCGCCCTGCCGGCCGACCTGCACGATCGCCTGAACGGACGCGCCTCCTTCACCCATCACCATGCCGACGGAGAGGTGGTGGATGCCATCGTGGACACCGCCGATCGCCTGGCGGTCGACCTGGTGGCCATGGCCACCGAAGGGCACGACAGCCTGGGGGATGCGCTCTGGGGCAGCCGGGCCGAGCAGGTGCTCCGTCGCGCCCGCACCCCGGTGCTGGTCGCACCCTCCCAGTTGCCGGTCTAGGCGTCTATCGGCCACCCTGCGGCCTGTCCCGGGTGGCCAGCCACGCGCGGAACTGCTCCTGGGCCCGCACGGCCTTGGTCCCGCGCGGAGGTTTGCGGTATCGGTTCTCCTGCCGCACATCGATCGCGCGGGCCTTCGTGGTATCGGCCCACTGCAGTTCGAGCATGCGCAACACCTCGGCCTTGGCGGCCGCATCGCGCAGCGGGAAGGCCACCTCCACGCGGCGGTCCAGGTTGCGCTCCATCAGGTCGGCGCTGGCCAGGTACACCAGCTGCCGCCCCTGCGCGTGGAACACGTAGGCCCGCGCATGCTCCAGGTAGCGGTCCACGATGCTGATGGCCGAGATGCTGTCGCTCGTTCCCGGGATGCCGGGCACCAGGCAGCAGATGCCGCGCACGATGAGGCGGACGGGCACTCCGGCGCGCGATGCGTCATACAACTTGCCGATCATGGCCTTGTCCTCCAGGCTGTTCATCTTGAGCAGGATGCCCGAGGGCTTGCCGGAACGGGCCTGCTCGATCTCCCGGTCGATGAGGGCCTCCAGGCCGCTGCGCAGACCGGTGGGTGCCATCATCAGGTGCCGCAGCTGTGGCACATGCCGCCGGTCCGCCAGGTGGCGGAACACCTCGCTGACCTCGCGGCACAGCTCGTTGTCGGCCGTCAGGAGCGCGCAATCCGCGTACAGCCGCGCGGTGCGCTCGTGGAAGTTGCCGGTGCCGAGGTAGGCGTAGCGCTTTGTGGCGCGGCCTTCGCGCCGTTCGATGAGGCCGAGCTTGCCGTGCACCTTCAGCCCCTCATAGCTGTACAGCACCCGCGCGCCGTCGGCCTCCAGCTGCTCGCCCCAGTTCAGGTTGGTGCGCTCATCGAAGCGCGCCTGCACCTCCACGAACACGGTGACCTGCTTGCCGGCGCGAAGCGCCTCGAGGAGCGCCTCGCACACCTGCGAGCGCTCGGCCACGCGGTATAGCGTGAGGGCGATGCTCCGCACCTGCGGGTCGTGCGCGGCCTGCCGCAGCCAGTCCACCACCACACCGAAGTCGTGGTAGGGGAAGTGCAGCAGCAGGTCGTGCTGCGCGATGCGGTCGAAGAGCCGACGGCGCGCCCTGGGTCCGGGGCGGGGAGGGGTGCCCGCTCCGGATCGCGCAAGGCCGGATGGCCCTCCACGGGCAGGCCCATCAGGTCGCTGAAGTTGTGGTAGCGCCCCCCGGCCACCAGGTCGGGTCCCTTCAGCCCCAGCAGCGACCGCAGCGCCTTGCGCACGGGTGCCGGCATGCGCTCGTCGTACAGGAAGCGGCTGGGCACACCGGTGGAGCGCTTGCGCAGGCTGCGGCGCACCTTGTCCACCACGCGTTCGCCGAACTCCTCCTCCAGGTACAGCTCGGCATCGCGGCTCAGCTTGATGGCGTAACTGTCCACCAGCACGTGACCGGCGAAGTGGTCCTGCAGGCCCAGGCGCATCACGTCGTCCAGGAAGATGACCGCGGTGCGGCCACGTGCGGCCGGCAGGGTGAGGAAGCGGCCCACCGCATCGCTGGGCACGTTCACCAGCACCAGCCGTTCGCGGCGTTTGCCCTTGCCCGCCGGCCGCAACCGGCATACGAGGTACAGCTTGCGGTCCTCGATGAACAGGGCGTTGCCGTCGCGCACCTCGGCGGTGTGCAGCAGCGGCGCGACCCGCGCGGTGAAGAAAGTGCGGGCGAAGGCCTCCTGGCGGGGGTCCAGCTGGTCGTCGCGCAGCAGCCGGATGCCATGGCGCGCCAGGGCGGGCAGCAGGGTGCGCCGGTAGAGGCGGCCGAACTGCTTCTGCTGCTGCAGCGCGGTGCGGTTGATCCGGGCGATCAAGGCCTCGGTGGCCACCCCCAGCGCCGTGCGGTCGCGCCGCCCCAGCTTGGCCAGCGAGCGCAGCGAGGCCACGCGCACGCGATAGAACTCGTCGAGGTTGCTGCTGTAGATCGCCAGGAACTTGATGCGCTCCAGCAGCGGCACGCGCGGGTCGCTGGCCTCCTGCAGCACCCGGTCGTTGAAGGCCAGCCAGCTGAGGTCGCGGTCGAAGAAGGGGTCGTGCTGCACCCGTGGTGCGGGCAGCACACCCTCGCGCACACGCCGCCGGGCGAGGCTCAGGTTCATGCGTTTCTGCGCCCCGAAGCGCCGCTCGGCGTACGGTGTGTGGAAGCGATGCGCCTCCAGGTAGGCCAGGTTCTCGCGCGCCCACTCGCCGCGCTTCACGGAGCGCGCCGTCACGGCCTGCTGCTCCAGCTTCAAGCGCTCGCTGTGCTCCTCGAAGTCCACCTGGCCGGCCTTGGCGCTGTCCGCATCGCGCAGGATGCGCTGCAGCAGGCTCCGGGGCCGGGCACCCATGCGCGTGGCCTGGATCAGCCCCACCACACGCCGGACCAGCGCCGCCGGTACACCCTGCTCCTTCAGAAAGGCCGCGGCCAGGCGCGCGCTCACCCCCTCGTGCCCCGCGTAGGCCTGCGCGTAGCCCGTGTCGTGGAACAGGGCCGCCATCTCCAGGACCCACAGGTCTGTCCCGGACAGGCGGTGGGCCCGACCGATCTCCAGCGCCGTGCGCGTCACCGCCAGCGTGTGGTCCAGGTCGTGGAAGGTGAAGCGTGCACCGATGTGCTTGCTGAAGTGGCGCCGCACATGGAGCCGCGCCTGCTCCAGCACCGCCTCGCGTTCACCCGACCGCATGGGGCGCAAGTTATCGGTGCGCCGGGGCCCGTTCGGGGCCGCGGCTATCTTTGAACGCTTCGGCCGATGGAGGTCCCCCATGCGCTCAGCCTGTACCGGGCCTTGTCCGGCGGCACCTTCGCCCTCCTGCTCGGCGATCCCTTCCGCGACGCGCAGACCGCCCGCCCTGATCGAGCTGGCCGAGGCCATCGCCGAGCGGCAGGGCTTGTCCAAAGGGGCCCGCGCGCGACTGGCCTTCGTGCTGGTGGAGGCCTTCCAGAACATCATCCGCCACCGCCCCCAAACCGAAGGCATCAAGCACCGGAGCGGTCTCCTGTTCGGCGTGGTGCCGCAGGGCCAGCAGGTGATCACCTTCAACCCGGTGGCCGACGCCGACCTGCCCGCGTTGCACCGCGCGCTCAACGGTGTGCTCGGCAAGGATGCCGACACGTTGAAGGCGCTCTTCCTCCGCGGGCTGCAGGCCAACGCCGCATCGGCCAAGGGCGGCGCCGGGCTGGGGCTCATCGAGATGGCGCGCCGCAGCGGCCGCGATCCGGGCCATGCGCTGGAATCCCTCGAGGCCGGCATGCACCGCTTCATGCTCCAGGTGCTGCTCGGGGATGCGGAGCCCCTGCCGTTCGACCGCGTGGCCGGGGTCTGCCGCGCGCAGGAGGCGTGTCGCGTAGTGGCCGCCATGCTCGGAGAACCCGCGCCGGCCCTGTTGAACGCGCTGCTGGGGCTGGTGCAGGAGTCGGGGGTGGGCGGGGAACCGCTGCACGCCTGCCTGCTGGCCGCCACCCAGTATTTCGATGACAGCGCCGCGCGTCGCAGCGGGCCCGTGCTGCTGGCCGTCCAGCGCCGTTCCCCCGTCGGCTGGAGCATGCTGGCTGGTGCGGTGGGCCCGGCTTCAGAGGCCCGTCACCTGCAGGAGGTCGTGGAGGGGATCGGCCGGGATACGGCCTTTCACCTCAAACGCCGCTACCGCGCGGCCCTCCAGGGGGAGGACCCCGCCGGTGCCGGGCTGCTGGAACTGGCCATGCGCGCCACCGGGGGGCTCACCGCCGGTCGGTGCGACCTGGACGCGGAGCTGTCCCTGGCCTGGGTGGAGGCCCGTTCCTGATCCCCAACGCACCGTTCGCCGGATCGCCCGGCCCCTGGCACAATTCCTGTCCCGTGTTGGTGTTATCCATGAGCAACCCCGCACGCACGATGCTTGCCGCCCTGTTCCATGCGCTGGAGCGCTTCGAGGCCTGGTTCGACCGCCGCTTCGGCTGGTTCTTCACCAACGGGATGAAGGACCGGGAGCGGAAGGGCACGGCGTTCACCAGCGCACGCACACGTTCCGCGCCTCGGTGAAGAAGCGCAGCGCCTCCCAGCCGCCCTCGCGCCCCACGCCGCTTTGCTTGGTGCCCCCGAAGGGCGTGCGGAGGTCGCGCACCATCCAGCAGTTCACCCACACGATGCCCGCCTGGATGCCGCGCGCCACCCGGTGCGCCCGCTGGACATCCCGTGTCCATACCACACCGGCCAGGCCGTAAGGCGTCGCGTTCGCCAGCGCCAGCGCCTCCTCCTCGCTGTCGAAGGGCTGCAGCGTCACCACCGGACCGAAGATCTCCTCCTGGTTGGTGCGGCACTGCGGACCCAGCCCCTCGATCACCGTGGGGCGCATGTACCAGCCGCCGGACAGGGCGCCCGGCAGCCGCACGCGCTCTCCGCCGCACAGCACGGTGCCGCCTTCGGCACGCGCCAGGTCCACATGGCCGAGCACCTTCTCCAGATGCGCCTCGCTCACCAGCGCGCCCAGGTCGGTCGCAGGGTCCGACGGATCACCCACGCGCAGGGCTTCGGTGCGCGCCACGAACGCCTCCTTGAAGCGGTCGTAGATGCTGCGTGCCACGAGGATGCGTGAACCGCACAGGCAGATCTGTCCCTGGTTGCGGAAGGAGGACCGCACCGTGGTGTCCAGCATGCGGTCGAAGTCGCAATCCTCGAACACCACCACGGGGTTCTTGCCGCCGAGCTCCAGGCTGAGCTTCTTGAACATCGGCGCCGCGGTGCGGGCGATCTCCGCGCCGGTGCGCGTGCCGCCGGTGAAGGAGATCGCGGGGATGTCCGGGTGCGCGCTGATGGCGGCCCCCACCTTGGCGCCAAGTCCGTGCACGATGTTCAGCACACCGGGGGGCAATTGCACGGCCGCGCAGGCTTCGGCCAGCAGATGCGCCGTGAGGGGTGTCACCTCCGAGGGCTTGGCCACCACCGTGCAGCCGGCCGCCAGGGCGGGGGCCACCTTCCAGGTGAAGAGGTAGAGCGGCAGGTTCCACGGGCTGATGCAGCCGGCCACACCCACCGGCTGCCGGTCGGTGTAGTTCAGCGCCACCTCGTCCATCAGGTGCGCCTCGCTCTGCTGGTGCAGGATGGCCGTGGCGAAGAAGCGCAGGTTGGCCACGGCGCGTGGAATGTCCACCTCGCGCGCCAGATGAACGGGCTTGCCATTGTCCCGCGACTCGGCCTGGGCGAAACGCTCCAGGTCGCGTTCCACTTGGTCCGCCACACGCAGCAGGGCGTTGCTGCGCCCCTCGCGCCCCAGCCCCCACCACCTGGGTTGTGCGGCCCGCGCGGCCGCCACCGCATCATCCACATCGCGTGCGTCGCTGTCCGGTGCGGTGGCGAACACCGCGCCCGTGGCGGGTGCATGCACCGGCAGGGTGGCGCCGCTATGCGCGGCGGCGAAGCGCCCGCCGATGTGGTTCAGGATCGTCTCCATGGCTGCTGCGCCGAAGGTACAGGCACCGGACCGCACCCCCCCGAAAAGCCGAAAGCCCCCACATCGTGGAAGCCTTCCAGCCCCTTGTTGCGCTGTCATTGAACGAACCTACTCGATGACAAGCTTCGTGAATGTGTTGGACGGAAGGCAGGCCAACCGATCGGTCGGTGCCACGGGGCGTACCGTGTTCCCCGCGGTGGTGGTCGCCGGCTCGATGGCCTTGCGCTGAGGGGGATAGCGGAAGGGGGATGCGGCCTGTGTCCACGTGACGCCGCCGATGGCGAGGCCGAGGCAGAACAGCTGGGAGGCGGTGGTGCGGCGCATGGTTCGGCGTTCGATGCTGCGAACGTACACGCTGAACGCCCCGTCGAACGTTAACGACACGTTGATCGCCGTTAAAGAACGTTAAGTGGTTCCGGCCGGGGAGAAGGGCCCGGATAGTTTCGGACCGTGAACGAGCGGTCGATCCTGGGGCTCACGCTGGCCATCACCCTGGCGCTCGTGGGCCTGGTGGTGATCCAGGTGCGGTGGATCGGTGAGTCGATGGACCTGAAGGACGTGCAGCTGGGCCGCAGCGTGGACAACGCCCTGATCGCGGTGGGCGAGCGCCTGGAACGCCTCGAGACCTTGGAGCGCCTGCGCGCGCACAGCGGCCTCGACCGCCTGCGCTCCACCGACAGCCTCACCGTGATCGGCGCGCCCACCGGGTCGGACGATGTGGTGGCCGACATGCTCCGCGGCCTCATCGCTGTGGACGATGTGCGTCCCGTGGAGGAACGTGTGCCCGCCCCGGTGCTCGATTCGCTGCTGGGCGAGGAGCTGCGACTGCGCGGCATCACAGGAGTTGTGGACCACGCCATCCTGGATGCCGTGGACCAGGTGGTGATGGCCTCGCCCGGTGCCGACACCGCAGCGCTCGTCAGCTCCCCGCATACCGTGCCGCTCTTCCGGAACGACGCGCCCGGTGCACGCCTGCGTCTGCATGTGCTCCTGCCCGGGCAGGAGCGTCTGGTGCGTGCCGCCATCCGGCCCATGCTGCTGATGTCCGCCGCCTTCCTGCTGGTGATCGTGGCCGTCTTCGTCATCACCCTGCGCACCGTCCATCGGCAGAAGCGCATCAGCGACATCAAGAACGATCTGGTGAACAACCTCACCCACGAGCTGAAGACCCCCATCAGCACCATCGCACTGGCCTGCGAGGCGCTCAACGACCCGTCCATGCCGCACACCGAACAGCAGACGCGCACCTTCGTGAACATGATCCGCGAGGAGAACAAGCGCCTCGGGGTGCTGGTGGAGAACGTGCTGCAGAGCGCCGTGCAGGACAGCGGGCAGATGCGGCTGCGGCCGGTGGACCTGGACCTGCACGTGCTGATCGACGACGTGGTGCGCAACATGCGCATCCAGGCCGAGCGGCGCGGAGGAGGCATCGAGGTGGCCTTCGGGGCCGTGCTGCATCGCCTGCAGGGCGACCGCATCCACCTGACCAACGTGCTGCAGAACCTGATCGACAACGCCATCAAGTACGCCGCCCGCGAACCCCGCATCCAGGTGCGCACCCGCAGCGATCACCAGGGGATCGCCGTGGAGGTGCAGGACAACGGGATCGGCATTCCGCGCGCCGAACAACGGCGCATCTTCGAGAAGCTCTACCGGGTGCCCACCGGCAACGTCCACAACGTGAAGGGCTTCGGCCTCGGTCTCAGTTATGTGCGCGCCGTGGTGCAGCGGCATGGCGGACGCATCCAGGTGGCCAGCGAACCCGGCCAGGGCAGCACCTTCACGATCACCCTCCCCTTTGAACATGGCTCCAACACCCAAGCTCCTGGTGGTCGAGGATGACCCCAACCTCGGCGCCCTGCTGGCCGAGTACCTGCGCGTGAAAGGATTCGAGGTGGACCTGCGCGCCGATGGCGAGGCCGGCCTCAAGGCCTTTCGTGCCGCCGCGGAGGCCAGGGACCGCTATGACCTGCTGCTGCTGGACGTGATGATGCCGGTGAAGGACGGCTTCACCCTGGCCCGCGAGATCCGCCGGACCGATGCCCAGGTGCCCATCATCTTCCTCACCGCCAAGAGCATGAAGCAGGACACCATCCAGGGCTTTCAGGCGGGGGCGGACGACTACCTCACCAAGCCCTTCAGCATGGAGGAGCTGGTGCTGCGCGTACAGGCCGTGCTGCGGCGCAGTGCGGGCATCGGTCTCGGCCCGGAGCAGCCTCAGCAGCACAGCATCGGCAGCTACACGTTCGATGTGCGCAAGCAGTTGCTGAGGCGTGGGGAGGAGGAGCGAAAGCTCACCACCAAGGAGAGCGAACTGCTGCGCCTGCTGTGCCTGCACCGCAACGGCCTGTTGGAGCGTCGGCAGGCCCTGCGGGAGATCTGGGGCGATGACAACTACTTCAATGGCCGCAGCATGGATGTGTACATCGCCAGGCTGCGCAAGCACCTGCGCGCGGACCCCGAGGTGGAGATCATCAACATCCACGGTCAGGGCTTCCGCCTGGCCGCCCGGGAGCAGGCTTGATCACAGGCTCGCCGTGCGCCCGCCATCCACCGGCAGGTTGATCCCCGAGACGTAGGAGCCGCCCGGTCCGGCCAGGAAGGCCACGGCTGCCGCCACCTCCTCGGGCAGGGCGAAGCGACGCAAGGGGATCTCCGCACGCATATGGGCCGCCACCTCCTCCTCGCTCGACCCAGTGCGCTCGGCCTTCGCCCGGATGATGGCCTCGAGACGCTCGGTGGCCGTGGCCCCCGGAAGCACGTTGTTCACCGTGATGTTCCATGGCCCCAGCTCGTTCGCCAGCGTTTTGGCCCAGTTGGCCACCGCCGCCCGCACCGTGTTGCTCACCCCCAGGTCGGGCAGCGGCTGCTTCACGCTGGTGCTGATGATGTTGATGATGCGGCCGTGGCCGGCCTCGCGCATGCCCGGAAGAAGCCGCCTGACCAGGGTGTGGAACGCGAACAGATGGAGCCGCATCGCCTGCTCGAACTCCATGACCTGCGCTTTGTGCGCGGGCCCCGGTGGTGGCCCTCCGGCGTTGTTCACCAGGATGGTGAAGGACCCTTCGCCGAGCGCACGGTCCACCGCCTGCTCGAGTTCGGCCGTTGCTGACAGGTCGGCCGGCAGGGCCTGATGGCCCTCACCCGGCAGCGCGGTCACCAGGTGATCCAACGCCTCGGCCTTGCGCGCGAGCACCGTCACCCGGGCCCCCTGTGCGGCCAGCGCCATGGCCACCGCCCTTCCGATCCCCTGCGTGGCGCCGCACACGAGCGCCCGTTGGCCCTGCAGATCGGGGTTCATCATGGAAGGGGCTTCATGTGCGGCCAAAGGTAGCCGGCACCTTCCGCCATCCGCGGGCGAATGTTGATAACCACCCGTCCCCGTTCACCTTCGCTTTACGCGGAGAGGACATCTTTGCGCTCGGTATCCCGTCACCCATCGACCCCAACCGCATGACCCTTCATTCCGCTTTGATCCACTGCACCGCGTTCGCCGCGGTCGCTCTTTTTGGCATCAGCCGCATCGCCGCCCAGGGGGTGGACGATTGCTCCCAGGTGGTCGCCGACCCCCTGGCCATTGGTGGCACCCTTCAATGGACCGGTGACAACAGCAACGCCACCATCACCGGTGACTATGCACCGGGCTCGGTCCTGGAGGGCTTCGGGATCCCCGTGCTGTGGCACGCCTTCACCACCACGGCCTGTGCGGATGTCACCATCGACTACTGCGGATCGCCGTCGGTCTTCGTGGATTTCTGGAACGTGCTGGCCACCAGCTGCCCGGCCACCAACGCCCTGATCGTGACCCAATTGTATGAGTACAACAGCTGCGGGGACGGCAACCCGACCGTGAGCTTCAACAACCTGCCTGCCGGTACCTACCTCTTTCCGGTATGGACGGCGGTCGGCAGCGCCTTCGGTCCGTACGTCATCAATGTGACGGCCGAGGCCTGCGGCGGATCGCAGGCCCCGCCCAACGATCAGTGCGGGCAGGTGACGGCAGAGGGGCTTGCGGTCGGTGACACCCTCACCTTCACCGGCGACAACACCAACGCCACCGCGACGAACGACTTCGCCCAGGGCTCGCCGTTCGCCGGTGCTCCGGTGGTGTGGCATGCCTTCACCACCACCACCTGCGCCACCGTGGAAGTGCGGTACTGCGGGCAGAACCCGGTGTGGGAGAACAGCTTCGGCTTCCTGGCCACGGACTGCCCGGCCGATTCGCTCGTCTTCTTCAGCACCTTCAACGACACCACCTGCGCCGACGGCAACCGCACCTATGTGTACTCCGAACTTGCCGCAGGCACCTACTACGTCCCGGTGCTGCTGGATGCCAATAACAACGCCGTGGGCACGTACAGCATCGATGTGCTCGCCACCGAATGTTCCACGCCTCCGGCCTTCTTCGACTTCTGCGCGGACGCCATCGCGGTGGCCCTCAATGTGGACGATACGCTGACCTTCGCCGGCGACAACACCAACGCCACCCCCACGGCCGACTTCGTGCCCACCAGCCCCTTCGCCGGCGCCCCGGTCGTGTGGCACATGTTCACCACCGTGGAGTGCGCCACGGTGACCGTGAGCTATTGCGGGTTGAACCCGGCCTGGACCAATGCCTTCGGTTTCCTGGCCACCGGCTGCCCTGCGGACAGCATCGTGCTCTTCAGCACCTTCAACACCACCGATTGTGGCGATGGCAACCTCACCTATGTGTTCGACGAGCTCGCCGCCGGCACCTATCTGCTGCCCGTGGTGCGTGACGCCAACAACAACGCCATCGGCCCCTACAGCATCCAAGTGACGGCCGTGGCCTGCCAGGGCAGCAACACCCCGCCCAACGACAACTGCGCCAACGTGGTCCCGGAGGCCCTGGAGCCGGGTGCACCGCTGACCTTCACCGGTGACAACACCGGTGCCACCTTCACCGATGACTGGGTGAGCGGCAGCCCCTTCAGCCTGGCCCCGGTGGTGTGGCATGCCTTCAGCCTCGACAGCTGCATGGACGTGACGGTGAGCTATTGCGGACAGAACCCCGCGTGGACCAATGCCTTCGGTTTCCTGGCCACCAGCTGCCCGGCGGATTCGGTGGTGTACTTCAGCACCTTCAATGACACGGCCTGCGGCGACCAGAACCTCACCTACTACTTCTACCAGCTCGATGCGGGAACCTACCTGCTGCCGGTGGTGCTCGATGCCAACAGCAACGCCATCGGACCCTATGCCATCACCGTGGACGGGGTGAACTGCATCAACACGGGCGTGGCCGCCATGGAGACCGCCCCGTTGAGCCTCTTCCCCAACCCGACCACCGGTGTGCTGAACGTGCGCAATCCGGCGGCTGACGCGGCCTTCACCCTGGAAGTGCTGGACATGGCCGGCCGTGCCGTGCATGCCGAGCGTGCCCGCATCGCCCAAGGGGCCTCGCACAGCCTGCAGCTCGACCGCCTGTCACCCGGTGCCTACACCCTGCGCGCCACCACGCCGCACGCCCGCACCGAACAGCGTTTCGTGATCCACTGACCCGAATTCCTTCCGCCCATGCCGTACCGCACCGCCCTCACCGCCCTGGCCGCTCTCCTCGCCGCCCACGCACCGCAGCTCTTCGCACAAGGCGGTGGTGTCCCGGTGAACGACCTGTGCACCGGCGCCACCGTGGTGGCCCTGTCCCCCGGTGTGCCGGCCGTGCGCAACGGCGATAGCGGAGGATCCACCGACGAGGTGGGTTTCGGCGCCGCCCAGGTTTGGGAGGCCTTCTCCCTGAGCCAGTGCATGGATGTGACCGTGGACCTGTGCGGCACCACCCCGGCCTTTCCCAACTCGTTCATCAACCTGGTGATCGGGTGCCCGATCGCCAACATCGTGAACACCGGCGTGTTCGAGTTCGTCACCTGCGGGGACGGCAACGTCACCATCCTCTTCCCCAACCTGCCTGCAGGCACTTATTACTTCCCGGTGATCAATGAGCCGGGCTCCACCGGTCCGTACACGCTGACGTTCACGGGCCAGGTCTGCACCACCCCGCCCCCGGCGAACGATGAATGCAGCGGAGCGATCGCGCTGGTGCCCGATGCCGGATGCACACCTGTCAACGGCACCACGCTCGGCGCCACGGAATCCCTGCCGGCCATCACCTGCGCCGGGATCACCGGTGACGCCAATGACGATGTGTGGTTCAGCTTCGTGGCGAGCTCGAGCGACCATTCGGTGGTGGTGGAGCCATCGCTGGGCTTCAACCCTGTGGTCGATGTCCTGGAAGGGGCCTGTGGCGCCACGACGAGCATCGCCTGTGGCGATCAAGGTGCGCTCGGGGCCACCGAGACCGTGGTGCTCTCGAACCTGACGATCGGGAACACCTACTTCGTGCGCGTCTACGACTGGTACGGCGGTCAGCCCGCAGGGCCCACTTTCACCATCTGTGTACAGGGTGGCGGATCGGCACCGGCGAACGACCTCTGCTCCGCGGTCATCGCCGATCCCCTTGCCTTGGGCGGCACCCTCACGTTCACGGGCAACAACGCGGGTGCCACCACGCTGGCCGATGCCGACATCACCAGCCTCCTGAACGATGGCGTCCCCAAGGTCTGGCACGCGTTCACCTTGAGCGACTGCGCCATCGTGACCATTTCCTACTGCGGCTCCACGCCCCCCTTCGATGAGGTCTATCCGGCGCTGACCACCAGCTGTCCGGCCGCCCAGACGCTGTTCACCGCGCAGGCGGACTTCACCTGCGTGGACACCAACGCCGAGATCACCTTCGTGGGTCTGGCGCCAGGGACCTATTACATCCCCGTGGGCAACTTCGGTAGCGGCTCCTCAGGCGACTACGTGCTGACCGTTTCGGCCAACGCCTGCCCGGCCCCCCCGCCGAACGATGACTGTGCCAACGCCGCCTACATCGAGGTGCTTCCGCTTCCGGATTGCCCGGGCAGCTCCACCGGTGGATATAACAGCGGTGCGGTCCTGTCCACCGATGATCCGTCCTGCGACTCGTCGACCAATGGCTACCTGGACGTCTGGTACACCTTCGAGCCCGGTGTCAACACCCAGGTGGAGGTCACCCTCGAGAACCTCACGATGAGCGACTGGTCCATGGCCGTGTACGAGGCTTGCGGCGGCGCCGAGGTGGCCTGCGTGCAGTTCCCTTCAGGCCCCGTCACGGTGACCACCATCCCGAACCAACCGTACTACGTGCGCGTGATGACGAACACGGACCTCGGTCTCGGTGGCGACTTCCGCCTGTGCATCGCCGCGGACATCACCACCACGGTGGGCCACCCCGCCGATGAGGCTCCCTTCGCGGTGTTCCCCGACCCGGCACAGGGCTTCGCCGACCTGCGCTGGTCGGGCGCTGCCGGCCTCGTGCGCCTGAGCCTCACCGACCTGATGGGTCGGGTGGTGATGACGGAGCAGCGGAGCCTGGTGGCCGGTGGGGTGAGCCGCCTGGACCTGACCGGGATGGCGCCGGGCGGGTACGTGCTGCGCTGTGAGACGGCCGATGGCAGCTGGCAGAAGCGGCTCACCGTCCGGTAGGGCATTCCTCCTTTCCGGCTACCTTGGCGGGTCCTATTCCGCCCCATGGCCCGCATCCCGACCCTCCTTGCCGCAGCCGCCCTCACGCTGCGCGTGGCTGCGCAGATCCCCACGAACGACAGCTGCGCCTTCCCGCAGCCGTTGACCATCAACGACCTGCTGGAATGCCCCTTGCTTGCCACGCCGGGCGACAACGGGCAGGCCAGTTGGGGCGGTGACCTGCCGGTGTGCGATGGCAACGGACTCTCCTTCCCCGATGTCTGGTACACCTTCAACAGCGACATCCACAGCGAGGTCTTCCTCCGCCTGGTCCCCGGTTCCATCACCGATTGGGGCATCGAGGTGATGCCCGACAGCTGCCTGGCCACTTCCTTCGTCTGCGGCGTCTGGCCGCTCTTCGAGTTCACCATTCCCACCACACCCGGCACTAACTATCGCGTCCGGGTCTTCACCAACACCGATTTCGGTGCCCCCGGCACCTTCGGCATCTGTCTCAGTGCGGCCATGCCCCCGTTGCTTTGCGACGGCAACATCGTGAAGACGGACCAGGGCGACACCACCCTGACCATCTGCAAGGACGGGCTCTCCGACCTGCTGACCTTCGTGAGCTTCTCCCAGGGGACCTCCCCGGTGATCCTCGTGCTGACCGATGATGGCGACAACATCGTCGCTGAACTGCCCGGCGGCCTATTGGAGGCGGACACCCTTCGTGATGGAGCTTACCGGATCCACGCCGTGAGCTGGGACGGGGCACTGTTCGGTCTTGAAGCAGGCCTGTCCATCCGCGACCTCACCAGCGATGGGGCCTGCCTGGAGCTCAGCGACAACTTCGTGGAGCTCTTCGTGGAGATCTGCACGGGTGTGCAGGGAGTGGAGGTGGGCCAGCGTGCCGTGTGGATGGATGGGGATGTCCTTTGCATCGGGCCGGACAGGGACCAACAGGGTGCCTGGGTCACCGTCCTCGATGCCGTGGGCCGCTCCGTGCACCGAAGCTGGGTGTCAGCCGGTTCCACAAGCCGCATCACCCTGCCGGAAGTCGCCCGCGGTGCCCTCCTGGTCCGGCTGGACAGCGAGGGCTCGCCTCCCGTCGTGCGGCGGGTGGTGCGCTGACCGTTCGGAACCACCGGACCCATGCGTTCGTATCAGGGCCACCATCCCTGATACCATGCGTTCCCGACCATTCCGTTCCGCCGTTGCGCTCCTGATCCCGATCGCCGGCCTGTTCTCCATCCCAACGGCCCGCGCTCAATCGGGCGGGGAGGAGGTCGTGCTGCCGATCACCGGCCGGATCACCGACGGTGACAGCAAGCTGGAAGGCTGCGAAGTGATCACCTACAGGGAGAATGAACAAGTGGGCTCCATCACCACGGACAGGAGCGGCAGGTTCGCCCTGGGCCTGGCCCTGAACCGGAGCTTCAGCATCGAGTTCCGAAAGGCCGGATTCGTGCCCAAGCGCGTTCAGATCGACACGCACTTCCCCAAGGCGGCGGACGATCTGGTCTTCGAACCCCTGGTGATGGACATCGGCATGCTGGCCGAGGCGAAGTACAACGGCGTGAGCACCGATGAGCTCGACTTCCCCTTCGCCCGCATCCGCTACGACGAGAAGGCCGGCATGTTCGCCCAGGACCCCGAATGGACCATGGGCATGCAACGCACCAACGGTGCCCTGCTGCTGATGGCCGGTCGCGTGGAGAAGCGCGAGCGCTGACGCCGGCCTTCGCCAGAGCGGCCCTAACTTGCGGCGGAACCCCTCCACCGCCATGGCCGTCCGTCGACCGTTCAACCTCAAGCAATGGATCGCCGACAACCGCGCGCTGCTCAAGCCGCCGGTCGGCAACAAGAACCTGTACGCCGATGCCGGCGACTACATCGTGATGATCGTCGGCGGCCCCAACGCACGCAAGGACTATCACTTCAACCAGACCGAGGAGCTCTTCTACCAGCTGGAGGGCGACATCGAGGTGGGCATCCAGGAGGATGGCAAGGCCGTCACCATCCCCATCAGGGAGGGCGAGATGTTCCTGCTGCCCGCGAACGTGCCGCATCAACCGCGTCGTGGTCCCGATACCGTGGGCCTGGTGATCGAGTGCAAACGCGATGACCGCGCCCTGGAGGACGGACTGCAGTGGTACTGCGAGAAGTGCAACACCCTGCTGCACGAGTACCGCTTCGTGCTGCACAACATCGAGAAGGACTTCCTGCCACGCTTCCGGGAGTTCTACGGCAACGAGGCCCTGCGGACCTGCCGCAATTGCGGTCATGTGATGGCCACCGATCCGCGCTTCTCCTGATGGCCGAGCTGCTGGCCATCGACGTCCATACGCACATCCTGCCGGAGCACATCCCCGATTTCGGGGCCCGCTTCGGATACAAGGGCTTCATCCACCTCGACCATCACCGCCCGGGCTGTGCACGGATGATGATGGATGACAAGTTCTTCAGGGAGGTGCAGGCCAATTGCTGGGATCCCCTGGTACGGCTGGACGAGTGCGACGGCCACCGCGTGCATGCCCAGGTGCTGAGCACGGTGCCCGTGATGTTCAGCTATTGGGCCCGACCACAGGACGCGCTGGAGCTTTCCGTGTTCCTCAATGACCACATCGCCGGCATCGTGGACCGTTGGCCGCACCGCTTCGTGGGCCTGGGCACGGTGCCCATGCAGGACAGCGCGCTGGCCGTGCAGGAGCTGGAGCGCTGCCGGTCGATCGGTCTCAGCGGCATCCAGATCGGTACCCATGTGGAGGGCATCAACCTGGGCGACCCCCGGTTCCTGGATGTCTTTCAGGCGTGCGAGGCCCTGGGCATGGCCGTGTTCGTGCACCCGTGGGACATGCTGGGCAAGGAGCGCATGGACAAGTACTGGCTTCCCTGGCTGGTGGGCATGCCCGCGGAGACCACCCTGGCCATCACCTCCATGATCTTCAGCGGGCTCCTGGAGCGCTTGCCGCGCCTGCGCGTGGCCTTCGCCCACGGCGGAGGGAGCTTTCCCGCCACGCTCGGCCGCATCCAGCACGGGTTCGAGGTGCGTCCGGACCTGTGCGCGGTGGACAACCAGGTGCCGCCCAAGGACTACCTCGGCCGGTTCTGGATCGACGCCTTGGTGCACGACCCCGCCATCCTGAAGCTCGTCGTGGACATGCTGGGCGCCGAGCGCGTGGCCCTGGGCACCGACTATCCGTTCCCCCTCGGTGAGCTGGAGCCCGGGTCCTTGATCCGCAGCATGCCCTGGGATGATGCCCGCAAGGAGATGCTGTTGAGCGGTGCCGCGCTGAGCTGGCTCGACCTGCCCCGCCAGCGCTTCATGCCAGGCTCCTAGCGCACCAGGTTCACGTGCCCGTACAGGATGTGGTCCTCGCCGTTCAGTTCGGTGTAGTCCACCCGCCAGACGTAGGTGTCGATCGGTGAGCCCACCCCCTTGTAGGTGCCGTCCCAGCGTCCGGTCAGCACGTCCGTCTCGAAGATCATTTCGCCCCAGCGGTTGAACACCATCATCCGGAACGTGTCGATCTCCTTGCCCAGCGCGAAGAAGGTGTCGTTGATCCCGTCCTCGTTGGGGGTGAAGGTGTTCGGCACGTACAACGCGCCGTCGATGATCACCAGCACCTGGTCCGTGGCCACGCATCCGTTCAGGTCCGTCAGCTGCACGGTGTACAGCGTGCTCGTTTCCGGTCGCACGGTGAGCAGCGCGCCGTTGGCCTGTTCCACATAGAGCTCCGGGCTCCACATGAAGGCGCCTTCCCCGGTGGCCGCCAGGGTGGTGGCGTCGCCGTAATCGATGGACATATCGGGGCCCGCGTTCACCACCGGTTGTGGCAGCAGGTCGATGGACACCTGGGCCGTGTCACTGCAGCCGTAGGCGTCCGTGGAGATCACGGTGAAGACGGTCGGCGTTCCCACCGTGGCGATGGGGGTGGCGCTGGTGTCGTTGTCCAGGCCCTGTGCGGGGTTCCAGATGTAGCTCACCCCGCCGCTGGCGAAGAGCGGCACCGGCGCGTTGGGGCACACCAGGGTGTCCGGCCAGGCATCGGCCATCGGCACCACCACCAGCACGGTCACCGTGTCCGGCGTGGTGCCACAGGTGTTGCTCACCAGCACCACGTAGTCCGTGGTGGTGGGCGGGGTCACCACCGGATCGGGAACAGTGAGCGTGGTGAGGCCGGGGGCCGGCACCCACCCATAGCTGTCGCCGCCGCTCACCTGGAGCTGCACGCTGCCCCCTACGCACACCGCCGTGTCCGCGGAGACCGGGTCGGGCGGAGTGAACTGCACGATCACCAGCACCGAATCCACGCCCACGCAACCATCGGCCGTCACGATGGTGATGGTGAAGAGCGTGGTGTCCGGCGGGGAGGCCAGCGGTGTGGGGCTCGTGGGGTCGTTCACGAAGCCGGCCGGGCTCCAGCTGTAGGTGGCGCCTCCGCTCGCGCTGATGGCCACCGCATCACCCGCGCACATCACCACGTCGGGCCCGGCGAAACCGGAGGGGTCGTCCACCACCACGTCCACGAAGGCGGTGTCCGTGCCGCATTGGTCGGTCACCAGCACTTGGTAGGTGGTGATGGCCAACGGGGTGCATACCGGGTCGGGCACGGTGGTGCTGTTGAGCCCTGTGCCGGGGCTCCACAGGTAGCTGGTGCCTCCGCTGGCCTGAAGCTGGACGCTGGACCCGGCGCATACCGCCGGCACACTGTCCACCGAAGCGTCCAGCGGGTCCACCACCTCGATGGTCACGTAGGCCGTGTCCGGCGGCGTGCAGTCCAGGCTGTCCTCCAGCACCATCATCACCGTGTAGGTGCCCGGTGCCCCATAGGCGTGCGTCGGTTCGAAATCGGTGCTGGTGGCGCCATCGCCGAAGTACCAGGTGTAGGTATTGCCGCCATTGCTCAGGTTGGCGAACTGCGCGGTTCCCGGATGGCACACGTACTGCGGGCCGTCGATGGCGATCACCGCCAGGGTCTGCGACAGCGCGAACTTGAACACGCCTAGGTTGCAGTTCGGGTTGTTGTTCGTGTTGCTCCACGCGCCCGGAGTGGTGGGGAAGTCGCTGTTGCCGCCGCAGCCCGCACACACCGCCTGGTACACGTTGCCGTTCTTGTCGAAGCGGCTGGTGCCGCCGTCCACGTGCTCGGAGCTGAGGTTGCCGCCGAAGAAGGTGGCGTAGTTGAGACCGATGGCATCGGGCTCCAGCACCATCAGATGGAAGTCGCTACCGTCCGTGGTCGTTTGGAACGCGCCCGGGGTGGTTGGCAGGCCGGTGGTGGTGCTGGTGTTCGGCACGCCGTTGTTGTTCACCGCGCCGCCCCAGCCGGAGAAGTAGATCTGCCCGCAGTCGCTCACCAGGAAAGCGGATGGTGCGATGTCCTCCGTACCGCTGCCATTGCCGATGCGCGTGCTCCACAGCGAGCCACTGAGCGCATGGTTGAACTTGTGGATGAACTGGCTGCTGCCGGGGTTGGCGTACTTGCCGGGCGTCACCGGGTAATTGCCCCTCGTCTGACCTACCACGTACACCTCGTCGTCCGTGTCCAGCTGCACGAAGTAGCTCTGGTCGTAAGCGGCGGTGCCCAGGTAGGTGGAGCCCAGAAGGGCGTTGCCCGTGGCGTTGTACCGCATGATGTAGCCGTCCACGCTGCCGTTGTGGCTTGCGTCGTACGGGGTGCCGGCCATCGGCAGGTCCGTGCTGGTGGTGCCCCCGGTGACGTAGACCTCGCCATTGCTGTCGAACTGCACGCCGAACGCGCTGTCGTCCCCGGTGCCGCCCACATAGGTGGCCCAGAGCAGATTGGTGAGAGGGGCGTTGAGCCGGAACACATAGCCGTCCTGTTGTCCGCCTCCGAAGGCCGCCTGCGGAGCACCGGGCGTGACGGGAAGCCCGGTCGTTTCGGTGCTGGTGGCCACCACCGGGTTCCCATTGGGGTCCAGGGCGATCTCGCCGCGGAACGAATCGCCGTAGTTGTAGGCCAGGGCACCGTCGTTGTTGATGCCATCGGCACCGGCGCCGCCCACGTAGGTGGACCCCAGCAGTGCGTTGCCGGCTGCGCTCAACCGCGCCACGAAGGCGTCAACGCCGGAGAAATGGTTGTACCCGTAGCCGATGGTGAAGTTGAGCGAGGGGCCTCCACCGAAGCTGTTGTCGAAACAGCCCGCCGTGGTGGGAAAGTCGCTGGAGCCCGTGCTGCCCAGCACGAACAGCTCGCCCGCATCGTTCACCACCAGGCTGTGCGGCGATTCGTTCTGCCCACCGCCGAGGTAGGTGCTCCACAACAACGTGCTGCCGGTGGCGTCCCACTTGCTGATGCCCACGTCGATGGTGCCGCCGGACAGGTTGGTCTGAAGCGCGCCGACCGTCACCGGGTAGCCGAAGCCGAACACGATGCCGCCCCCGTACAGGTTGCCCGCCGCATCGTAGGTGGCGGTGAAGCCGAAGTTGTCCGCCGTGCTGCCCGAGTAGCTGGCGAAGGTGAGGGTGGGGTCGATGACCAGCAGGCCGTGGTCGTCGTACCCGTCCGGCAGCTCGAAGCCGAGACGGTCACCCTCCAGCCGGTAGCGGCAGGCGATGGCCCCACCGGGTCCGAAGGCGATGGGAGCCTCTTCCACCACAGTGCCGGCGCTGGTGCGCACCACCAGCCGGCCCTGCTCGAGCGCCAGCGCATCCTGGCCGCTGTACCGCATGCGGATCCGCCCCGGATCGACGCCGGGCTGGACAAGCAGGTCGTACTTCAGGCCCTTGCTGCCATCCACCCGCAGGTCGATGCCCGGGTACAGGTCCTTCACCCATACCTCCCGGAACACCCCGCAATCCGCGCCCCAGCGCGCCGGGTCGTTGCCGATGAAGTGGTTCTCGCGATGGCCCAGCACCTGTCGGCCCTCACCCACACCGCCCGAAGCCCCCTCGAAGGTCACCCGGTAGGCATGGGCCCTGTACGGGTCCTGTTCGGCGTGGTCGTGCGCATCCCCGGCATGTCCATGGCGGTGGTGGGCACCGCCTTCCGCCAGCACGAACGTGAGGGCGCCGCGCTCCACGAAGAGGGCGCCGCCGGGGATATGGGCCCGATAGAGCACCTGCGAGGGCCACTGGCCGCGGTTCTCCGTGAAGGTGACCCCGCTGCCACCCGACGCGCCGCAGGCGAGCAACAAGCCGAAGGCCAGGCCGATGGACCGGTGGGCGGGGAGCACGTCGTCGAAATTACGCTGGGTAGACAGGCCCCGGGCCCCGGAAGTTGCTTGGAACGGGTAGGGGAGGCGATGGAACGGGAAGCGGCCGGACGGGGCGGCGTACCTTTGCGGTCCGGTCCCTCTCCCGGCCGGCCCGCCGCCGATGAGCGACGTCCTCCAGCACGAGTGCGGCATCGCGCTCATCCGCCTCCGCAAGCCGCTGGCGCACTACGCCGAACGCCACGGCACCCCGTTCTTCGGCCTGCAGCGCATGTTCCTCCTCATGGAGAAACAGCACAACCGCGGCCAGGACGGTGCGGGAGTGGCGTCCATCAAGCTGGACCCCCTGCCCGGCACGCCCTACATCGACCGCGAGCGCAGCACTGACAAGCAGGCCATCCAGAAGATCTTCGGCCGCGTCCAGAAAGGCCACGAGGATGCCCTGCGGCTGCCAGGCGCCCGGCCCGATGACGCCGAATGGCTGAAGGCCCATGTGCCCTTCCTGGGCGAGGTGCTCCTGGGCCATCTGCGGTACGCCACCTTCGGCCGCGACAGCCTGGAGAACTGCCATCCCCGCCGCCGCCTCAACAACTGGATCACGCGCAACCTGGTGGTGGCCGGCAACTTCAACATGACCAATGTGGACGAGCTGTTCAACCTGCTCGTCAGCATCGGCCAGCACCCCAAGGAGCGCAGCGACACCATGACGGTGCTGGAGAAGATCGGTCACTTCCTCGACGTCGAGAACGACCGCATCGCGCAGATCCACCGGCAGTTGGGGTACAACGACCGGCAGATCACGCAGGTGGTCGCCGAGAAGCTCGATGTGCGGCAGATCCTGGTGAACAGCGCGCTGGACTTCGACGGCGGCTATGCCCTGGCCGGCATGATCGGCCACGGTGATGCCTTCGTGCTGCGCGATCCCAACGGCATCCGCCCCGCGTTCTGGTACGCCGACGAGGACGTGGTGGTGGTGGCCAGCGAACGCCCCGCCATCCAGACCGCGTTCCATGTGCCCACCGAGGCCGTGCATGAGCTCACCCCCGGGCACGCCCTCATCATCCGCAAGGACGGCAGCTACGGCGAGCACCTGGTGCGGGAGCCCCGCGAGAAACGCTCGTGCTCCTTCGAGCGGATCTACTTCAGCCGCGGGAGCGACCGCGATGTGTATCAGGAACGGATCGCCCTGGGCCGCTCGCTGTGCCCGGCGATCCTGGAGGCTGTGGACCACGACCTGGAGCACACCGTGCTCTCCTTCATCCCCAACACCGCCGAAGTGGCCTGCTTCGGCATGGTCCGGGGGTTGGAGGACGAACTGGACCGCATCAAGGCGCGCCGCATCCTGGAGCTCGGCCCCGCACCCGATCCCGACGCGCTGGCCCGCATCCTCGCCCTGCGGCCCCGCATGGAGAAGGTGGCCATCAAGGACGCGAAACTGCGCACCTTCATCACCGGCGATGACACCCGCGACGACCTCGTGGCGCACGTGTACGACATCACCTACGGCACCGTGCGCCCCGGGGTGGACAGCCTAGTGGTGCTGGACGACAGCATCGTGCGCGGCACCACCCTGCGGCAGAGCATCCTGCGCATGCTGGACCGGCTTGGTCCGCGGCGCATCGTGGTGGCCAGCAGCGCCCCGCAGATCCGCTACCCCGATTGCTACGGGATCGACATGGCCAAGCTGGGCGACCTCGTGGCCTTCCAGGCGGCCATCGCCCTGCTGAAGGAGACCAAGCAGGAGAACATCATCGACGATGTGTACGAGCGCTGCATGGCCGACGTGGACAAGCCGCTCGGCAGCATGGTGAACCATGTGAAGGACATCTACCGCCCCTTCAGCGCCGACCGCATCAGCGCCAAGATCACCGAGCTGCTCACCCCACCGGGGATCAACGCCGAGGTGCGCATCCTGTTCCAGACCATCGAGGGCCTTCATGCGGCCTGTCCGGGGCATCTGGGCGACTGGTACTTCACCGGCGACTACCCCACGCCCGGCGGCGACCGCGTGGCCCTGCGGGCCTTCATCAACTGGCGCCAGGGCAAGAACGTCCGGGCCTACTGACCCTCACGCCGCTCGATCCGCCCGCGTTTCTCCAGGCGCTGGCGTTCCTCCGCCGGCAGCTCGAGCACCGCATCGCCATGCAGCACGATGCGCGATGACCGGTCGAGCTGCACGCGCGCGCCGGGCTCCAGCCGCAGCGTCGCACCGGAGAGCACGTGCAGTTCGCTGGCCCGCACCAGTTCCAGCGACGCCGAGGACCGTACGAGGAGGGTGGCTCCCGTGGTCACCACGAAGCGCGTCGGTGCGCTGAACCAGGTGCGGCCGTCGGCCTCCTCGGGACGGTCCACGCGGGTGGGCGTGGCCGACCGGTCGAGCAGCAGGCGGGCGCCCGCCTCCACGCTCAGGCCCACCCCGCCGCGTCCGCGCAAGGGCGGCAGCACGATGCTGTCCGCACACCAGCGCACTTCCCGGTCCACCACGTTGTCGTCGGTGCGCACGCGCACGGTGGCCGCACCGTCCGCCGCCTGGGCGAGCAGCTCCACGCGCAGCCCGTTCAGCACCACCAGCCGCGCATCGGGCGCCCCGCCTTTGTGCAGGGCCTTGCCGCCCGCGCTCACCAGCGTCATCAGGTTGGCGGTGCCGGGGTTGGTGGCCAGGCCCAGCGCACGGTTCCCGATCATACGGAAGGCGTGCTCGGGCCGGCCGAAGAACACGGCCTCCTCCGTGGTGCGACCGTCCACGATGCGGGTGCCGGGGATGTAGTGCTCGCGGCGGTCGAGACGGCCATCGCCGTTGCGATCGTACACCGGAAGCTCCAGCTCGTGGCCGCCGCTCAAGGGGTTCGCATCGCGGCTGTCGGCGAAGAAGGGCATGCTGCGGCCTCCGCCGAACGGACAATCCGTGGACAGCGTATCCCCGCGCAGCTCCAGGTCGAAGAGGCCGGTGGCAGGCACTGCGCGCAGGTAGTCGGCATGACCCTGGTAGGTGTCCTTGCCGGCACGTTCCTCGTGCGCCACCTGCACCAGGGCGAAGACTCCGGGCTCCACCGGATCGATGCAGCGGCTGTCGGCCTCCCAGTGAAAACGGTCCGTCGGGCTGCCGTTGCGGGCGAAGCCCAGGTGGTTCTCCAGCCACAGCCATTGCGGGTGTACATCCGCGGGCAGGTAAGGCAGCCGGATCCGGATCGCATCACCGGTCGTCACGAAGTCGCGCAGCACATACACGCCCGTATCGCCTTCGGCGGGGTCCAGGTCGCCGTCGGTCCAGCGTCCGTCCGTGGTACGGGCATTGATGCGATACGGCGCTCCATCGGCCCGCCAGCCCAACCGGTCGCGGTCCCACCCGCTGCAGGTGAGCAGGGCGCTGCTCGCCGCCCCCATCATGCTGTGGCCGCCCTGCAAGGGGATGAAGTGGCTTTGGAAGTTGGAAGCGTTCCCGCCCCCGCTGTGGAAGTTGTTGCCCCCCAGCAGCAGGTGGTTGAACTCGTGCTTCAGGATCTCGAAAGGCAGGGCGTTCATCCCACCGAAGCGGCTCTGGGTGTCGCTCTCGTAGCCGTACAAGGCACCGCTGCTGCCCGGGTCCGTGCTGCCCTGGCCATGGGTCAGGCCGCTGTTGCGCAGGATCAGCATCACGTGGTCGTAGCTGTGCGGACCGTCCGGACCGGCCTCCTTGGCCACGCCAGGCGTGCGCCCGTCCTTCCAGAGGTCGAAGTCAGCCACCGAAAGACGATGCGCGGTGCGCAGGGCGCCCAGCTTGTTGGCCTCGGCCACCGCCGCCCTGCTGAGGTCATTGGCGCTGCGCAGGTCGCCGTGCTCGCTCTGACGCAGGCGCAGCAGCTGGTCCACATGGTCGCCCAGCACCGTGTAGCGGCCCAGGCTGATGTCGTGGTAGTAGCGCGTCACCATCGCCTTGGGCACCGGCAGCGGTTGTGGGTCGAAGACCTCGTCCTTCCACAGGGGCAGGCGGCCCTTCGGCCAGTGCGCGGCCCCATCGGGCTGCGGGTCGCGTGCGGGGTCCTTGTCGTACACCACCTCGGCGAACAGCACCAGCACGCGCAACGTGCCATGCGGGCTCAGGTACCAGCCATGTTCACTGCGGATGCGCGCGGTATCGGGCGATCCGCTGGTCGGCACCGCACCGGGCGCCACCGGCGAACCAGCGGCATTGCGCGGAACACCCTGTGCGAACGCCGTGATGCACGAACAGACGAAGAAGAAGAGCAGGCTGGTCCGCATGCCCGTGAAGATACGCCCTACCCCTTCGGCGCCTTGTACAGCGGCACCGTGCTGCACGGCTCCCCGAACATCAGGCTCTTCACCACAGGCAGCAGCTTCGCGCTCAGTTCCACGTAGGCGTTCAGCGGCACGGGCAGCTTGCTGCAGCCCTTCACCACCACACGGGCATTGCGGTAGGGCTCAACATCCAGTTGCTGCACGAATCGGGTGAACACGGCGCGTTCCAATTGGTCCGCATCACCCTGCGTGACGAAGGCCGCGTGCGGCTGCAGGTGCGTGGCCACGAGCATATTGGCCCAGGTGGGCACGATGGCATCGGCGCTGCAGTGCACGCTCACCAACTTGCCCGCATACTGCGACCAGTTGTGCTCCTTGCAGAAGGCCCGCAGGTCATCCTCCTTCAGGGCGATCTCCTGCCACAGCAGCGGCTTCAGGTCGAAGACGACGCGCTCACCGGCCGGGTACATCTCCTCCAGGTCGAGGGTGATGATGCCGGAGGAGGCGACTTTGTTGATGATGGGTTGATCCGACATGTCCTGTTTGAACGCTTGGTCAACATCCAGGGGCAACGCTGATAGGTCGACCCAGTGGGTCGACGCTACAGGTGCCCTGTAGCCAGGTTGTTGCCAACCTGCCATCATTCCAGGTGTTCATCTGTGTCATCGGCGCCATCTGTGGATGTACTCACATGAACCCCAGCTCCAACTGCGCCGCCTCGCTCATCATGGTCCTGTCCCACGGTGGTTCGAAGGTGATCTCCACCTTGGCGCTCTTCACACCCTGCACGTCCGCCACTTTCTGCTCCACCTCGCCGGGCAGGGTCCCCGCCACCGGGCATGCCGGACTGGTCAGGGTCATTTTGATGTACACGCTGGCGTCGTCGTGGATCACCACGTCGTAGATCAGCCCCAGCTCGTAGATGTCCACCGGGATCTCCGGGTCGTACACCGACTTGAGGGAGTTGATGATGCTCTCCTCCAGTTGTTTCTTCTCCTCGGGGGTCATGATGCACGCTCAGTTTCTAACCGCCACGCCGCAGCGGACGCCAAGAATGCGCAACGTGGCGTAACCCGTTGCGTTCGTTGCGCCGTTGCGGTGAAATGAATTTCCCTCATGACTTGGAAGAGTAGGCGAGGGCGTAGCGTTTCATCTGGTCGATCATCGCGCTAAGCCCGTTCGCGCGGTTGGGGCTCAGGTGTGCCCGCAGGCCGATCTGATCGATGAACTCAGTTGATGCGCCCAGGATCTCTTGCGGTGTGCGGTCGTTGAACACGCGCACCAGCAGCGCCACAATGCCCTTGGTGATCATCGCGTCGCTATCGGCGGTGAAGTGCACGAGGCCGTTCTGCGGAGCGGCATGCAGCCATACCCGCGATTGACAACCCCGCACGAGGTTGTCGTCCGTCTTCTGCTCCGGCGCGATCAGGGGCAGGTCCTTGCCCAGTTCGATCAGGTGCTCGTAACGGTCCTGCCAGTCAGAGAACATGGCGAACTCGTCAATGAGCTCTTGTTGGGTCTGGGCCAATGTCGTCGTGGTGCTCATCGTAGCATCTTGACAGCTTTCCTGGTCGCCGCCACCATCACATCCACCTCCTCCACCGTATTGAAGCACGCGAAGCTCGCCCGCGTGGTCCCGCTCACGCCGAAGCGCTCCATCAGCGGCTGGGTGCAGTGGTGGCCCGTGCGCACGGCGATGCCCTGCTGGTCGAGCAGGGTGCCGAGGTCGTAGTGGTGGACGCCTTCAACGACGAAGCTGATCACGCCCACCTTCTCCTTCGCCGTGCCGATGATGCGTAGGCCATTGATGGTGAGCAGTTCCTTGGTGGCGTGCTCGAGCAGCGCGTGCTCGTGCTTCGCCATCGCAGCCTTGTCGTAGTCCTCCATCCAGCGGAAGGCCTCGCCCAGGCCGATGATGCCGGCGATGTGCGGCGTGCCCGCCTCGAACTTGAAGGGCAGCTTGGCGTAGGTGGTTTTCTCGAAGGTGACCACGTCGATCATCTCGCCGCCGCCCTGCCAGGGGGGCATGCGCTCCAACAGCTCCTCGCGGCCATAGAGCACTCCGGTGCCGGTGGGCCCGTAGGCCTTGTGCCCGCTGAAGGCGTAGAGGTCGCAGCCGAGGTCCTGCACGTCCACATCCAGGTGCGCGATGGCCTGCGCCCCGTCGACCACGGTGATGATGCCAAGCTTCTTCGCCTCCGCGACCAGTTCTTTCACCGGGTTGATGGTGCCCAGCGTGTTGCTGACATGCGAGATAGCGAGAACCTTCGTCCGCTCGGTGAAAGTGCTCGTCGCGCTACCCGTCGCGTCGTCGCGTCGTCGCGGTTCAAGTTCGCCGCTGTCCGTGATCGGGATCACCTTCAGCTTCGCCCCGTGCCGTTCGCACGCCAGCTGCCAGGGAACGATGTTCGCATGGTGCTCCATCCCACTGATCAGCACCTCGTCGCCCTCGTTCGCCAAAGCCTTGCGCGAAGGCGAACTTCCCCACAGCAATTGTCCCAGGCTGAACGCCGCCAGGTTCAGGCTCGCCGTGGTTCCACTGGTGAAGATCACCTCGTGCGCGTGCTTGGCGTTGATGTGCTTGCGGATGATCTCCCGCGCGGCCTCCTGCGCTTCGGTGGCCTTGGTGCTCAGCGTATGCACGCCGCGGTGGACGTTGGCGTTGGTCGTGGCGTAGTAGGCGCTCTCGGCCTTGATCACGCGGCGCGGCTTCTGGCTCGTCGCGGCGTTGTCGAAGTACACCAGCGGCTTGCCGTGCACCAGCTCCTTCAGGATCGGGAACTGCGAGCGGATCTCGGCGATGTTGAACGCTTGGGAGACCGGTGCCGCTTTGGTGCTCACAGGTGTGCGAGTTTGTTGTCGATCAAGGCCGTCAACACCGCCTTCCACTCCTCGTTCTGGATGCGCTCCACCACCTCGGTGATGAAGGCATGGGCCATCAGCTTGCGCGCTTCTGCCTCGCTCACCCCGCGGCTGCGCAGGTAGAACAGCCCTTTCTCGTCCAGGCGACCGATGGTACACCCGTGGCTGCACTTCACGTCGTCGGCGTAGATCTCCAGCTCGGGCTTGGTGTACACCTTGGCGTCGTCGCCCAGCAGGATGTTCGCGTTGCTCTGGTAGGCGCGGGTGCGCTGCGCGTCGGGCGCCACGTACACCTTGCCATTGAACACACTGGTGCCCTTGCCCGCCACGATGCCCTTGTAGAGCTCGTCGCTGGTGCAGTCCGGCACGTCGTGACCGATGTAGGTGTGGTTGTCGCAATGCGTGGTGCCGTTCAACAGGTACACGCCGTTCAGTTCGGCATGCGCTTCCCGACCAGCAAGGGAAACGTTCACCTCGTTGCGCACCAACGAACCGTTCAATGTGGTGGTGTCGATGCTGAAGCGGCCTTTCGCACCGATCGACACGCCATCGAGGCCGATGTGTGCGGGACCATTCCCTTCATTCTGCAACAGGTGGATGGTGAGGCTCGCGCCTTCTCCGATCACGCTTTCGCGGATGCTGTTGACGAGTGATGATGATGCGTCCGTTCCGATGTGTTCGAAGATCACTTCCACGCTCGTGCCTTCATGAAGCATGAAGAGATCGCGCGGCTGGATCAATTGCCGATCACCGCTTGACATGTGCAGAACATGGATCGGCTTGCTGGTCCTAGTGCCCTTGGTGGCGAGGATGATCAGACCATCCGTAGGCGCAGCGGTGTTCATCGCCGTGAAGAGACGATCGCCGATGGGGGCCAGTGTGCCGTAGTGCGCCTTCACCGGGCCGTGTGCCAAGTGGTTTTTCAGGCTGTCGACGACGATGCCCTTGTCGGCCTTCAGGTCGTCGCTGAGGTCCGCGCGGAAGTGGCCGTTGACGAAGACGATGCGGGTGGTATCGAAGGGCAGGCGGGCGGGCAGTGCGACGGTCGCATCACCTTGCGGGGCGCTGTATGCGTCCTTGAACAGCTTGCCAACGCGGGTGTATTTCCAGGCCTCGGTGCGGGTGGTGGGCACTGGCAGGGTGTTTACCTGGGCCAGGGCTTCGGCGGCGTTGGGCCAGGTGCTGGCTTGCAACAACGGCAACACCGTTGTCTTGGGGTCGGTCTGGGTCAATGTGGTCATGGCTTCATCAGTCGACCCAATGGCTCCGATACATATCGGAGGACGCTACGGGTGCCTTATCGCGGCCTTGGTATTTCATCATCTGATCGTCTGATTATCTGATCTTCTGATCGATCACGCCATTTCCTTGATCCAGTCGTAGCCCTTCGCCTCCAGCTCCAGCGCCAGTTCCTTCGGACCGCTCTTGATGATGCGGCCATCGGCCATTACGTGCACCACGTCCGGCACGATGTAGTCCAGCAGGCGCTGGTAGTGCGTCACCACGATGAAGGCGTTGTCGGTGGAGCGCAGCTTATTCACGCCGCCGGCCACGATGCGCAGCGCGTCGATGTCCAGGCCGCTGTCGGTCTCGTCCAGGATGCCGAGCTTGGGCTGCAGCATCGCCATCTGGAAGATCTCGTTGCGCTTCTTCTCGCCGCCGCTGAAGCCCACGTTCAGATTGCGGTTCATGAGATCAGCGTCCATCTCCACCAGCTTGGCGCGTTCGCGCACCAGCGCAAGGAAGTCCTTGCCGCCGAGCTCCTCCAGGCCGTTCGCCTTGCGCGTCTCGTTCAGTGCGGTGCGCAGGAAGTTCATGTTGCTCACGCCGGGTATCTCCACCGGGTACTGGAAGGCGAGGAAGATGCCTTTCCAGGCACGTTTCTCCGGTGCCAGCTCCAGCAGGTCCTCACCGAGGTAGGTCACGGAGCCTTCCGTCACCTCGTACTCTTCGCGTCCGGCCAGCACATTGGCCAGGGTGCTCTTTCCGGATCCGTTCGGACCCATGATCGCATGGACCTCCCCGGGTTTGACCTCAAGGTTCAATCCCTTGAGAATGTCTTTGCCCTCTATTCGGGCGTGCAGTCCTTCAATCTTCAGCATGGTCTCATACGACTATTTAGAACCGTTCTAAAGTCGAACGGAGGCCAAAGGTAGGGCCGCTGTGGGAGGCGACCAAGGGTGAGTATGGAACAGTCTAGCGAATCAATGGTTCGCGTGAGAGCCTAGCCCTGTCAGCAATGCGTGATGATCGCATTTGTGTTGCAGATGATGACATACTGGTCTCCGATCTCGAGGAGATGGAAGTTCCGCCTCCGGACCTCGCGAATCAGTTCTTGGAACAGGCCCATACCGTCAACGTCAGATTTCTGTCTCCGAACGACCCCCTCACCATTTGCCTCGGCCGCAGAGAAGATTTGATCAATCCAGGCGCTCATTTGCTTGCTCTAGTTGAGTGGTTAGCTGGTTATTCGCGCACCAAGGACTGGCTGACGGAGCCGTTGGCTGTGCTCACTTGAAGTGAATAGGTCCCAGCAGCTTCCCGGCTCAGGTCAAGTACGCGCAAAGTCTTGGAGCCATTGGCCATGAACGTCTGGTTCATCACCTGTCTGCCTCGGCTATCGAACACGACCAAGGACACCATGCCTTGCAGTTCCAATTCGAGATTGAACAGACCATTGGCTGGATTGGGGAAGACGCGCACGCCTTGGAGCGGCATGTTATCCTCGTCGCCGATGCCGATGCCAAGAGAAACGCTCGTGCATTGGCCGGTGGAGTTCACGCATCCGTTCTCATCGACATAGGTGTAGATGATGGTATGAGTTCCGACACCTGCTGCTGCCGGATCGAACGACACACCAGAAACGCCAGGACCAAGGAAGACGCCGTTGGGAGGGGTTCCGGTCAATGTCGCGGGACCGTCCGTGGTTTGATAACTCGCATCTAGACCAGTCATAGTTAGCACCTCAGTTGAGACGCAAGGGGGAACAAGGGCAGCACTATATAGCGCATCGATTTCAGTTGCGGTCAATGCGCGGGTCCAAAACCCAATGTCGTCGAGGTCGCCTGTTACCCATTGATTGTCGGTGACGGAATTCGCTGACCCTATGCTGAATGCAGAACTGCCCTGAAAACAATTGCCAGCTGGACCGCCGGAGCCTGACGCAAGGAGATTCCCATCGACGTATAGAAAGGATTCTGTTTCTGAGTCGACAATGGCGACAAAGTGCCATGCATTGTTCAGGTTACCCAGGGGTACAGTTGGTATGTAAGTGCAGAACGAGTAAAGGTTGAAAGCTTGGGAGCCGTATTCGTAGGCATAAGCGAAGGTGTGACTTCCGTATGTGCCAAGTTGAAAGTATGTGTCGTAGGGCTGGCCTCCGGCGTCCCCTACATAGCGCATCCAAGCAGTTACTGTGGTGGAGGCAGTGTTCGATATCGCGTTGATGTTACCCGCAATGAGCTGGTCCACACCATTGAAGCTGTATGCACTATTCGAGTTGCCGAATCGGTCCACGGTGAGTGACGCGTTGTTGGTGACACCATGGTTCCCATTTCCGCTCGCGTCATTCGCGTTGCCACTGAATGGCCACCATCCGATGAGCCCGTTCGTGGGCACGTAGCTTGGCACTTGAGCATTTGCGGCGATGCTGAGAGAGACAAGGGCCAAAGAGTAGAGGAGGCGCATGGGCAATGGTGTTTGTTGTGGCAAGGTACTGCGCATCTTTGAAATGGTGGCGAACATCATTCGGGACGGTTGCGTGAGCGATTGAAGCGAATACCCCGCAGCGACGAAGGAGCGAGGAGTAGCAGCGAAAAGCGCGACCCCGAGGCTTTTGCGAGGGGGCACGCCCAAACTCCTATCCTACAGATCCTTCAAGGCTTACAGCCAACAGCTTCTGGGCTTCAACAGCGAACTCCATCGGCAACTGGTTCAACACCTCTTTGCAATAGCCGTTTACGATGAGGCTCACCGCCTTCTCCGTCTCGATACCCCGTTGATTCAGGTAGAAGATCTGGTCCTCGCCGATCTTGCTCGTGGTGGCCTCGTGCTCCACCATCGCGCTCGGGTTCTCGCTCTCGATGTAGGGGAAGGTGTGCGCGCCGCAGCGGTCACCGAGCAGTAGCGAATCGCACTGGCTAAAGTTGCGCGCGCCCTTCGCGCCACGACCGATCTTCACCAGTCCGCGGTAGCTGTTGTTGCTGAGACCCGCGCTGATGCCCTTGCTCACGATGGTGCTCTTGGTGCCCTTGCCGATGTGGACCATCTTGGTGCCGGTGTCGGCCTGCTGGCGGTTGTTGGTCACCGCCACGCTGTAGAACTCGCCGATGCTGTTGTCGCCCTTCAGCACGCAGCTGGGATACTTCCAGGTGATGGCGCTGCCGGTCTCCACCTGCGTCCAGCTGATCTTGCTGCGCTCACCCAGGCAGAGGCCGCGCTTGGTGACGAAGTTGTAGATGCCGCCCTTGCCTTCCTTGTCGCCGGGGTACCAGTTCTGGACGGTGCTGTACTTGATCTCGGCGTCCTTCAACGCCACGAGTTCCACCACGGCGGCGTGCAGCTGGTGCTCGTCGCGGATGGGGGCGGTGCAGCCTTCGAGGTAGCTCACGTACGCGCCCTCGTCGGCGATCAGCAGGGTGCGCTCGAACTGACCGGTCATGGCCTCGTTGATGCGGAAATAGGTGCTGAGCTCCATCGGGCAGCGCACACCCGGCGGGATGTAGCAGAAGCTGCCATCGCTGAACACGGCGCTGTTGAGCGCGGCGAAGTAGTTGTCCGTGCGCGGCACCACGCTGCCGAGATACTTCTTCACCAGATCGGGATGCTCCTTCACGGCTTCGCTGAAGCTCATGAAGATGATCCCTTTCTCCTTCAGCGCCGCTTGGAAGGTGGTCTTCACGCTCACGCTGTCGAACACCACGTCCACGGCCACGCCCACCAAGCGTTTCTGCTCTTCCAGCGAAATGCCCAGCTTCTCGAAGGTCTTCACCAACTCGGGATCGGCCTCGTCCAAGCTGTTGAGCTGCGGCTTCTTCTTCGGCGCGCTGTAGTAGTAGGCGTTCTGGTAATCGATCTTGGGGTAGTGCACGTGGGCCCAGTGCGGCTCCTCCATCTTCTCCCAGATGCGGTACGCCTCGAGGCGCCATTCCAGCATCCACTCGGGCTCGTTCTTCTTGGCGCTGATGAAGCGCACGATGTCCTCGTTCAGGCCCTTGGCGGCCTTCTCGCTCTCGATGTCCGTGACGAAACCGTAGGCGTATTCCTTTTCGGTGACCTCGCGGAGGATATCGTCGGTGTCTTGTGCCATTTCGCTCAGGCTATTAGGGGGTAGGTCGACCCAGTGGGTCGACGCTACAGGTGCCTATCTGGGACGTTGGTTCCACACTCAGATGCTGAAGCTCTCGCCACAGCCGCAGGTCCGGTTGGCGTTGGGGTTGATGAACTGGAAACCTTTGCCGTTGAGGCCACCACTGAAATCGAGGGTGGTGCCCAGCAGGTACAGCAGGCTCTTCTTGTCCACCACCACTTTCACGCCGTTGTCCTCGAAGACCTTATCACCCTCCTTCATTTCGTTGTCGAAGTCTAGGTCGTACATCAGGCCGCTGCAACCGCCGCCCTTCACGCCCACCCGCACGAAGTGGTTCGGGCCGCGGCCTTCCTGGCCCAGGAGCTTGGTGACTTCCGCCTTGGCGGGTTCGGAGACCTTGATCATCGTCCGTTGTGCTTATTTAGAATTAGTCTAAACAAGTTCCAGAGCAAAGGTACACCCCGCGGCCGTGGCGGCCAAGGGCGGCGGTGGAACACCTGTCTCGGTCCCGGGGTTCGCCGGGTACCTTCGCGGCCCAAGGACCATGGCAGACACCCCCTCCCGTACCGAGCTCTCCGCCCTGGGCGAGTTCGGCCTCATCGAACGCTTGTCCTCTAGGGTGCAGCTCGCCCAGCCCTCTTCCGTGAAGGGCATCGGCGATGATGCGGCTGTGATCGACGCCTCAGGCCTTCATCAGGTGATCACCACCGACATGCTGGTGGAAGGCGTGCACTTCGACTTGGCCTACATGCCGCTGAAGCATCTGGGCTACAAGGCCATCGTGGTGAACCTGAGCGACGTGTACGCCATGAACGCCGAGCCCCGGCAGGTGACGGTGGCGCTGGCCTTGAGCAACCGCTTCCCGGTGGAGGCGGTGGACGAGCTCTACGAGGGCATGTTGCTGGCCTGCCGCAACTACGGAGTGGATCTGGTCGGCGGGGACACCTGCAGCAGCAGGAGCGGCCTGGTGATCGCGGTGACGGCCATCGGTGCCGCCAAGCCGGAGGAGATCGTGTACCGCAGTGGCGCGGGCGAGCACGACCTGCTGGTGGTGAGCGGCGACCTCGGCGGCGCCTACATGGGCCTGCAGGTGCTGGAGCGGGAGAAGGCGGTGTTCACCGAGACGGGTGCCCAGCCCGACCTGGCCGGCCACGACTACATCCTGGAGCGCCAGCTGAAGCCGGAGGCCCGCAGGGACATCGTGGCCCTGCTGAAGCAACTGGGAGTGAAACCCACGGCCATGATCGACATCAGCGACGGGCTGGCCAGCGAAGCGTTGCACATCGCCCGCAGCTCTGGCGTGGGCGTGCGGCTCTACGATGAGAAGCTGCCGATCGACCCGCACACGTTCAGCACGGCCCGGGACTTCCACCTCGACCCCACGGTGTGCGCGCTCAGCGGGGGTGAGGACTACGAGCTGCTCTTCACCATCGCGCAAAGCGACTACGACAAGATCAAGGGCAACCCGGACCTCACGGTGGTGGGCCACATGACCGATGCGAACAGCGGCTACCGCCTTGTTGACAAGCAGGGCGGCGAGCACGAGCTCACGGCCCAAGGTTGGGATGCGTTCCTGAGCACAGGCCGGTCCCGTTCTTGATCCAGTGCATCGATCGTGGACGGCACGCTGCCGTGGTGACGAACTGGCGGTGATCCGGAACTGACCAAGGGTGGCTGGCACCCTATTTCTTTCCTCCCTTTGGCGTCCTAGCCGGCTTGGGCGAGACCCTGGGCGGTGCGGTTCGCACGCCGGGCTTGCTCGTGAGCCGCGTTTTTGCGGGTTTCGCCTGGCCGGTGTTCATCAGTGTGCGGCTGTGGTCGGGCGCCAGGGCCGTCCGTGTCTTCGCATGGTGCAGGTGCGCATCGCGATACCGGACCTGCACGGTGGTACTGCGCACACGCCGCGGGATGTAGAGTGCATGGGCATGCACGACACGGCAATGCGGCCATGGGCGGTACCAAGTGCGGTAGTGAATACCCCGGCTCCACCAGATCCGCCAGGGATGCGGGCGCCAGGGGCGCCACCAGGGCGGGTAGTTGCCCCACGCCCATTCCGAGGAGAAAGGGGAGAAGCGCGGGCTGAAGCAGAACGGAACGGGGCGCCAGCCCCACACGTTCACCACCACCTGCATGTGCACGAGCGCAGGGGCCGAGGGCCCTTTGCCCTCCTTGGCGGCACCTTCCACCTCGGCGAACGGCTCCACGATGGTGCCTTCCGGGTACAGGTCCTCGTCGCCCCGGATCTGCAGGATGGCACTGTCCGGTCCCACCTTTTCGATCTCGATCACCGCCACGTCCTGGTCCTCGGTGGCGCTAACCGGCACGCGCAGCGTCACCACCACGGCATCACCCTCGCGCAGCGCCTCCACCCGCACGTAGTCCACCTGCCCGTCGTTGTTCAGGTCGAGGTTGTTCACCTCGTTGTCCTCCATGTTCAGGACCTTTTCGAACACCTCCAGCTCGATGTTGTCCTTGAAGAGCTCCAAGGCCCCCTGCAGGCTGAAGTGGTCCCCGGGAAGACCGGTACTGTCCGTGGGCAGGGGATCCTGGGCGCTCAGCACCATCGGGATGAGCGAGGCGAGCAGCAGGGGATGGCGCATGTTGACAGGTTTGTTCCAATTGGACACGGTATGGCAGGGTGGGTTTGATCCGCAGGACCGTTGTGTTGGGGTCCTGGGCGCCCGAAGATCTGGAACGAGGTCCCTCAGCACCCCGCCGCGTCGTCGTCCTCAGGCCGCCCGGCTCCCACCGCGCGCTTTCTCACGGACCAGCTCACCGTAGGGCCTGCCGGTGAGGTGGCTCTCGGCCCAGGTCAGGGGATCGAGATGCTCGAAGGCGGGCTGTTCCAAGGGGTCTTCGGCCAGCAGGGTGAGGTCGTCGTGGAAGCGCCGGAAGGCCGCGTGCTGCTGACGGTGGTCCAAGGGCTTGAGCAGGTCGCGGACGAGGCGCAGGAAGACCTGTTCGAACCGATGGGTGCGCGAACGGTCCTTCAGGTACCGCTCCGTATTGCGCAGGGTGTATGGCAGCAGTTCCTTGTCGTCGGTCTCCAGCCGGAGCATCAGCTCGAGCATCCGCGCGTAGGCCACGATGCCGCCCTGGTCATCACGGGCCTCGTTCAACAGGCGATGGCACCAGCGCAGGGCCTCCACCGGCCGGCCGCCGCCGAACAGGGCCACGGCCACTTGGAACATGCACCCGGTGCGTCGGAGCGTGCCCAGTGCCTGGCCATGCCGTTCCAGCCCCCGCTCCACCGCGGGCACCATCGCCAGGGCCTGCTCGAACGCACCGCTCGCGCAGTGGATGCTGAGCTCCAGGGAGGTGCCCGTGGCGAAGAGCTTCATCTCCAGATCCTCCGTTTCGGGCATCTGCCAGGCAGATGGGGCCAGCCGATAGGCTCGGAGGTGTTCACTCGCTTCGGTGAAGCGTCCCGTGCGGGTGCAGACGTATGCCAGGTTGCTCAGCACCGCCAACAGCCGGTACGGTTCGTCCATGAACTTCGGACGCTCGGCCTCCAGCAGTTCCCGGTTCGCGAGCAGGTGCGTACGGCTGGTCTCCAGGTCGCCGGTGGCGAAGGCGGCCACGGCCTCCAGGTGATGGTGCAGGTAGCGCGCCTGGGCCGAGCTGTGCGCATCCACCTCCGGGCGGTCACGCCGTGCCATGATGGCCCGGACCCGTTCCACCTGTGCGATGCTGCGGGCCTGACCTTCCCCGTAGAGGGTCAGGAACACTTCGCTCTTCAGGTCCCAGAGGGCATCAAGCTCCGTCAGCCGTGAACGAAGCCATGCGGCCCGCTCGCGTTGGTCGCTCAGGGTGGCGATGGTCGCCTGTTGATAGTGCGTTCGTTCCATCAGCCGGCGCTGCCACACCTGCACCTCCACCAGCACGTGCAGCTTCTCGTGCCGGGTGGCCAGTCGCTCCACACCCGCCAGGTGCCGTTCCGCATCGGCGTACAGGGCGCGCTGGTAGAGCACCTCCACCTCGTGCATGCGCCGGCGGAGCCGGGCATCCACGGATGACTGCGCGTGATAGGCCGAGAGGCTTTCCAGGATCGTGTTGTGCAGCCGCTGTTTGGCGATGGCGAATCGCGCTGTGAAGCCGCGTCCCTTGAAGCGCTGCAGCAGCGCCTCCTCGTCGTACGTCTCCATGGCGGAGATCGCGTTGAAGAGCAGCAGGTGGTTGCTCTTCCCCCGGATCAGGTGCCGTCCCGCATACAGCTTGAAATAGCGCTTCTCCGCCGCGTCCATGGAACGGATCAGCCGGTGGACCTGATCGGACGCTTTCCTGGACATGGTTCCGGACTTGGATAGAGGAAAGCTAGCCGGTATGCCCCAGCCCGGGTGCTCGACCACGAGGAACGGCCCGCTTGCTGCGGGCAGCGGCACGGACCGGCCGGAACGACAACGCCCTGGACCAGACCAGGGCGTCGATCACGTTCGTTCGTCAGGTTCAGTTCCCTGACGAACCGATGTTCTTCTTCTTGTTGCGCTCACCATCGGCATCCTCATCCCCATCATCGGAGATGTCACCGTCGTCCTCGCCCCCCTGCTCATCGAGGTCACCGGAGCGCAGAATGCCTTCCGAGCTCTGCGGCTCTTCCTTCAGGATGGACGTCGAACCGTGGTCAGCCTCGTTCGGTCCCTGCTGCAGACGCTTGTCCTCTCCGGTCAGCACCTCTCCTGCAGGCGCGACCTGCTCCTTGGTGCAGGCGGCCAAGGCCACCACCATGAGCAGGAAGACGATGAGGTTCCGGACCATCATGTTCCAAAGGTAAGGTGCCCGGGGCCGGATCGCAAATCCGGACCGGTGGAAGGGGATGGACCGTTGCTCGGCAGGTCGATGGTGACCTGTGTGCCCATGATCCGACCGTCCGCGCCCTGCACCTGCTCGGGACCGGTGATCCTGATGTCCGTCACTTGGAGGTTCCGCAGCACGTCCGCCCGGCCTTTGGTGATCTCGATCCCCCTGGAGATGTGGTCACCGCTCTGCTTGCGCGCCTTGCTCTGTTCGATGCCCAGCCCATCATCGGCGATAATGACCCGCACCCGGCCGGCCTCTCCCGGGTCGACCCGGATGGTGACCTGACCTTGGCGCTCGGTGGGCAGGATGCCATGCCAGATGCTGTTCTCCACGTAGGGCTGCAGCATCATGGCCGGCAACCGCACCTGGAGCGTGTCCACCCCCGGATCCACCGTCAGGATGTAGCGGAAGCGGTCCTTGAAGCGCATGTGCTCCAGGACGAGGTACAGCTCCAGTCGTTCGAGCTCCTCGGCCAGGGAAGTGGTGTCGCTCTGGCTGGCATCGAGGTTCTTGCGGATGAGCTTGGCGAAGCTCGTGAGATAGCGGTTCGCCGTGGCCCGGTCCTGTTTGTTGATGTGGAACTGGATGCTGTTCAGGGCATTGAAGATGAAGTGCCGGTTCATGTTGGCGTTCAATGCCTGCTGCTCGAGCTGGAGCATGCGTGACCGGAGCATCAACTGGCGGGTGCGCTCCAGGCGATGACGCTGAACGGAACGATACCGGGCCACACCGCCCACCGAGCCGATCACCACCGCCCCGGTGAGCGCGAAGAACCACCACCGGGCCCAGAACGGCGGCTGTACATCAAATGCGTATTCCTTCGGTGGGCTCCATCGGCCGTTGCGCCCCCTGGCCATCACTTGGAACACGTAGTGACCGTGGGGCAGGTTGCTGAAACTCGCCGATCGCACGTCCGTTTCCGGCAGCCAGTCATTGTCATGGCCCAGCAGGCGATAGCGGTAGACCACCTGTTCGGGCGCGCTCAGGCTGATGCCGGTGAAATCGAAGGTCAGGTGGTTGCGTTCGTAGGGGAGCAGAAGGCCTGTGGGAAGCCCCGAAAAGCGGTCGGTACCGGTGGACCGCCCTTCCCAGCCCGAGGGTCGGAGGAACCAGCGCAGGCCGGTGATGTGGAGCGGGATGACGTCCGTGTGCCGGGTGGGCTCGGATGCGGGCGGATGCAGGACCAGGCCGCGCGAAGTGCCGAAGAACAGCCGGCCCTTGGTGTCCAGATGCGATGCGTTCAGGTTGCACTCCAGGCTCAGCAGCCCGTCGCTGCTGGTGTAGTGGGTCACCCCGCCCCCGGTGGTCAGCAGGCTGTCCGGTGCCACCTGGAACAGGCCGTTGTTGGTGCCCACCCAGATCCGTCCGTCGCTCGTGACACGCAGCAGGTCGATGTAGTTGGAGCCGAAGTCCGGTGCCAGGCGGAGCACACGAGGGCCGGATCCGGTGAAGCAGACCAGCCCGTCCGCGGTGCCGGCCCAGACCCTTCCGCGGCGGTCCTCGGCCAGGCAGTACACCGCCCCGGTCGGGAGCTCCCGCCCGGCGGCCCATGTCGTCCAGCCGTTCGCGCCCCGCCGCGCCACGCCCACCTCATGGGCCACCCATAAGCGGCCATCGCCGTCGCGATGCAGGGCCCGGATGGACCGGAGCGGTACGCCGGGCGGCCCGGGTTCCCGCCGCAACCGGTCCTCGCGGATCGAGAAGAGCCCTTCCCGGGCGCCGCACCACAGCGTGCCGTCGGGGTCCTCGTGCAGGGCAACGATGCGTTCATCCCGAAGGGACAAGCTGTCCGGAAGCGGCACCACCACGCCGTTGCGCAGCCTGCACAACCCGTCGCTGGTGCCGAACCACAGGCTGTTGTCCCGGCGCCGCAGCCCGGTCCATACGGTGTTGTTCGGCAGCCCGTCCAACGTGCTCACCAGCGCCATGCCATCCATCCGGCAGATCCCGTTGCCATATGTGCCCAACCACAGGTCGTTCGCGCTGTCGGCCACCAGGCACATCACCTGATCGCTGCACAATCCATCGCGCTGCGTGTAGGTGACGAACCGGTCCCCGGTCCAGCGCAGGATCCCCGCTCCATCCGTTCCGAGCCACAGGTCGCCATTGTCGTCCACCGATACGCACCAGATGTTGTCGTTCGGCATGCCCTGGTTCACCGTGAGCGCCCGGATGCGGCCGCCTTCGATGACGTTGACGCCGAACTTGCTGGCCAGCCACACGCGGCCCTGGCGATCGATCGTCACGCTGCGCACATTGTTCTGCAGGAGCCCGTCGGTCTCATCGATCTCCTCCACGGTGCCATCGGGCCGGAGCGCGAAGACCCCTTGTCCGAACGTGGCCACCCAAAGGGTGCCATCCTCGCCTGCGGCCATGCTGCTCACGTTGGAGCGGTCCTCGCGGCCCAGGATCACGGTCGTGCAGCGGCCATCGGCCCATCGGAGCAGGCCATTGCGCAGGCCGATGTAGACGGTGCCATCCGCCAGGCAGAGCAGCGATCGCACCGTACCGGCGGTATCTGTGGGAAAGCCCTCCAGACCATGCACCCTGCCGTCCTCGTGCACCAGCACACCCCGGTCCTCCACCCCGATCAGCACCCGCCCACGCGCATCCGTGGCCAGGGCGGTGATGCGCGGGCGGTCGAGGCCCGGCAGCGGGATGGGGATCACCTCCGTGCCGTGCCTGAAGCTCACGAGGCCTCCTCCGGTGCCGCACCACATCGAGCCGTCGGGACGCGGAAGAAGGGCGTTCACCTGCGCATCGGGCAACCCCTGTTGCAGGGCGTGGTTGCGGAACCCGCTGCCGTCGAACCGGCTCACGCCGCCCAGTGTGCCGATCCAGAGGAAGCCCTGCTCATCCTGTGCGATCGTGCGCACCTGGCTTTGGGCGAGCCCGTCCCTGGTGGTGTAGTGGATGAAGCCGAACTGCTGGGCCCGCAGCAGGCCCATGGAACCGAGCAACAGCCCGAGCAGCAAGCCCGTGCGCCGCATCAGAAGGTGGGGATCAGGGCAAGGAAGTCGGGCATTTTGCGGCGCGAAACGGGGATCATGGCGCCGTTGTCCAGCACGGCCATGTTGCCTTCCCCCCGGCTGAACGCGCGCAGGTGCTCCAGGTTGATGATGTATGACTTGTGGACGCGGAAGAAGCGCTTCGGGTCCAGGTTGTTCTCAAAGACCCGGATGTGCTTGCTGCTGATCTGCCGCTTGCCGTCGCGTGTGTGGATGGTGGTGTAGCTGTCGCTGGCCTCCAGGTAGAGGATGTCCTCATGCTTCACCAAGGTGAGCCCGTCGCGACCCGGAACGGCCATGCGTTTGCTCAAGGGGGAGGCGGGGTCCAGGAGCAGCGCCGCGATGGCACCGGTCTGTTGCGGTGCGGCCGCGGGGTCCGACGCCATGCGGCGGAGCTTTGCGGCCGCCCGCTTGAGCTCCTCCACATCGATCGGCTTCTCGAGGTAGTCCAGGGCGTTCTCCTTGAAGGCCTGCAGCGCATATTCGTCGTAGGCGGTGGTGAAGACCACCGGAAGCTCCTGCCCTTGCAGGGAATGAAGCAGCGCAAAGCCATCCTCTCCCGGCATCTTGATGTCGAGGAAGAGCGCCTGCGGGTGTTCCATCGCGATCAGTTCGCGCGCCTCCTGGGCGCTTCCCGCCGAGCCCACCACGACCAGGTCGGGGCAGTGCTCCTCCAGCATCATCCGCAGGTTCTCCCGGGCGTCGGGTTCGTCGTCCACGATCAGTACACGCATGGCCGATGGGTTTGGTGGGCTCAAGCTAGGTCGGTCCGCGGTGGCTTGGGTGACCGTCGCCTGACCGGTGCGCCCGATCGAGCGGACCGTCATCCCGGCCATGTGGACCGTCAGCGGACGCGTTCGAGGAACTCGGCCACGCGCTCGCGAGCGATCGGGACCCTCCGCCCGTCGCGGAGCACCGCCCAATGGCCGTCGTCGCGCAGGTATTCACGCAGGTGCTCCAGGTTCACGATGTGCGAGCGATGCACCCGCAGGAACAAGGACGGATCGAGCAGTTCCTCATACACACGCAGGGTGCGGGTGTCGAGGTAGCGCGTGCCATCGCTGAAGTGCAGCTGGGTGCAGTTGCCCTCGGCCTCCAGGTGGCTGATGTTGTGCGGGTCGAAGAGCTTGAACCCTTTGGCGTGATCGATCACGATGCGGCCCGCGGGCAGCGAGGCCTCGCGGACGGCGGCGTTCAACCTTGCGCGATACGCCGTGGCCTCCGCTGGCCGTTCATGCTGTTCACGCACCCGCTCGAGGGCCTTCATCACCGCCGCCCGCAGCTCATCGGGATCGATCGGCTTCAACAGGTAGTCCACCGCATGGGTGTGAAAGGCCTGCAGCGCGTAGTCCTTGAAGGCCGTGACGAAGACGACCAGGGCGCGCAGGTCGCGGAGCTCGGCCAGCAGGTCGAGGCCCTCGGTGCCACTGGGCATGCGGATGTCCAGGAAGAGCAGGTCGGGGTCAAGCTCCGCGATCCGCTCGCGCGCGCTCGCCGGTCCATCGGCCGTTCCCGCCACCTCCACCTCGGGGCAGAGGTCCTCCAGCATCAGGCGCAGGTTCTCCCGGGCCGGTTCCTCATCGTCCACGATCAATGCCCGCATCCGCCGCGACCCCATGCCGGCGAAAATAGCGGCACCACCGGAGCGACCGTTCTTCTCTTCGTCGCGACCGTTGCCCGGATCGCGCTGGCGATCGGGCGTCGGGCATGGTAGGTTGGGGTCACCATTGAACGCAAACCCCTTGTTGCCATGGCTTCCATGAACTCCCATCACAAGCTCTGGATCTTCTCCGACCAGGGCAGTTGAACCGCGCAGTGCTCATGTCAGGTTTTGGTGTGGAGGGTCGGTCCGCCGGGTGGTGGGCCGGCCCTCCGGCGTTCTTGGGCAACCCTGCCCCCGATGATGTCGTACAACGGGGTGAAGAACAGGCCCATGGCCCAGCACACCACCCCCCACGAGATCCACGTGCGCATCGACCAGCTCGAGCGCCTGCTGATGTTCGACTATGACCCCGCCTCCCAGGATGCGCTGTTCGACATCGTGGACCCCAGCGGCCGGATCGTCAAGACCGGCGATGTCAGTGGACCCGTCACGCGCGTGCGCATCACCGACCTGGATGGGGAGGAGTATTTCCTGATGGTGCTCGATGGCGAAGTGAGCACGGTGAAGCCCATCCACCTGCGCCGCGCCGTCTGATGCACGCACCCGCCGCCGTCATTCCCTCTTACCGGGCCCTCACCATCGTGGGCAATGTGCTGCGCATCGATCGCAACGGCATGGCCCATGTTCCTTTCGAGAGCGGCACCACGGCCGGCAAAGAGGTCGAGGTGGTCTTTGTGCTGGTGCCCGGCGCAACCGGGGAGCGCAGCTGAGCCGTTCTCCCGCACCGGTCCCTGAACCGATACCGCCTTCCGTCGATCGGCGCATGCGGGTCGCTTCACCTTCCGATAGGTTGGCGGCAAACCCTGTTGCCATGATCCGATCTTCACTCTGCCTCGCGCTGTTGTCCGCGCATGCCTGGGCGATCCCCGTTGACGGGACCGCACAGGGCACCGCGATCACATCCATCGGGAACGACCGCCTGGAGGTGGGGCTCACCTCCTGGGGCTTGATCGGTGCGGGGGCCGATGGGGCCAGCCCCGCGTTCGAAGTGCCGCCGGGAACGGGCGCCCATGTCCTCTGGGGCAGCGGATTGTGGGTCACCGGGCGTGGTCCGGGTGATACGCTGCATGCCGCCGGGGCGGACTATGGAGGTCTGTTCGATTCCGATTATTGGACCGGTCCGCTCACCACCGACGGCTCCGCCACCGCCCTGCCCGGTGTGGCCCAGGCCTACGACCGCATCTGGTGCGTGGAGCGCTTCGACATCGAACAGCACCTGAACTACCACGACTGTGTGGACGACCCCGATTGCGAGGAGGCCCTCGTGTACCCTGGATACCAACCCGCGCAGTCCCTGCTCGACTGGCCGGCGATGGGGGATATCGCCCTCGGCCTGGCCCCCTATCAGGCACCGTTCGTGGACCGCGATGGGGATGGCACCTACGATCCGGCCTTCGGTGATGTGCCCTGCATCCTGGGCGATCGTGCCTGCTTCATGGTGCTGAACGACCAACGGCCGCACAGTTTCTCGCAGGGTCCGCCGCTCGGCATCGAGCTCAGGTTGATGCCCTTCGTCTTCGATACGAACGACCCCGAACTGGCCAACACGCTCTTTCTGCGCGCGCACGTCATCAACCGCAGCAGCAACGCGTACACCGATGTGCGCATCGGGTTGCACACCGACTTCGACCTGGGAGACCCGGAGGATGACATGATCGGGACCGACCCGTCGCGCAACCTGTGGTACGCGTACAACGGGGATGGATTCGATGGTCCGTCCTTCTGGGGCCCCGGCTATGGCGGCCAGCCCCCCGCCTTCGGTGTGCGGCTCATCAAGGGTCCGCTGGTGGAGGCCGATGGCAATGACGACCCGGTCGTTCCCCTCATCCCCGGCTTCAACGGCCAGGGCTTTGCAGACCAGCAGATCGACAATGAGCGCTTCGGGCTCACGAGCAGCCGCATCTACTCCACGGCATCCGGCGCCACCGGCATCCCTCAGACCGCCGTTGATGTGGAGCGTTACCTGGCCGGGCAATGGCTGGACGGCCTGCCGCAGACCTACGGGGGGAACGGGTACTCGCAGGACCCGAACGCGGTGCCAGCGCGGTTCATGTACCCTGGCGACAGCGATCCCCTCGGAGCGGGCACGGATGGTGCGGCACAGGCGCCGTGGTCCGAGGTGGGTGAGGGCAACACACCGGGCGACCGCCGCATGATCGGCGTCACCGGACCCTTCGTTCTGGAGTCCGGCGAACATGCCGACCTGCTGTTCGCCTACCTCTTCGCCCAAGCACCCTCCGGCGGTCCGCTGGCCAGTGTCAACGCCCTGCAGGCCGCGGCGGACAGTGCGCTCGCCAGCGTCATCGGCGACGTGGGCGGCATGGCCGAAGTGTTCGGCATCGCCGAGGAGAACGCCTTGTCCGTTTGTGCTCCGCACCTCGTCACCGTGGGATTGTCGGACCACCGCCGCTCCATGGGGGTTCAGGTGTTCCCCAACCCGGCGACCGAGCAGCTCGTGGTGCTGACACCGGGTATCGCCGCTGGCGCCGAGCTCACGCTGCGTGATGCCTCCGGGCGCGTCGTCCGTGCGATGCGCACTTCCGGTGAACGCTCGGCCGTTGATGTGAGCGACCTGGCAAAGGGTGTATACCTCTGTGAGGTGATGGGCAGCGGAGCACGCTTCACCCGAATGGTGGTGAAGGAGTAGCGGCAGGCCCGATCTCGACCATAGGAGCCCCGCGATCGTTCGCGGGGCTCCCTGGTGCATGGAGGAGCGGATCACGCCTCTACCTTCCTCCGGCTCATCAACTCCTCCACCGCCTCCGCCTCCACCGGAATGTCCGCGAACAGGTCGATCGGGTTGTCGCGCGTCACCAGGATGTTGTTCTCCACGCGTTTGCCCTAGGTGTTCAGCTCTTCCGCGCCTGCTGAATGGCGTTCTTCAAAGCAGGTAGGTGCTTCTGGAGGATGGGCCACACGAACGTGTCGTCGATCGTATCGTACGAATGGATCAACCGGTTCCTGAACTGCACGATGCGGTCCGCCTCGGGGATCGGATGTGACGGGTCGAGCTTCCGGATCTTGTTCACTGCTTCACCGATGATGCCAAGCTGGCGCTCCACGGCGCTCTTCACCAGTGCGTGCCGGGTGTATGCCTCGAACGAGGAGACATTCCCCTGGGCCATGAAGGCCTCGATCAGGTCAATGGCCCGAAGGATATCAGCATAGTAGCCGTCCAGTCGCTCCATCGTAGATCAGCTTCTTGGAGGCCTCGATGGCGCGCTTCTTCACCGGGTTCTGTAAAGAGCGGGGCGTAAGCAGGTCCACCTTGCGCTGGAAGAACGCTTCCATCCGATCCCAGAACGACCATAGCCGTTCACCATCCTCCACGGGGTTGTCCAGCTCGATCTCCACCAACAGGTCCACGTCGCTCTGCGCCGTGAACGGGCCGTTGACCGCCGATCCAAAGGCATACAGTTCCTTTACCCGGTGCGCCTTGCACAGGTCGATGAACTGTTGACGATGGCCGTTGATCAGGTCGGCGAGCATGGAGCGAAGTTAAATGCAATGCTAGGGCTCATGCGCGATCACGCGCCCATCACGCGTATCGGCTCCAGCAGGAGGAGTGCAAAGGGCACCAGCGTGACCACCGCGATCGGGATCAAGAGCAACCAAGCAAGCCGGTGTTCCGCGAACACGACGACCCATTGGGTGACCAGCAGACAGAAGCTGTAGAAGAGGATCGCGAGGATAAGCCCGGGTACAAAGGCTTCAGCCGTGAGCCACTCGCTTTGATACGGCGTGATGAATGCGTCCACGATGTGGTACACGAAGAACAGGATGAGCCCCAGTTGCAGGAACTGTAGTGTGCGTCCCACGTTCCGAACGATGCCACGAACCCGGAGAGCAGAGCCGCTCACGCCTCAACCTTCCTCCGGCTCATCAACTCCTCCACCGCCTCCGCCTCCACGGGGATGTCCGCGAACAGGTCGATCGGGTTGTCGCGCGTCACCAGGATGTTGTTCTCCAAGCGGATGCCCAGCTTCTCCTCGCGGATGTAGATGCCCGGCTCCACGGTGAAGACCATGTCCGGCTGGATCATCTCGTTCCACAGGCCCACATCGTGCACATCCAGGCCCAGGAAGTGGCTGGTGCCGTGCATGAAGTACTTCTTGTACAGCGGACGCTCGGGGTCCTGCTTCGCCACATCGGTCTTGTCCAGCAGGCCCAGGCCGATCAGCTCGCTCTCCATGATCTTCCCCACTTCCTTGTGGTAGTCGGCCAGCAGGGTGCCGGGACGCAGCAGTTGCGTGGCTTCGTTCTTCACGCGGAGCACGGCGTTGTACACCGCGCGCTGGCGGTCGGTGAAGCGGCCGTTCACGGGGATGCAGCGGGTGAGGTCGCTGGCGTAGCCGCCGTACTCGCTGCCGAAGTCCATCAGGATCACATCGCCATCGATGCACACCTGGTCGTTGGTGATGTAGTGCAGCACGCAGGCGTTGTAGCCGCTGGCGATGATGGGCGTGTAGGCATGGCCGCGTGAGCCGTTGCGCAGGAACTCGTGCGTGATCTCCGCTTCGATCTCGTACTCCTTCACGCCGGGCTTCACGAAGCCGCACACCCGCTCGAAGGCCTTGCCGGTGATGGCGATCGCGCGCTTCATCTGCGCCACTTCCTCCTGCGTCTTGCGGCTGCGGATGCGGTGCATGATCGGCGCGCTGCGCTTCACGCTGTGCAGCGGGTACTGGGCGCGCAGTTCCTTGTTCTTGCGGTCCTCGCGCGTCTCCACCTCGTTGTGCTGGCGCAGGTGCTCGTTGCTGTTCAGGTACAGGTGCTCGCACTGCGGCACCAGGCGCTTGATCGTGGCCTCGTAGCTGCTCGTCCACAGCACGGTGGCGATGCCGCTCAGGTCGCGTGCCTCCTGCTGGCTGAACTTGGCGCCCTCCCAGATCGCGATCAGCTCGCTGGTCTCGCGCACGAAGAGGATCTCGCGGTCCTTCGGGTCCACCGCATCAGGGAACAGCAGCAGGATCGTCTCCTCCTGGTCGATGCCGGTGAGGTAGAAGATGTCGCTGGCCTGCTTGAACGGCATCGTGCCATCGGCGCTGGTGGGCATGATGTCGTTGCTGTGGAACACGGCCAGACCCCCTTTCTCCAGGTGCTGGCGGAAACGGGCGCGGTGCTCGCGGTAGGTGGACGCAGAGAGCGGTGTGTATCGCATTGTAATTCGCCGAAGCCTCGGCGTAGGTGAATAGGGCGAAGGTAGGGGAGGGAGCGAAGCTTCAATTCTCAAGCTACAAGCATCAAGGCCCAAGGCACGCCTTTGAAGCTTGGGGCTTTATTGATCCGGCATCGATATAGCGGACGATCGGCACGATCTGTGGATCTTGCCGAGGCATGCGCGAGAACGACTCCAGGAAGCTGTCGATGCCCGAGCTCAATGAGCGTCGTAGGCAGGCGGTGCAATGCAGGCTCAAGGGCATGGGCCTGAAGGAAACGGCCGAACTCTGTGGCATGTCCCGCAACACGGTGAACGAAGCCTGGCAACGGTACAAGGCCGGTGGCTGGAAGGCCATTCGTGTGTGGAAGACCGGTCGCCCGGTGGGCAAGGGACGCATCCTGACAAGTGAGCAGGAGAAGGAGACACAACGGCTGATCCGTGACAGAACGCCCGATCAGTTGAAAATGCCTTATGCGTTGTGGAACCGGCAAGCGGTGCGCGAGCTGATCGAGCGGCGCTACGACCGCAAGCTGGCCATACGCAGTGTGGGGCTCTATCTGGAGCGCTGGGGATTTACGCCGCAGAAGCCACTGCGCAAGGCCTACGAGCAGCGACCGGAGGCGGTGCGCAAGTGGCTGCACGAGGATTATCCGGCCATCCGTGCACGTGCCAAGGCTGAAGGTGCCGTGATCCACTGGGGCGATGAGACCGGTCTGCGCAGTGATGACGTTCGCGGGCGCAGCTACTCCCTGCGAGGCCACACTCCCGTGGTCAGGGTGAACCACAACCGCCACGGCTGTTCGGTGATCTCCACGGTGACCAATCGCGGGGAAATGCGCTGGATGGTCTTCAAGGGCGCACTGAACAGCAGCATCCTGATCGGCTTTCTGAGAAGACTGGTCAAGGATAGCGACAACAAGGTGTTCCTGATCTTGGACAACCTCAGGGTCCACCACAGCAAGCCGGTCAAGGAATGGCTCGAGGAGCATCTGGAGAGCATCGAGGTCTTCCACCTGCCGAGTTATTCGCCCGAACTCAACCCGGTGGAAGTAGCGAACGCAGCGCTGAAGGATGCCGTCACCAAGCACGCTCCAGCACGCAAGAAGGGGCAGCTTGAACTCTTCACATCACGCTTCCTGCGTTCCCTCCAGCGACACCCCAAGCGCATCATCGCACTGTTCCAGAAAGACACCGTTCGTTACGCAGCCTGAGTCCAGATCATGAATGCCGGATCAATAGCTTTGTGACTTGAGGCTTGTTCTGGGCGTGCCGGCGCCGTCCCTTCGCTGCGCAAAGCCTCCGCTCGGGAGCGCGCCGTCGGGCTATCCGCAGTAGTCCTCCCCCTCGCAAAGCCTCGGGGTGCGGGCTACTTGCTCCTATCCCTCACGCGGCACATCATCCCCAGGATTACTGACCACATGGGGCCATACCACCTTCATCACCTCCGCTCCTTATTCTTGCCCCGTCCAACCCGATCCCGATGAAACGCATCCTCGTCTCCATCTCCCTTTCCCCCGAAGGCATGGCGCACATCCGGGCCACCCCGGAGCTACAGAAGGTGGAGATGGAGTTCGTCAACCGGTGGAAGGAGGAGGGGCTCCTCGAGAGCTTCTTCATCAGCACCGACCGGACGGGGGCGTTCCTGCTCCTGAGCGGGGTGGAGTTGGGCCGGGCGAAGGAGCTGATCGGCACCCTGCCCTACTTCCCGCACATGGCCCAGGTGCAGTACGTCGAGCTGGACAAGCAGTTCTGAGCCATGGCGAAGGCCAACAAGACCCAGGCCACCACCGCTAATGTGGAGGCTTTCATCGACAAGCACCCCAAGGAGGAGATGCGCGATGACAGCCGGGTGCTTGTGAATCTGATGCAGGAGCTGACCGGCGAGCAGCCCCACATGTACGGCCCGTCAATCATCGGCTTCGGAACCTACCACTACACTTACGCCAGCGGTCATTCGGGCAGCGCGCCCCTCGCGGCCTTCAGCCCGCGCAAGCCGGAGCTGGTCATCTACCTGGGCCAGGAGGCCTTGGAGCCGGAGGTGCTGGCCAAACTGGGGAAGCACAAGGCCACGAAGGGCTGCTTGTACGTGAAGCGCCTGGCCGACATCGACCTGAGGGTGTTGAAGGCGATGATCAAGCGGTCCATCGCGGCCACGCGGAAGGCCTACCCAGGTCAGTAAGCCGTGCCCGACCATCTGCCATTGGCGGCGGCAGCCCTGATCAGAACCGTTCTAAACAAGGGACGCACCCCCCTCGGCTTCCATGCCAACCGCTCGCCCCGTAAGTTTGCGGCCGAACGAACCTCAGTGGTTCGCTGTTAAGAAGACATGGCACGAACAGCCCTCCTCGGTTCCTCCCTCACGAAGAAGTATTGGATGGCCCTCACGGGCCTTTTCCTTTGCCTGTTCCTGGTGATCCATCTGGCCGGCAACCTGCAGTTGCTGGACGCCAGCCCGGAAGGCAGGCTGAAGTTCAACGCCTACGCCAAGTTCATGACCACCTTCCCGTTGATCAAGGTGGTAAGCTACCTGCTCTACTTCAGCATCCTGTTCCACGCCTTTGACGGCATCCTGCTGGCCATGCAGAACCGCCAGGCCCGTCCAACCCGTTACGTGAAGGAGAAGCCTTCCGCCAACCGCACCTGGTACAGCGGCCAGATGGCGCTGTTGGGCACCTTGCTGCTGGTGTTCATCGTGATGCACATGAAGCACTTCTGGTACGAGATGCACTGGGGTGGCCTGCCGATGGATGCCGAGGGCAACACCGACCTCTTCACCGTGGTGGCGGCCGCCTTCCAGCAGCCCCTGTACGTGCTGTTCTATGTGGTGGCCATGGCCGTGCTGGGCTTCCACCTGCTGCACGGGTTCCAGAGCGCCTTCCAGAGCCTGGGCCTGAACCATCCGCGCTACACCCCGATCATCAAGAACGTGGGGGTGTTCTTCGGCGTGGTGGTGCCCATCCTCTTCGCCCTCATCCCGGTGTGGATGTTCGCTTTCCCCGGTTGATCCTTCCCTTAGATCCGTCCGCAATTCCATGAGCAAGCTCGACAGCAAGATCCCTCCCGGTCCCATCGACAAGAAGTGGACCTACCACAAGGGGCACATGCGCATCGTGGCGCCTGCGAACAAGCGCCGCATCGATGTCATCGTGGTGGGCACCGGCCTGGCCGGTGGTGCCGCCGCGGCCTCGTTGGCGGAGATGGGCTACAACGTGAAGGCCTTCTGCTTCCAGGACAGCGCCCGCCGCGCCCACAGCATCGCCGCGCAGGGGGGTATCAACGCCGCCAAGAACTACATGAACGACGGTGACAGTGTGTACCGTCTGTTCTACGACACCGTGAAGGGCGGCGATTACCGGGCCCGCGAGGCCAATGTGTACCGCCTGGCCGAGGTGAGCGCGAACATCATCGACCAGTGCGTCGCGCAGGGAGTGCCCTTCGCCCGCGACTACGGCGGACTGCTGGACAACCGCTCCTTCGGCGGGGTGCAGGTGAGCCGCACCTTCTATGCCCGCGGACAGACCGGCCAGCAGCTGCTGCTCGGTGCCTACAGCGCGCTGATGCGCCAGGTGGGCAAGGGCACGGTGAAGATGTACGACCGACACGAGATGCTCGATGTGGTGGTCGTGGACGGCAAGGCGCGCGGCATCATCGCCCGCAACCTGATCACCGGCGAGATCGAGCGGCACGGCGCGCACGCGGTGCTCCTGTGCACCGGCGGCTACGGCAACGTGTTCTTCCTGAGCACGAACGCCATGGGCAGCAACGTCACCGCCGCGTGGAAGGCGCACAAGCGCGGGGCCTTCTTCGGCAACCCCTGCTACACGCAGATCCACCCCACCTGCATTCCGGTGAGCGGCACGCACCAGAGCAAGCTCACGCTGATGTCGGAGTCGCTCCGCAACGACGGCCGCATCTGGGTGCCGGCCAAGTTGGAGGATGCCAAGGCCATCCGCGAAGGGAAGAAGAAGGGCAGCGACATCCCCGAGGCCGACCGCGACTACTACCTGGAGCGCCGCTACCCGGCTTTCGGCAACCTGGTACCGCGTGACGTGGCCAGCCGTGCCGCCAAGGAGCGTTGCGATGCGGGCTTCGGCGTGAACAAGACCGGTGAGGCCGTTTACCTGGACTTCAGCGCGGCCATCGAGCGCTACGGCAAGCTCCAGGCGAACATCCTGAAGCTGGAGAACCCCAGCAAGGAGAAGATCCGCGAGCTGGGCGAGGCGGTCGTGAGCGAGAAGTACGGGAACCTCTTCGACATGTACGAGAACATCGTCGGCGAGAACCCCTATAAGGAGCCGATGAAGATCTACCCCGCCGTGCACTACACCATGGGCGGCCTGTGGGTGGATTACAACCTGCAGACCACCGTACCGGGCCTCTTCGCGCTGGGCGAGGCCAACTTCAGCGACCACGGCGCCAATCGCCTCGGTGCCTCAGCGCTGATGCAGGGCCTGGCCGACGGCTACTTCGTGATCCCCTACACCGTGGGCGATTACCTGGCCGACGACATCCGCACCGGCCCCATCGACACCAAGCGTCCCGAGTTCGACGCCGCCGAGAAGGAGGTGACCGACCGCATCAACCACTTCATCAACAACAAGGGCACCAAGCCGGTGGATGAGTTCCACCGCCGACTGGGCAAGGTGATGTGGGACAAGTGCGGCATGGCGCGCAACGAGCAGGGCCTGAAGGAGGCCATCCAGGAGATCCGCCAGATCCGTGAAGAGTTCTGGAAGGATGTGCGCGTACCCGGCAAGGCCGACGAGTTCAACCAGGAACTGGAGAAGGCCGGTCGCGTGGCCGACTTCCTGGAGCTGGGTGAGCTGATGTGCATGGATGCACTGCACCGCAACGAGAGTTGTGGCGGCCATTTCCGCGAGGAGTACCAGGAGATGGAGGGGCCGCAGCAGGGCGAGGCCAAGCGCGACGACGCCAACTTCGCCTACGTGGCCGCCTGGGAGTGGCTGGGCGAGGCCGGCAAGGCCGAGCTGCACAAGGAGCCGCTGACCTTCGAGGAGGTGAAACTGACGCAGCGGAGCTACAAGTAGGTGAATGGCGAAAGGTCAATGGTGAATGGGAAATACCCGGAGCTGACATGAGCCAGGAACGATTGGATGCCTTCAATGAACTCTGCGTGGAGGAGCCGAACGAGCCCTATGGGTCCATCAGCAGCTACCGTGACCTCATCATCTGGCAACACTCCATGGACACCACAGAGATGGTGTATGAGTTCGCGGCGCTGCTGCCCAACGAGGAGCGTTTCGGCCTGGTCAGCCAAATGTGCCGGGCGGCGGTTTCCATGCCTGCCAACATCGCAGAAGGATGGGGCCGCGGCACCAGTAGTGATCGCCAACTGCTCAGTTACCTCCGGATCACGCGTGGTTCACTGTACGAGCTCGAAACACATCTGGAACTTGCTCGTCGGCTATACCGCAAGCTCCGCTTGGACCCTACGCCGATCACATCTCGCCTCACCTCGATAGCGCGGATGTTGAACAAAATGATCGTGAAGATCGAGGCCCGTTACGAATCACTTCGCAAGGACCGTGATGGCAGATGAGGCCTGCCCATTCGCCATTCACCATTGACCATTCACCATGAAACTGACACTGAAGATCTGGCGCCAGAACGGTCCCAACGACAAGGGCCGCATGGAGACCTATCCCGTGAACGACGTGTCCGAGGACATGTCCTTCCTGGAGATGCTGGACGTGCTGAACGACCAGCTGATCCGCGAGGGCAAGGACCCGGTCGCCTTCGACCACGACTGCCGCGAGGGCATCTGTGGCATGTGCAGCCTGTTCATCAATGGTGAACCCCACGGCCCGGGCCGCGGCATCACCACCTGCCAGTTGCACATGCGCAAGTTCAAGGATGGGGACACCATATTCATCGAGCCTTGGCGCAGCGCGGCCTTCCCCGTGATCAAGGACCTGGCCGTGAACCGCGGGTCCTTCGATCGCATCCAGGCCGCCGGCGGTTTCGTCAGTGTGAACACCAGCGGGAACCTGGTGGACGGCAACGCGGTGCCCATCCCGAAGGATGATGCCGATAAGGCCTTCGACGCCGCTACCTGCATCGGCTGTGGGGCCTGCGTGGCCACCTGCCCCAACGGCAGCGCCATGCTCTTCGTGGCCGCCAAGGTGAGCCAGTTCGCCCTGCTGCCCCAGGGTCGTCCCGAGGCCAAGCGCCGCGTGCTGGCCATGGTGGACCAGATGGACAAGGAGGGCTTCGGCAACTGCAGCAACACCGGCGCCTGCGAGGTGGAATGCCCCAAGGGCATCAGCTTGGAGCACATCGCCCGCATGAACAGGGAATACCTGGCGGCGAGCGTGACGAAGGAGTGAAAGATCACTGATGAACTACTGGAAAGGCCGTCATCGACGGCCTTTCTTGTTCCCTATCTATGGCCCGTGGTGAACTCGGACCCGCGTCCATTTAGCTTAGCCGAGCATGCGGTTGACCAGCAAGCTCCCCCACGTCGGCACCACCATCTTCACGGTGATGAGCAAGCTCGCGCAGGAGTGCGGCGCCATCAACCTGAGCCAGGGCTTCCCCGACTTCCCCATCGACAGCAGGCTCATCGAGTTGGTGGACAAGGCCATGCGGGCCGGGCACAACCAGTACGCGCCCATGCCGGGTCTGCCGGCCTTGCGGGAGGCCATCGCGGTCAAGGTGAAGCGGCTGTACGGCTTCAACTATGATCCCGACACGGAGGTGACGGTGACAGCGGGCGGTACCCAGGCCATCTTCACGGCCCTGGGGGCGGTCGTCCATCCCGGCGATGAGGTGATCATCATCGATCCTGCCTATGACTGCTACGCGCCCACGGTGGAGCTGTTCGGCGGCAGGCCGGTGCATGTGCGCCTGGGTGCGGACATGAAGTTCGATGCGGGAGCGGTGAAGGCGGCCATCACGCCCCGCACCCGCATGCTGATGATCAACACGCCGCACAACCCGGCAGGCACCATCCTGCGCGATGCGGACATGCGGCGGATCGCCGACCTGCTGCGCGGCACCGACATCCTGCTGCTGAGCGACGAGGTTTACGAGCACTTGGTCTTCGATGGCGAGCCCCACGCTTCCGCGATCAACTACCCGGAGCTGCGCGAACGCGCCTTTGTGATCTTCAGCTTCGGCAAGGTGTTCCACGCCACCGGCTGGAAGATGGGCTATGCCCTGGCCCCGAAGGCCCTGATGGCTGAGTTCCGCAAGGTGCACCAGTTCAACGTGTTCAGCGCGAACACACCGATGCAGCATGCCTTGGCGGCCTACATGCAGGAGCCCGCGCATTACGAGCAGGTCTCGGCCTTCTACCAGGCCAAGCGGGATCGCTTCGTGGCCGGCATGAGGAACTCGCGGTTCACGCTGCTGCCCTGCGAGGGCTCGTACTTCCAGACGGCCGATTACAGTGCCATCAGCGACGAGGGCGATCGGGCCTTTGCCGAACGCGTGGCGAGGGAGTTCGGGGTGGCGACGATCCCGCTTTCTCCCTTCTACCAGGAGCCTCCGCCCGGTCAACGACTGCTGCGCTTCTGCTTCGCCAAGCAGGACGCTACCTTGGACGCAGCGATCGAGAAGCTATGCGGGATCTGAGGATGACGTTGGTGCAAAGCATGCTCCATTGGGAGGATGCGGCCGCGAACCGGGCGATGTTCAGCGATAAACTCGCTGGATCGAAAGGCACGACCGACCTCGTCGTGCTGCCGGAAATGTTCACAACGGGCTTCAGCATGCGCAGCCATGAACTCGCGGAGGCCTTGAATGGTCCGACCGTGGAGTGGATGCGAACGCAGGCCGCCGCGCTGGATGCGGCCCTCTATGGGAGCGTGATCATTGCCGAGGGCGGCCACCGCTTCAACCGCGGGCTCTTCGTGAAGCCCGACGGGCAGGTCACCGTGTATGACAAGCGGCACCTCTTCCGCTTCGCGAACGAGACGGACCACTACAGCCCGGGCCGTGAGCGGGTGGTGGTGGAGTGGCAGGGATGGCGGCTGTTGCTGCAGATCTGCTTCGACCTGCGCTTCCCGGTGTTCGCGCGCAACCGCGGCGACTACGATGCCATCCTGTACGTCGCGAACTGGCCGGAGGCGCGGCGCTATCCGTGGAGCCAGTTGCTCATCGCACGCGCCATCGAGAACCAGTGCTACGTGGCCGGGGTCAACCGAGTGGGCATGGACGGCAAGGGCATCCACTACAGCGGCGACAGTGTGGTGATCGGTCCCCGTGGGGCCGCGGTGGCCGCTGTGGAGCCCTCCCAGGAGGGCCTGGTGACCGCCATCCTGGATCGTGCGGAGCTGGAGGACTTCCGGGCGAAGTTCCCGGTGGCCCTGGAGGCCGATGCGTTCGAGCTGCGCCTCTGATCGGGTCAGCGCATGACCGTCACGTGCCCCATGCGCTCCTGTTCCATGCCCACGCCACCCTGCTCGTCGTCCACGAAGCGGTAGCGCATCTTCCACACATAGACCTCGTTGGGGACCTCCGCACCATGTGCGGTGCCGTCCCATTGGTCGGTGGGGCTGTTGGTCTGCCAAAGCACTCCACCCCAGCGGTCGAACACGATCAGTTCCATCGTGGCCACGTTCTTGCCCACCGGCCCCCAGGTGTCGTTGATGCCATCGGCGTTGGGGGTGAAGGTGTTGGGCACATAGATGCTCGCCGGGCAGAACTCGTTCACCTTCACCGAGTCGCGCAGACCGCAGTTGAACGTGTTGGTGATGTCGACGAAGTACCAGCCGTACGCGCCGGCAAGGATGATCTGTGCGGTCTCCCCCGAACTCCAGTCGAAGCGCGAGCCCGGATTGCCGGCATCGATCACCACGAAATGCGGCTCCTCGTCCAGGCAGGTGAAGATCTGGTGCACGGGCATGCTGCTGGGACGCGGATTGAAACCGGTCACCACGGCGTCGCTCACGCTGCAGTATCCGTTGTCCACGGTGACGCTGTATGTGCCGTTCTGCACCACGTCGATGGTGCGTGCAGTGGCGCCCGTGCTCCAGGTGTACGCTGCGCCGGGGTTGCCTGCATCCAGGGTCAGCACATCGCCCTGGCACAGGGCCGTGTCCGGTCCCAGGTCCACGACGGGCCAGGGGACGAAGGTCACCGCGGCATCAAAGGAACCGGTGCAGCCCTGCGCCGTGGTCACCAGCACGGTGTACGTTCCCGCCGTGGCAGCTGTGATGGTCCGTGTGGTCGCCCCGGTGCTCCAGGCGTAGGTGCTTCCGGGGTTGCCGGCGTCGAGCAGCACGGGTTCGCCGGTGCACGCGGTGGCGTCGATCGGTCCGTCCACCGGCCCGGGAAGCACGGTGAGCATCACGCTGTCCGACGCCTGGCAGACGGAGTTGCTGACCAGGACCCCGTAGAGGCCGCTCTGCGAGGGGCTGATGGTCTGTCCCGTGGCGCCGGTGCTCCACAGGTAGGTGCTGCCCGGGTTGCCGGCGTCCAGCACGACACCCGGACCGGTGCAAACCGTGGTGTCGGGTCCCAGGTCGACCACAGGCGGTTCCACCAGAACGACCTGGGCATCGAACGTGGCGCTGCAGCCCTGGGGATCGGTCACAAGCACACTGTACGTGCCGCTCGTGGTCACCGGGATCGACTGGCCGGTCGCGTTCGTGTTCCACAGGTAGGAGCTCCCGGGGTTGCCCGCGTCGAGCGTCACCGAAGTGGTGGAGCAGGCCGTGATGTCCTGCAATGCGTCGATCGGCATCGGCGCGAAGGTGAGGGTCACCGCGTCCGTGCTCACGCATCCTTGTGCGCTGGTGGCGGTGGCGGTGTAGGTGCCGCTGCCCGTCGCTTGGAACTGCTGCCCCGTGCTGCCATTGCCCCACACCACAGTGCTGCCCGGGCTGTTGGCCTGGATGGTGAACGCGGTGACCCCGCAGAGCAGGCTGTCAGGCCCCAGGTCGAGCGCTGGCAAGGCGTTCAGCGCGACGTTGAAGGTCTTGGTGGTCTGGCAGCCCTGGGCGTCCGTGATCTCCACCACGTACGTGCCGCTGGCGGTCACCGTGACCGTCTGCGTGGTCGGGCCGTGCGCCCAGACGTAGGTGCTTCCGGGGAACCCGGCGTCCAGCACCACGTTCTGGCCGACGCATCCCGCGATGTTCACCGGGTTCACCATGCTGTCGAACGCATCGGTGATGCGCACGGAATCCGTCACCGAGCAGCCGTTCGCATCGGTGATCGTCACCTCGAAGAGCATCGTGGTGTCGGCCATCACCGTGGGGGATGCGATGCTCCCTGAGTTCAGGAGGGCGGCCGGGGTCCACGCGATGGTGAACGGTGCGGGCACGTTGTGCTGCACATCGAGCTGGAAGCCCAGTGCGTTGCACAGGGTGGTGTCCTCCGTGGCCGCGATGCTGTACGCGGTGGTCACCGCGATCGTGATCGAGGCCTGGGTGCTGCAGCCGGTCTGCGTGTCCGTGAGGGTGGCCGTGTAGGTGGTCGTCCCGCTTGGCGTGGCCACAGGGTTCGGGGCGGTGGCGCTGCTGAGGCTGCCGGCGTTGTTCCAGAGGAGCTGCAAGGTCCCTGTGCCCTGCATCACGGCGTTCAACTGGCTGCTCTCCCCCTGGCACAGCGTGAGGTCACTGGCGCTGAGGCTGAGGCCCAATTGGGGCCCCATCGTCACGGTCACCGCATCGCTCGCCGTGCATCCGATGCTGCTGGTGGCCGTGGCGGTGTAGGTCGTGGTGGCGGTGGGGCTGGCCATGGGCGCAGCGATGGTCGTGCTGTTCAGGCTTCCGTTGTTCGGGGCCCAGCTCCATTGGATGCCCTGGCCGGAACTGGCGGTGGCCTGCAGCTGGATCTGTCCGCCGCCGCAGAGCAGCACGTCATTCCCGGCGTTGATGGTGAAGGCCGGGGCCACTTGGACGAACACCGGATCGCTGACCGTGCATCCCGTTCCGCTGGTGGCCTCCACGGTGTACCAGGTGTCGGCCAGGGGTGTGGCCACCGGGCTCGCGCTCGTCGGATCGTTCAGCGTGGCGCCAGGCGACCACAGGAGCGGCACCCCGGTGTTGTCCACCCGGGTGAGCGTCACGTTGTCCAGTGCCCACACATCCTGCGCGGCACCGCTGTTGGCCAGCTGGCGCCAGCGGAAGTGCGTGGCGGCGGACCATGCGGCGGGCGGGATGGCCAGGGTGAGCGGGGTGAAGGCCGGGTATTGCGACTCGTTCAAGGTCTGGATCACCGTCCAGGCCACCCCGTTCAAGCTGTATTCCACCACCACGTCCTCCCCGGGTTCGGCACCGTCACAGGGTGCCGTGCCGCCCGAGATCCACAGGCTGAACATCAGGGTGCCGCCCTGGGGCACGTTGGCGGGGGTGGTGCGTGCCTGCCGCGTGCCCGTTCCATTGAACAGGAGCGCGTTGCCGTTGACCGCCCCACAGGTGCCGCTCACGCCACCGCCCTGCACCTGGGCCCACATCGCCGAGGTGGTGTTGTCCAACGGGTCGAAGCCGATCATCCGCTGCGTGCGGGTGCCCAGTTGCACCGCGTCCCCCAGGCAGATGATGCTGTCGGCCGTGATGGCCTCCACACTGTGCACCGTGTTCGGTGTCACCTGAACGAGCACACTGTCGGTGGCGCTGCCGCAGCCCAGTGGGCTGGTCACGTTCAGCTTGAACCACGTGGTGGTCATCGGATAGGCCACCGGGTCGGGGATGGTGGGGTCGCTCACCACGGCCGCCGGTGTCCAGTTCAGCGCATAGGCATTGGGGTCGAGGTTCGGCGTGGTGCCGAGCTGCACGGGCTGGTACTGGCAGATCTGGGCCGCGTTCCCTCCGTTGGCCGTGGCCTCCACCGTCACGGGCACCTGGATGCCGACATGGAACGTGAACTCCAGGGGACAGGTGGATCCCGGTGCCGTGCCGGAGACCGTGTACGTGTCGTTGGTGGTGGGTGTGAACGAGTAGCTCAGCCCGTTGGCGAGCACCACCCCCGGTGTGCTGGCGGCCTCCCACTGCGGGTTGTCCATGGGCTCGGGCGAGGTCAACGTCACCGGCCCGTTCACGCACAGCAGCGAGTCCTGCACCACCACCGGTACCTCGGTGGCGTTGGCGTTGAACGCATAGCTCTCGCCCGTGCCGAAGCCGGTGGCGTACACATGGATGCCCTGCGGAGCGGTGACGCGGTGCGTGCCCGAGGTGATCGTGCGGCTGGCATGCGACCAGGTGGGGCACGTGGCGAAGGCCGTGAAGCTGCCGGCCGGCACGGCTGTGCCATCCACGGCCACCTGGCCCACCACGGCGGTGGGCACCACCAGTTCCACCCGGTGGCCGGTGATCTGCGGCGAACTCACCGTGCTGAAGGTGGTGGAGGTGGTCGTGCGGTCGTCCGGTTCGATCACCACCATCGAGGGGTCGCCCGCGTTGGCGCAGTTGTACCCTTCATAGATGACGACCACCGAGACGGGCGCCGACGCGTTGATGCACGCGGTGCCTGCAAGTCCGTTCAGTTCGTGGGCCTGGCCGGCGTTCAGGGAGATGGGCGCGCCTCCGTTCACGGTGACGCTGGTGCCGTTCTGGCCGGCAAGGACGCGCACGGTCGCATTGGAGATCCCGCCGGGCAGGAAGGTCTTGAACGAGGTGCCCCAGCGCTCCAGTGGGAGCATCTGCTCCACCACGTGGTCGCAGGCCGGGCAGCCCACCGGCACATTGGCGCACATGCTCCCGCTGAGCACCACGAAGGGACGGCAGGGACCGCTCGCCGCTGTGGCCCGGACGCGCGTGCCCGTGAGGTCCAGCGACGACAGGGCCGATTGCACCTGATAGCTCTGGCCCTCGTCGAGCATCACCGTGAAGGGGACGCCTGCGGGCCGCCCCCCGGCGGTGTTCACGCTGGGGGTGATCTCCACTTCCGTGTCATCGGTGGTGGCCACGATGAGCAGCTCGCTCTTGTAGAATTCGTTGAACCCGGGGAGGCCGCGGTAGGCCTCGGCGAAGTAGTCGGTGCCCAGCGCTTCCACCGGAAGCACCTGGGTGCCATCATGGGTGTAGCTCTGGTAGCTCACCGCGGTGACGGCCACGGGTGCGACCGCCTGGATCCGGACCCCTTTTCCGGTCACTGTTTCGGAACCGACATGTTCGGCGGTGTTGGGGACGTTCACCTGCACGACCCCGTTCGCCGGAACACTGAAGGCCTGGCTCCAGCCGGTCTGGGGAATGCTCACCGTGCCAGTGGTGGCGGAGGGCGCGCTGATGTACAACCGCGTCTCCTGGGCACCATAGGCGTTCTGCATGAAGCCGGTCCACAGGTCCGTGCCGAGGGTCGGCATCGGGCCGTTGACCTGGGCCGATGCACTGCTCAGGCACAGGACGACAAGGCCGACGACCAGTGCCGGGCGCATGTGCAGGAAGGGGGTTCGGGCGGTCATGTCCACCGAAGAGCGGGGTGGTTCGCGCCGTGCATACGGGATCCACCCGTCAAGGTTCCCGGCCTGGAACGGCGAAGGGCCGGGAGAACCCCGGCCCTTCGCAGCAACGGTCGCCCGTCGTCAGCGGATCAGGGTCACATGGCCCACGCTCTCCTTCTCCGCGCCGATCATGCCGTTCACGTCCTCGATGAAGCGGTACTTCAGCTTCCACACATACACGCCGTCCTGGACGTCCGTGCCGTTGCGCTTGCCATCCCATCCCACTTCCGCATCCTTGCCGGCGAAGATCTCCTCGCCCCACCGGTCGAAGATCTTCATCTCCATGGTGGCGATGTTGTAGCCGCTCGGCATGAACAGGTCGTTCACCCCGTCACCGTCCGGCGTGAAGCTGTTCGGCACGAAGCACTGCGGAGGGCAGTACTCCACCACTTCGATCGAGTCGGTGATGGTGCAGTTCAGCGGGGTGGTGATGTCCACGATGTACCAGCCGTAGGTGTTCACCTCGATGGTCTGTGTCTCCTCGTCGGTGCTCCACAGGTAGGTGCAACCGGGGTTTCCGGCATCCAGGAGGGTTTTCTTCGGCCAGTGGTCCAGGCAGATCACCTGCTCCTCCTCGGTGATGATGTTCGGCAGGGGGTTGAAGACCACCTCCACGGTGTCGCGCGTGGTGCAATACCCGTTGAACACGTCCACCCACACCTGTTGCGTGGTGGTGACGAAGGTCGTCTGCGTCAGGGCGCCGTTGCTCCAGATGTAGGCCTGGCCGGGGTTGCCCGCGTTCAGGTCCATGGTGTCGGTGTCGCACAGCGCCGTGTCCGGACCAAGGTCCACGATGGGGAAGGGGATGATGTCGATCACCGCATCGGCGGAATCGACGCACCAGGTGGGCGTGGTCACCACCACCGAGTAGGTCGCGCTCACGCTGTCCACCTGGATGGCCTGGGTGGTCTCACCCGTGCTCCAGAGGTAGCTGCTGCCCGCGTTGCCCGCGTCCAGCGTGATCGTCTCGCTGATGCACACCGTGGTGTCGCGCAGGTCGATCACCGGCAGCGGGTCGAACACGACGTTGATGCTGTCGGTGTTCACACAATCGTTCCCATCCGTCACCTCGACCCAGTACAGGTCGTTCGTGCTCACCGTGATGGCCTGCGTGACGGCCGTGGTGTTCCACAGGTACTGGCTGCCCGGGTTGCCGGCGTCCAGGGTCCAGTTCTGTCCGATGCACAGCGAGGTGTCAGGCCCGAGGACGATCACCGGCAGGGGGTCCACCGTCACGTTGGTGGTGAAGGTGGCCTGGCAGCCGAGCGTGTCGGTGATGACCACGGTGTAGGCGCCCGCTGCGGAGACGGTGATGCTCTGTGTGGTGGCGGTGGTGCTCCAGGCATACGTGCTGCCCGGGTATCCTGCATCGATCACCATGCTCTGGCCCGCGCACAGCGACGAGTCGGAGATGAAGGTGAGGTCGTCGAAAGGAACGTTGATGTTCACCGTGTCACGGGCCGAACAGCCTAGGGCATCCTGCACCACCACGATGTACTGGGCGGTGGAGTCGAACGTGATCACCGGGTTCGCGGTGTTGGCCCCCACGAGCTGGTTCGTCGGGGTCCAGCTGATGATGGCCCCCGGCACGTTGTGCTGCACGTCAAGGACGAAGCCCACCGGATCGCAGAGCGAGGTGTCCGGGGTGGCCTCCACCACGTAGGCCGTGCTCACCGTGATGTCAATGTCCTCCGTCAGCACGCATCCACTGATGGTGTCCGTGACGGCCAGCACATAGGTGGTGGTGGTCAACGGCGTGGCCGTGGGATCCTGCAC